>CCMO02000001.1:4514096-4844966 GCA_000751295.2 bacterium YEK0313
ACTGGAGCACCATGATGGCCCAGTCGCGCGCTTCGAGCTTCGGCCGCGCCGCACCGGCTAGCCGCATGAGCACGACGAAGACCGGCAGCGCCACGGCGAAGCGCAGCGCGGTCGCGGCGAAGGGCGGCATGCCCGCCGCGATCACCTTGCTCGCCACCACGGTACTGCCGACCGTGACCATGGCGAGCGTCAGATAGAAATAGCCTTGGAGCCTCTGCGACATGGCCTGCCTTTCCGTCTCGTCGCGGGCAGAAGCGCCGAAATGGCCCTCGGCGTCTTGAACGCGATTGCAGGCCCGTCAGCCAAGCGCGGCCGCATAGCGCCCCGGCGACAGGCCGAAGGTGCGGACGAAGAGGCGCGTCATATGGCTCTGGTCGGCGAAGCCGCTGGCCGCCGCCGCCTCGGCGAGGCCCGTGCCGGCCGCGATCAGCCGGCGGGCCAGGGCAATGCGCTGCTGCATGAGATAGGCATGCGGCGTCAGCCCGGTCGCCCGCACGAAGCCCCTCAGCACCTGGAAGCGGCTGAGGCCGGCCGCGCGGGCGAGCGCCGCAAGCGTCACCGTCCGGGCCGGCGCATCGTCGATCAGGCTGCGGGCCCGGTCGATCGGCGCGGCCGCCCCGCGCGGCGCAGCCGCTTGCGGCGCGGCGAGAAGCCCTGCCGCCAGCGCCAGCATCAGCTCGTCACGGCCGAGCATCTCGACCGCGTCGGTCGTCATGGCGGCATAGAGCCGGCCGAACAGGACCGCCATGCCGGGATGGCTGAAGGCGGGGCTGGCGAACTCGGCGGCAGCCGGCCTCGCCACGTCGCGGACGGCCGCCGCGATCACCGGCGGGTCGAAATAGAGCATGCGCCAGGTCCGCCCGGCCTCGCCGATCGGCGCGCCGTCGTGGACCTCGCCGGGGTTGACCGTGATCAGGTCGCCCGCCCCGGCTTCGACCGTGCCGCGGCCGCTGAGCGAACGCTGGGCGCCGGCGAGGATGACGCCGACGCCGAACTGGTCGTGCCAATGTTTGGGAAAGACATGGCGGCTCGTCGCCTCGACGGCCATGACGCCCGGCACCACGCAGCGCCTGATCCGGAACTCGCCCCTCGCCAATCGCCCTCGCCTCCCGCCGGTCGGCCTCGCACGCCGTGCCGCAGCCTTGCAGCCCCGGACGGGCGAACGCAAGCGCGGAGCCGCGCCTGCGACCGCCCCGGTCAGGAGCGCGACGAGACGGCTCCGTCCGGGGCCGGTCCGGCAGCCGCCGGGGCCTGCCGGCGGAACGACCAGCCGAGCGTCATGCCGGCCGCCGCGACGAGGATGGCCGCGCCCCCGGCCATCTGCAGCGGCGCGAGGCGCTGGCCGAAGGCGAACACATCGACCAGCACCGCGACGAGCGGATAGACGAAGGACAGGGCGCCGGCCAGATTGGTGGGCAGCTTCTGGATCGCGCCGTAGAGCAGCACGAAGACGATGCCGGTATGGACCGCGCCGAGCGTTGCCAGCGCCGCCCAGGAGCCGAGGCTCGCCGGCGGCTGGCCGAGCTCGGCAAAGGGCAGCAGCAGCGCCGCGCCGACCGCGACCTGGATCAGCGTGATCAGGTGCGGCGCGACGCCCCTGAGCTGCTTGGCGACGAAGGCCGCCAGCGCATAGAAGAAGGCCGCGCCGAGCGCGAGCGCGATGCCCACGAGATAATTGCCGCCGGCGCCACCGCCCGTGCGCGCTTCGGCGACCGCCAGTACGCCGGCAAAGGCGATGCCGAGCCAGGCGAACTGGCTCGCCGTCGGCCGCTCGCCGAGGAACAGCATGCCGAGGCCGACCAGCATGAAGGGCTGGGTGTTGTAGACCGCGGTCGCGATCGAAATCGAGGCATGCGGATAGGCCGCGAACAAGAGGAGCCAGTTGGCGACGATCGCCATGCCGCCGAGCGCGGCAAATCCGGCCTGGCGCCAGGTCAGGCTGTGGCGCCTCAGCAGCCCCATGGCTGCGCAGACGAAAGCCAGGGCAGCCGTGCCGAACAGGCAACGCCAGAACACCACATCGGTCACTGGACGGCCGGACACGACCACGAACCAGCCGATCGTGCCGGACAGCGCCATGGCCGTCGTCATCTCGGCAATTCCCCGGTTTCTGTCGTTCATTGGCGGCACCCTCGTGAGATTCCGGCAAGGATAGGCAAGGCCGCAGGCGCGTGATACGATCAAAGGAAAGCGAATGGCATTCCCAGCCTTCGAATTGAAGGCCAAGTCGGGGAAAGGTCTTCACAATGATCGACGAGCTCGACAGGCGCATCGTCGACATCCTGGTGGACGATGCGCGCATCTCGCTGAAGGATCTCGCCGCCCGCGTGCAGCTCTCCGCGCCGAGCGTGTCGGACCGGCTGCGGCGCCTGGAGGACCGCGGCGTGATCCGCGCCTTCACCGTCGACATCGACCCGCGCGCGCTCGGCTACATGCTGCAGGCGATCGTCCGGATCCGGCCACTGCCCGGCCAGCTGCATGTCGTCGAGAAGCTGATCCAGGACATTCCGGCCTTCACCGAATGCGACAAGGTGACGGGCGACGACTGCTTCATCGCGCGCCTCCACCTGCGCACGATCGACGAGCTCGACCCGATCCTGGAGCGCATCGTCGAGAAGGCCGAAACCAACACCGCGATCGTCAAGATGCAGCCGATCCGGCGTCGCCTGCCGCCGCTCTAACCGGCGCCGGCCCGATTTTCTGCGCCGCCCTGTCGAAATCGGCCCCGGCCGCCCGACAGTGTGTTGCCCCCCGCCGTGGCGGGTCGATCAGAGGACGAGCGACATGCAATATCTCCTGATGCTCTATGCCGACGAGGCCGCGGGCGCGGCGATCCCGCCGGAGCGGATGCGCGGCTATATGGGCCAGATGACCGCCTATGCCGAAGCCTTGAGGAAGGCCGGCGCCTTCGTCGCGACCCAGGCGCTGACGCCGACGACGAAAGGCTGCACCATCCGCCTGGAGGACGGCGAGCTGAAGGTCCATGATGGCCCCTACGCCGAGACCCGCGAGCAGTTCGGCGGCTATTTCATCATCGAGGCGCGCGACATGGACGCGGCGCGCCAATGGGCGGCGCGCTGCCCCGCGGCCACCTGGGGCAGCATCGAGATCCGCCAGATCGCGGTCTATGATTGCACATGAGTGGCAGCGGCGATGAATCGAACCCGGATGCGGCGGCCCGGCGCGCGGTCGAGCGGGCCGCGCGCGAGAGCTACGGCCGGCTCGTCGCATTTCTGGCGGCACGGACGCGCGATGTCGCCGGCGCCGAGGACGCGCTCGCCGACGCCTTCGCGGCGGCGCTGCAGCAATGGCCGGAGAACGGCGTTCCCGACAATCCCGATGCCTGGCTGCTGACGGTGGCGCGCCGGCGCAGCACCGATGCCTTGCGGCGGCGTGCGACGGGCCTGGCCCATGCGCGGGATGTCAGGCTGATCGCCGAGGAGCTCGATGCCGCCAGCGCGCTGTCGGACGACATTCCCGACCGGCGCCTCGCCCTGATGTTCGCATGCGCCCATCCGGCGATCGAGCCGGGCATCCGCACGCCGCTGATCCTGCAGACCATTCTCGGCCTGACCGCCGCGGAGATCGCCTCGGCCTTCCTGGTGCCGCCGGCCACGATGGGCCAGCGGTTGGTCAGGGCCAAGGCACGCCTGAAGGATGCCGGCATCGCCTTCGATGTGCCCGAGAGCCGGGAGCTGCCCGAGCGGCTCGATGCCGTGCTCGCGGCCGTCTATGCCGCCTATACGAAGGGCTGGTCGGATACAGACGATGCCGCGGCCTCGCAGCTCGCCGACGAGGCGATCTGGCTCGGCCGGGTCATCGTGGCGCTGATGCCCGACGAGCCCGAGGCCAAGGGCGTGCTCGCCCTGATGCTGCACACCGAAGCCCGGCGCGCGGCGCGGCGCGATGCCGACGGCGCCTATGTGCCGCTGGAAGAGCAGGACATACGGCTCTGGAATCTCGCCATGATCGACCAGGCCGAGGCGCTGCTGTCGGCGGCGAGCGCCTCCGGCCCGAGCGGCCGGTGCCAGATCGAGGCGGCCATCCAGTCGGCCCATGCGGCACGGCGCCTGGCCGGCGCGGCGACCTGGCCGGCCATCGTCGCGCTCTACGACATTCTCGGCGAGATCGCGCCCTCGCCCGTGGTCGCGCTCAACCGTGCCGTGGCTCTCGGCGAACGCGACGGCCCGGCTGCCGCGCTCGCCGCGCTCGATCTCGCCGGCACCGACCCGCGGCTTGCCGGCTACCAGCCCTACTGGGCGGCCCGCGCCCATCTCTGCGCCCGCGCCAGCCGTTCGGCCGAGGCGGCGGAGGCCTTCACGCTCGCCATCGGACTGACCACCGACCCGGCCGTCAGGCGCTATCTGCAGCGTCGGCAGGCGCAGGTGGCGGGCGCGGCCTGACGTCCGCGCGCTTTCCGCCTCACGGCCGTTTCGGGATCTCCAGGCCGCGCTGCACCGCCGGGCGCGCCAGCCCGCGCTCGAGCCAGCCCGGGACCAGCTTGAGCTTGTCGTATTCGACGATGTCGCGCGCGCCGTAGAAGCCGATCAGGTTGCGCACCCAGCCGAGCAGGGAAATGTCGGCGATCGTATAGTCGTCGCCCATGATCCACTGCCGGCCTTCGAGCCGGGTCTCGAGCACGCCCAGCAGGCGTTTCGATTCGTCGCGATAGCGCGCCAGCGGCCGTTTGTCCTCGATCTCGCGGCCGGCGAATTTGAAGAAATAGCCGACCTGGCCGAACATCGGGCCGACCGCCGCCATCTGGAAGAACACCCACTGGATGGTTTCGTAGCGCCGCGCCGGATCGGCCGGCAGCAGCTTGCCGGTCTTCTCGGCGAGATAGAGCAGAATGGCCCCCGACTCGAACAGGCCGATCGGCTTGCCGCCGGGACCGTCGGGATCGATGATGGCGGGGATCTTGCCGTTCGGATTGAGCGACAGGAATTCCGGCCCCCAGGTCTCGTTCTTGCCGATGTCGATGAGATGCGGCTCATAAGGCAGGCCGATCTCCTCCAGCATGATGGACACCTTGACGCCGTTCGGCGTCGGCAGCGAATAGAGCTGCAGCCGGTCGGGATGGCTCGCCGGCCAGCGGCGGGTAATCGGGAAGGCGGAGAGATCGGTCATCGGGAAGATCCTTGGCAAGGGCGCGGTGACGATAGCGTGCTCCCTGTGGCATGCAATCAAAGGCGCGTGACACGTGCCTTGACCCGCTCTCCAACATAAGAGAATGATGTCTCTTATATTGGAGAACGTAATGACCGGACCGATCGACCGCCCCGGAGATCGAGCGGCGCGCCGATGGATCTGATCCACGTCGGCGCGGCTCTCCTGAGCGCGCTGCTCCATGCTGGCTGGAACGCCGCGGTCAAGGCAAGCCGCGAGCCGTCCCGGGCCATGACCGCGCAGATGCTGATCGGGGCCGTTCTGGTGGTGCCGGGCCTGGCCGTCACCGGCCTGCCGGCCCGCGCCTCCTGGCCCTGGCTCGTCGGCTCGACCCTGATCAATGTCGTGACGGTGCGCGCGCTCCTGCGCGCCTATGCGTTCGGCGGTTTCGGCATCGTCTATCCCATGGTGCGGGCCCTGGCCGTGCTCATGGTCGTGCCCCTGGCCGCCGCGATCGCCGGCGACCGCATCGGCTCCTACGCCCTCGCCGGCGTGATCGTCATCATCCTCTCGCTCGCCGCGCTCGCCTATGACGCGACGCGCGGCAAGGCCTTGAGCCCCAAGGCGCTCGGCTGGACGCTCGCCGCGGGCCTTGGCACCGCGGCCTATGTGCTGTGCGACGCGCAGGGCGTGCGCGCGGCCGGCTCGCCCGTCGCCTACGGCTTTGCCGTCTCGATCACCAATGCCGCGGCCATGTGCTGGCACCAGCGCCATGTCGGCGCTCCCTGGCGCCAGCTCGACGGCCAGTGGCTGGTCGCCGCGCCCGCCGCCCTCGCCTCGATGGCCTCCTACCTGCTCATCCTCTGGGTGTGGAGCAACGCGCCGATCGCCGCGGCATCGGCCCTGCGCGACACCAGCGCCGTCTTCGCGATCCTGATCGCGGTCATCTGGCTGAAGGAGCCGTTCACGCCGACCCGTGTCATTGCCGTGCTGCTGGCCGCCGCGGCGGTGCCCCTGCTGCGGCTCGGATGAGCACCGGGCGGTGCCCGCATGGCCGGGCCGGACGATTCACGCTAGAGTCCGGTTCCGGACGCCTGCTTCGGCTCGATCGCCACGCGGCATCGACGATCGACATGGCGGCGGCCCCTTTGGTGTTTCATCGACAGGACAGTACGGCATGACGCGTCAGGCACAGGACACCCCGGCTTCGATCGACCCGAAAAAACTCGACCGGCTCGCCGAGGTCGCGGTCAGGATCGGCTTGCAGCTCGCTCCCGGCCAGGACCTGTTCATGACCTCGCCGGTCGCGGCCCTGCCGCTGGTGCGCCGCATCGCCGAACATGCCTACCGGGCCGGCGCCGGCCTGGTCACGCCGATCCTCTCCGACGAGCAGGTGACCCTGGCGCGGTACCGTTACGGCGCCGATGCGAGCTTCGACCGTGCCGCCGGCTGGCTGCATGAGGGTGCGGCCAAGGCCTTCGCCGCCAACACCGCCCGGCTCGCCATCGTCGGCGACAATCCCATGCTGCTCGCCGGCGAGGATCCGGCCAAGGTCGCGCGCGCCAACAAGGCCAATTCCCTCGCCTATCAGCCGGCGCTGGAGCGCATCGTCAATTTCGACATCAACTGGAACATCGTCGCCTATCCCGGCGCCGCCTGGGCGGCCCAGGTCTTCCCGGGCGAGCCGGAGGACGTGGCGGTCGGCAAGCTGGCCGAGGCGATCTTCGCCGCCTCGCGCGTCGATACCGACGATCCCGTCGGCGCCTGGACCGCGCACAACACCAATCTCGGCAGGCGCACCGCCTGGCTGAACGGCCATCGTTTCCAGGCCCTGCATTTCTCCGGCCCGGGCACCGATCTCACGGTCGGGCTCGCCGACGGCCATGAATGGCAGGGCGGCGCGTCCAAGGCCAAGAACGGCATCGTCTGCAACCCGAACATCCCGACCGAGGAGGTGTTCACCACCCCGCACGCCCGGCGCGTCGAGGGCCGCGTCCGCAGCACCAAGCCGCTGTCCTATCAGGGCACGCTGATCGACAATATCGAGGTCAGGTTCGAGGCCGGCCGGATCGTCGAGGCCCGCGCCAGCCGCGGCAGCGAGGTGCTCGGCAAGGTGCTCGACAGCGACGAGGGCGCACGCCGCCTCGGCGAGGTGGCGCTGGTGCCCCATTCCTCGCCGATCTCGAAGAGCGGGCTCCTGTTCTTCAACACGCTGTTCGACGAGAACGCCGCCTGCCACATCGCGCTCGGTCAGTGCTATTCGAAATGTTTCGTCGACGGCGCCAATCTGACGCCCGACCAGATCGCCGCCCAGGGCGGCAACAAGAGCCTCATCCACATCGACTGGATGATCGGCTCGGGCGAGATCGACATCGACGGCCTCACCGCCGACGGCGGCCGCGTGCCGGTGTTCCGCAAGGGCGAATGGGCCTGAGGCCCCGCCCTTTCCGCAAGCCTTCGACGCCCGCGCCATGGCGGCGCGGGCGATCCGGAAGCGGGCTCTTCGCCGCTCGCGGCGGGCCGCTCACTTCGCGACGGGCATCGTGAACTCGGCGCCCTTGGCAATCGAATCCGGCCAGCGCTGCATGATGCTCTTGTAGCGCGTGTAGAAGCGGATGCCCTCCTCGCCATAGGCATGGTGGTCACCGAACAGCGACCGCTTCCAGCCGCCGAAGGAATGCCAGGCCATCGGCACCGGGATCGGCACGTTGATGCCGACCATGCCCACCTTGATCTGCCGCGAGAAGGCGCGCGCGACGGCGCCGTCGCTGGTGTAGCACGATACGCCGTTGCCGAATTCGTGGGCGTTGATCAGGGCCACCGCTTCGGCGAATTCCTTGACGCGCACGACGCACAGGACCGGCCCGAAGATCTCTTCCCTGTAGATCGTCATGTCGGGGCTGACGTGGTCGAACAGGGTCCCGCCGACGAAGAACCCGTCCTCGTGGCCTTCGACCTTGCAGCCGCGGCCGTCGATGATCAGCGCCGCGCCCTCGTCGATGCCGGCGGCAATATAGCCTTCGACCTTGGCCTTGTGGGCCTGGGTGACGAGCGGGCCCATCTCGACCTGCGCGTCCAGCCCGCTGCCGATATTCAGCGTGCGCGCGCGTTCCGCAAGGCGCGGCACGAGCTCGTCGGCGACATCGCCCACCGCCACCGCGACCGAGATCGCCATGCAGCGCTCGCCGGCGGAGCCATAGGCGGCGCCGACGAGGGCGTCGACCACCTGGTCGAGATCGGCATCCGGCATCACCACGAGGTGGTTCTTCGCGCCGCCCAGGGCCTGCACGCGCTTTCCCCGGCGCGTGCCCTCGGCATAGATATATTCGGCGATGGGCGTCGAACCGACGAAGGACAGTGCCTCGACATCGGGATGGGCAATCAGCGCGTCGACCGCGACCTTGTCGCCCTGGACGACGTTGAACACGTCGTCGGGCAGGCCGGCTTCCTTCAGCAGTTGCGCGAGCAGCAGGCTCGCCGAGGGGTCCCGCTCGGAGGGCTTGAGCACGAAGGTATTGCCGGCCGCGAGCGCGACCGGGAACATCCACATCGGCACCATGACCGGAAAATTGAACGGCGTGATGCCGGCAACCACGCCCAGCGGCTGGCGCAGGTTCCAGTTGTCGATGCCGCCGCCGATATTGTCGGTGAACTCCGTCTTGAGCAGGTTGGGGATGCCGGTCGCGAACTCGACGACCTCGATCCCGCGCGTCACCTCGCCTTTCGCATCCGAGAACACCTTGCCGTGCTCGCGGGTGATGATGTCAGCCAGGCGGTCGTGATGCTGGTCGAGCAGTTCCTTGAACTTGAACAGGATGCGCGCACGGCGCAGCGGCGGCGTTTCCGACCAGGCGGGGAACGCGGCCTTGGCGGCGGCAACCGCGGCATCGACCGCCGCGGGGCTCGCAAGAGCGACCCGTGCCCCGACGGCGCCGGTTGCGGGATTGTAGACATCGGACGTCCGGCCGGTCGTCCCGGCGACGGCCTGACCGTTGATCCAGTGGCCGATTAGGGTGATCGCCGACGTCACCGCCATATTCATGCTCATTCCTCCTTGCCGACCTGAAATGCTGCAAGGCACAAAGACGAGCGGCCGCACATGAGCATTTCGCTGCAGGAGAAGAAGGCTGTCGGTCGGCGCAAATCCAGACGGCAATTCTGCAAGCGTCCATGCGTTCTTCCAGCCTGACAGCGTCCCATCCCCTCCATAGCCTCCATCGCCACGCCGCCTCTTCGGGGCGGGTTGACCAAGGCTGCAGGAGGAAAAAAGCATGGCTGACGGCGCGACGACGGCGAGCATTCGCCAACTCCATCTCTTCGAGCGCGACATTCTGTCCGAAGCGAACAGCCCGGCCGACCGGCTGACCCGGCATGTCGTCGCGGGCGCGGTTTTCGCCAATCCGTTCGCCGGGAAGGGCAAGGCATCGGAGGAGGACCTCGCCCGACTCGCCGAGATCTCCGTCGAAATCGGCACCTTGCTCACCCGGCGCGCGCTCGAGCGCTTTACCGGCGTGGAGCGCCCGCGCGCCTACGGCAAGGCCGTCATCGTCGGCACCGATGGCGAGAACGAGCACGGCGCGGCCCTGATCCATCCGCGCATCGGACTTGCCATGCGGCGCGGCCTTGGCGCCGGCCCGGCCCTGATCCCCGGCAATGCCAAGGTCGCCGCGGCCGGAACCGCAATCGACGTGATCTTCGGCGGCGCGGACGAGGCCTGGGACTACGACGCCATGGACGCCACGACGGTGACCATCCCGGGTGCGCCCGGTCCGAAAGAAATCGCCCTCTTCGTCGGCTTCGGCACCACCCGCGTCAACGCCCGCGTCCAGGGCGCGAGCCCCCAGCGCGTGGCCGAACTGGTGGCCGAGATCAAGGCGGCGGCAAAATAGCCGGTGGCCTTGCCGTCCGCCGGTGGAACACCCCGTTCCCGGCATGCGCGGCAGGCCTTCGCCCGGACCGGAAACCGGCGCGGCGGAAGCCCGTGGACAGAAGGCATCGCTGTCCGCTGCACGGCGGGCAGCCGGCAAGACATGCATGCCGCACCGGGATCGCCCGGACAGGCGCCGCATCAGCGAAATGACCTCGAAAAGTCAGCGCAGAAGCAACCCGTCGGGCAAGCCCGCCGGGATCGGGAGAGAAACGCACCATCGTCGCAAGACAAGGGAGGACACCATGTTACGCCGGACAGTGCTCAAGGCCATGGCGGCAGCGACCGGAACCCTATTGGCCGGAACCGGCGCCCTTCGCGCGCAGCAGCCGAAACAGACGGTCAGGATCGCCTTCATCGGCCCGCTGTCGGGCGGCAATTCCGCCGCCGGCGTTGGCGGCCGCAACTCGGCGGAACTGGCGGTGCGGCTGCGCAACGCCAATCCTGCCTCGAAATACGCCTATCAGCTCGTCACCCTCGACGACGAGTGCAAGCCCAATGTCGGCATCCAGGTGGCGACACGCGCCGCGACAGACCGGCACATCGTCGCCGGCGTGACGCATTACTGCTCCGCCGTGGCGATCGCGGCGGTCGACGTCTACCATCGCTTCAAGCTGCCCGTGGTCGTCTGGGGCGCCATCCTGCCCGCGATCACCTATGGCAACGACTACCGGGAGATCCACCGCGTCAACGGCTCGATGCTCGACGAGACCCGCGTCGCGACGCGTTTTCTGACCGGGCTCGGCTACAGGAAGTGGGTCATCGTCCACGACACGACCGACTACGGCAACGGCCTTCTGCGTTTTTTCAAGGAGCGGATGGCGGAGAGCGACGCGCAGCTCGCCGGCACCTTCGGCGTCGGCGCCGACCAGCAGGACTTCTCGGCCGAGCTGCTCAAGATCAAGGAGATCCAGCCGGCCGTGGTCGTCTTCGCGGGCTTGACGCCGCTCGGCGTCCGCATCCGCTCGCAGATGGAGCGGCTCGGCGTCAACGTCCAGTTCGCCGGCGTCTCCGGCATCATGTCCGCCTCGTACCTGGAAGCGCTCGCCCCGACCGCGGAAGGAACCATCGCGTTCCATAACGGGGCGCCAGCCGAAAGCCTGCCCGGCGGGCGGCTCTTCGTCGAGGAGTACCGCAAGGCCGGCTTCACCGATCCCGCCGAGCCCTATGGTCCCTATGCCTTCGTCGCCGCCGATCTCATCATGGCGGCCATCGAGCGGGTCGGACCGGACCGGACCAAGGTTCGCGAGATCCTGAATGCGACCCGCAACTACGAAACCATCACCGGGCCGATCACCTTCGACGATCACCGCCACCACAGCGTCGTCTCCACCAAATATGTCGCGCAGGACGGCCACTGGGTGCGCTGGGAGGACAGCCAGTATGCCAGCGGCCAGCGCCGCCTGAAGGGCCTCTAGAAGAGAAGGTCCAGGCAATGGCAATTCTGTTCGAATATGTCCTCAACGGCGCCGTTCTCGGCATCATGTACGCGCTCGTCGCCGTCGGCTTCACCCTGTTCTTCGGCGTCCTCGACATCATCAAGTTCTCGCACGGCGATGTCCTGACGCTCGGGGCCTTTTCCGGCCTGGTCGCCTTTCTGGCGCTCCAGTCCGTCGGCCTCGACCTTCCCGTCGTCGGTCTGGTCGTCGTGCTGCTCGCCGCCTGCATCGTCACCGGTGCGGCCGGCATGCTCATCGGCAAGGTCTTCGTCATCCCGATGCGCAACGCGTCCAGCTTCAACATCCTGCTGATGACGCTGATGATCGGCACCGCGATCCGCGAGGCGATCCGCCTGTTCTATCCGAACGGCGCCAATCCGAAGGCGTTTCCGACGCTTCTGCCCAAGACCCCGATCGAGATCGGTCCGGTGTTCTTCCGCCTCGACAGCCTGATCCTGCTCGTTCTCGGCTTCACGGTCGTTCTCCTCACCCACTGGGTGATCCGCCACACCAGGCTCGGCCTCGCGATCCGCGCGGTCGCCCAGGACGGGGACACCGCCCAGGCGATGGGCATTCCGTTCCAGCGGATCGTGCTCGCGACCTTCGCGCTCGGTTCGATGCTGGCCGGTACCGCCGGCGTCATGCACGGCATCTACTACAGCGAGGTCAATTTCAGCGTCGGCCTGCTTCTCGGCGTCATCGGCTTCTCCGCCGCCGTCGTCGGCGGGCTCGGCAGCATCTGGGGCGCGATCATCGGCGGCTTCACCTTCGCGGCGCTGCAGACGCTGTGGGTCGTGTTCTTTCCGGACGCCAGCGGCTATCGCGACGTCTTCGCCTTCGCCGCTGTCATCCTCACCATGACGATCTGGCCGACCGGTCTCATTGCCGAACGCTACAGCGAGCGGGTGTAGACGATGACCACGAGAAACATGATCCAATTCCTGTCGATCGCCACCCTCGCGATCGGTCTGGCCGGCACCATCCTCATGGCCGAGAGCCAGTGGCTCGTGGCCGGAGCCGCGGTGGCGGCCGCGGCGCTCGCCGCGGCGCTGTCCCGCCTCGGCATCGGCCGCGGCTTCGCCGCGACCTTGAACGAGTCCGGCGCCTGGGTCGTCCTGCTGATTCCGCTCGGCGGCCTCGCCGTTGGCCTGGCGCTCCATGCCGAGCATTTTCCGCTCATGATGCTGGCGACCGTGCTGATCTACAGCCTTGCCTGCATCGGCCTGACCATCCAGTTCGGCTATGCCGGCGTCATCAACTTCGCGGGCGCGGCATTCTTCGGAATCGGCGGATACACCGCCGCCGTCCTCGGCGGCTGGGGCGTGCCCTCGCTGCTGATCCTGCTGGCCGGCGGTGCCGCGGCTGCAGTCATCGGCGCCGTCCTGATCCTTCCCGTGCTGAGGACCAGGGGCCACTATGCCGCGCTGATCACCATCGCCTTCGGCCTGCTCTTCCGCAGCTTTCTGGAGGTCAATCCGACGCTCGGCGGCCCCCAGGGCCTGAAAGTGGAAGGCGCGAGCATTGCCGGGCAATCGCTTGCCAGCGGCATCGAGGTCGGCGCCCTGCAGGCTTCGTTCTACCTCAACTACGTGCTGTTCGCCCTCGCGGTCTTCGCCGTCTTCTTCCTCCTGGCGCGCAATCTCGAAAAGAGCTGGATCGGCATCAATTTCGACGCGGTCCGCGAGGATCCGATCGGCGCCGCCGTCTTCGGCATCAATGTCGCCTATTGGCGGATCATGGCCTTCGTCGTCGGCAACTTCGTGATCGGGGTTGCCGGCGCCCTCTTCGCGATGATGCAGAACTTCATCGCGCCGAGCAATTTCACCTTCTCGGATTCCCTCATCATGCTGTCGATCATCGTGCTCGGCGGGCTCGGCAATCTCTGGGCGATCATTCCCGCGGCGATCCTCGTCGTCGTGATTCCGGAAAAGCTGCAGGAAATCGGCGAGTTCCGCATCCTCGCCTTCGCCGTGCTCGTCGTGCTCGTGCTCCGCTTCCGCCCAAGCGGCCTGTTCCCGCGCGCCCTCCGGCAATTCCGAAAGGAGGTCGCGCAATGACGCAGCTGTTCTCAGCCCAGGAGGTCTCGGTCCGTTTCGGCGGGCTGCAGGCCCTCGACAAACTGTCCCTCGATTTCGGCGAGGGGGTCATCATCGGCTTGATCGGCCCGAACGGCTCGGGCAAGACGACCTTCTTCAATGCTCTCACCGGGCTTTGCCGGACGGCCGGCGGCCGCATCCTCCTCGACGGCCAGGACATGACCGGGCTCCAGCCCCGCCACGTCTACCGGCGCGGCGTCACCCGCACGTTCCAGCGCTCGCGCCTCTGCCTGTCGCTGTCGGTCTTCGACAATGTGGCGATCGGTCGGCAGAACGCGCTGGACCTCGGCCTCATTGGCAATCTCCTGCGGCGCGGTGCGTTCGCTGAGGCCGTCCGGAGCAATCACGAGCGTGTGCGCGACCTTCTCGCGACCTTCAGCGCGCCGTTGGCGGACCGGATTTTCGAGCCGCTGCACCGGCTGAACATGATCGACCGCCGCAGGATCGAGGTCTGCCGCGCGCTCATCGGCGAGCCGCGCCTTCTGCTTCTGGACGAACCCTCCGCCGGCATGACCCCCGATGAAACCCACGAATTCATGGCGGACATCCTCAAGGTCAGGCGCGGCAATCCGCGGATGAGCATCATCATCATCGAGCACGAAATGGACCTCATGCAGCGCGTCGCCGAGCGCTGCATCGTCCTGAACTACGGCCGGAAGGTCGCCGACGGCACGTTCGACGAGGTCGTGGCCGATCCTTGGGTCCAGGAGGCCTATCTGGGAACGTCATGACGGGAAGCCTGATCACCGAAAACATCTCCGCCTCCTATGGCAGCGCCCAGGTTCTCAATGCCGTCTCGATCGCGGCAAGGCCCGGCGCCATCACCTGCATCCTCGGCGCAAACGGCGCCGGCAAGACCTCGCTGATCCGCGCGATCATCGGCCTGCTGCCCGCCTCTGCCGGCCGCATCGTGCTCGACGGCGAACCCTTGAGCGGGCTCTCACCCCATGCCCGCATCAGCCGGGGCGTCGGCTGCGTGCCCGAAGGGCGCAAGCTGTTTCCCAAGATGACGGTCGAGGAGAACCTGCGCGTCGGCGCCTATCTCGTCGCCGACAAGCGCCTGATCGGCCAGCGCCTGGACCGGGTCTACCAGACCTTCCCACGGCTGGCGGAGCGCCGGCAGCAGTTCGCCGGCACGATGTCGGGCGGCGAGCAGGCCATGGTGTCCATCGGTCGCGCCCTGATGAGCGAGCCGCGCATCCTCCTGATCGACGAGCCCTCGCTCGGCCTGTCGCCGGCGCTGGTGCGCGATTCCTTCGCCATCATCCGCGAGATCAACAAGACCGGCGTCTCCATCCTGCTCGTCGAGCAGAACGTCCGGCAAACGCTGGCCATCGCGGACTATGGCTATGTGATCAGCCAGGGCTCGGTCGTCGCGCACGGCACCTCGGACGCGTTGCTCAACGACGCGGAGATGAAGAAGGCCTATTTCGGCATCGCCTGACCACCCGGCATCGGACTGCCCGATGCCGGCCCCGCCGTCGCGACGCGCTCTCAGCAGCTCACCGTCTCGCCGAGATAGGCGAGCAGAGAATCGTGCACGGCCCGGATATGGGGCAGGAACTGCAGGTCCTGCTGCACGCTGATGAACATCGGCACCACCGCGAACCGGTGCGGAATGATCCGCTTCAGGCCCCAGGTCTCCGCGCGGGCATAAGGCGGCAGCATCACGATCCCGAGCCCTTCCTCGGCGGCGAACATCTGCGAGAACATGCTGGTGGCCCTGAAGCCGATGCGGGCCTCGGGGACGATGTCCTCCAGCCACCGCGCGGACGGCAGGTAGATCGGATCGTCGATATAGCCGATGAAGAGGTCGTCCTTCAGGTCGTCGGGGTCCATCACCTCGCGGCCCTGCAGATAGTCGTCGCTGGCATAGAGATAGAAATGAACGTCCGCCACCTTGCGCGTCGCGAGCGAGGCGGCCGGCGGCTTGAAGAAGCTCACGAAGATGTCGGCCTCGCGCTTGGTGAGATCGACATAGTTCGAGGTCGTCACCAGGTGCACCTCGATCTGCGGGTGGACGCCGGCGATCGCTTTGACCGACCGGGCGATCAGCATCGCGCCGACGCCTTCCATCGAGGCGATGGTCACGCAGCCGCTCGCCGCCTGCCCCTGGGTGGCGAGGCCCTGGATCTCCATCAGCGCCGCTTCCATGCGTTCGACGCGCGCGAAGATCTCGGTCCCGAGCCGGGTCAGCGACAACCCCTGGCGGTTGCGCCGGAACAGCGATCCGCCGGTGCTGAATTCCATCTGCGACAGGCGGCGGCTGACGGTCGACTGGTCGACGCCGAGCCGGCGCGCGGCGGTCAGCAGCGTGCCGGCGCGTGCGACCTCAAGCACGACCCGAAGATGATCCCAGCCGAGCTGGTTCAGCGGCAGGTGCTTCGATGCCATGGCTCATGTTCCCTCCCACGTCTCCGCAATGTCGTCGTAGACGCGCAGCTGCCGCTCCATCCGGGTGAGCGTCGCGACCAGCACCTCCAGCGCAGCCGCTTCCCCTGAGCCCGTGTCGACGATCGCCGACAGCAGCCCCCGGCTCTCGGCAAACGCCCGGTCGACCAGGCCGGCCGCGCGCGGACCGACGCCGACGACCGCCCTGATCCATCGGCAGCGCCCGAGCAGGCGCGCGTCGACCGGCACCTCGCTGGTCACGAGGATCTCGAGGCCCGCCAGAAGCTCGGCGGACGCCTCCACGTCGCGCGTATCGACCGCCAGTTCGCGCAACCCGGCCCGGGCGCGTGGCGCTGACGCCGCAGGCTCCAGGGGAATGAGCCAGGCGACCGACATCACGCGCCCCTGGACCCGGCCGCCGGCGCCACCTGGCTTTCGGATAGTTTCGCGGCGAAGCGGCGGATGAAATCGCCGGCCATCTCGGCCTTGTTGGCGGTCATGTCCGATCGCAGGAAACTGATCGCCACCGCCGCTTCCGCCCGGCGGCCGTCGGAGGTGCGGACGGGCGCGCCCGCCGACCACATGTGATCGCGCGTTTCGCCGTCGTCGATCGAGGATCCCCGCGTCCTGATCTCCGCGAGCTGAACCAGCAGTTCGTCGATGCCCGGCACGCTTCGCCGCGTCAGGACGGACATGTCGTGGCGAGCGTAGAAGGCGCGCACCTCGTCGTCCGACATCGTGCTCAGCAGGGCCTTGCCGGTCGCCGTGCAGCAGGCCGGCAGCCGCATGCCGAGCCGGAACGTCACGCCCAGCGCATGACGGCTGTTCCGGCACGCGACATAAACCACGTCGGCACCGTCGAGCACCGCCAGGATCGACGCCTCCTCGCGGAAGGCGGTGTGCTGCTCCCAGAGCGCGTAGAATTCGGCCGGCAGCGCTGCGCTGTCGAGCCTGGCATTGGCGAGCTGGACGATCCGCAGCCCCAGCCGGTAGCCGCCGCTGGGGAGCCTCTCCACATAGCCGGCGGCAACGAGCGTCGCCAGCAGGCCATGAACCGAGCTCTTCGCCAGGTCCAGTTGCTCTGCGATCTCGCTCATTGCCACGGCCTGGCCCTGGCGGGCGATCAGGTCGAGGATCTTCAAGCCGCGCGTCAGGGCGGGCGCAAGATCGCGCTCCTGCTGCTTCTGCCCCGTCATCCGTCCTCCGTCCCGCGCGGCACCTCGCGTCATGCGACGCAAGGGATCGCCATCCGCGGCCCTTCTCCAATTTCGACATATGGAATGTCATTCGAGGTATCGAACATGACCGGACAATAGCGCGAGATCAAGGGCCACAACCGCTGACGGTGGAGGCCGGCTGGACCGATCGTCGTAGCCACGCCAATCGGGCCGGCCGTGCTGGCTTTCCGTTGCTGCCGAAGACATGGCGTCGCCGCACCGCTCGCGCGATGCGGCCGAACCGCTTCCCGGACGGAGGAATGAAGGCGGCCGGCGGGCCGGCTAGACCTCGCGGGCGCCGAGCGCCGCATGCACCGAGACGCGCGTCCATGGCGCGATGCGCGCCTGGAAGGCGGCATAGCTTTGCGCCACCTTGGCGGCCATCGGGCTGCGTCCGGCGAGATCCTGCTGCAGCTC
This sequence comes from bacterium YEK0313, assembly GCA_000751295.2. NCBI lineage: Bacteria > bacterium YEK0313. The sequence continues at coordinate 4,531,690 of CCMO02000001.1, forward strand.
GCCGGCATGCCGCCGCGCCAGCTGCAGCAGGTCCTGCGGAAAGGCGCGCAGCTTGACGCCATGGCCGGCGACCATCTGCGCCAGCGCATCCATGTTCAGCCGCTCGATCTCGGCGAGCGCCACGGTCTGCTCGACGAGCGCGGCCGCCTCGATCACGCCCTTGAGCTCGCTGTCGAGACCGTCCCAGAGCTTGCGGTTGACGATCAGCTCGCTCGAACCGTTCGGCTTGTTGAAGCCCGGCGCGTAATAGAAGGGTGCGGCACGCCACAATGTCAGCTGGATATCGGCGCCGGGCGAGGTGAATTCGGCGGCGTCGATGGCGCCGCGTTCGAGCGCCGGATAGATGTCGCCCGGCGGAACCACCAGCGCGGTCGCGCCGAGCCGCTGGAACAGCTCCGCGCCGAGCCCGGCCATCCGGATCTTGAGGCCTTTCAGGTCGTCCGCAGCGTGCAGCTCGCGGCGGAACCAGCCGCCCATGGAGACGCCGGTATTGCCACCCATGAACGGCTTGTAGCCGAACCGGGCGGCGCTTTCGTCCCAGAGCGCCTGCCCGCCGCCCTCGAGGATCCAGGCCTGATGTTCCAGCGGCGTCAGGCCGAACGGCACCGAGGTGAAGAAGGCCGAGGCCGGCTCGCGGCCCATGCCGAAGAAGGCCGCGCTGTGACCGAGCTCGATGGTGGCGTTGCCGACGGCTTCCTCGACCGAAAAGGCCGGCACCAGCTCGTTGGCGGCGAAGACCTGCACCACGATGCGGCCGCCCGACAGCGCGCCGATGCGATCGGCGATGCGCTGCGCCGAGAAGCCGGGACCGGGAAGGTTTTTCGGCCAGGAGGTGGCCATGCGCCAGCGCCGGATCTCCTGACCGCGGGCGACCTGCGGCGCAGCGACGAGGCCGGCGGCGGCGGCAAGCGTTGCGCGACGATCGACCCTCATGGCGTCACCACCAGGCGTGAAAGTGGTGGGTCGGTCCGTGCCCCGCTCCGATCTCCAGCCGGTCGGACGCGGCGATGGCCTTGGTGACATAGTCCTTGGCCTCGGCCACGGCATGGCCGAGCTCGAGGCCCTTGGCGAGCCCGGCGGCGATGGCCGAGGACAGGGTGCATCCCGTGCCGTGGCTGTTGCGTGTCGCGATCCGCGCCGATTCGAGCCGGACGACCTCGTCGCCGACGATCAGCAGGTCGGCGCTGACCGGCCCTTCGGCATGGCCGCCCTTCATCACCACCGCCCGCGCGCCGCCGGCGACCAGCATCCGCCCCTGGTCGAGCATCTCTTCCTCGTTCCGCGCCACCGGCCGGTCGAGCAGGACGGCGGCCTCGGGCAGATTGGGCGTGATGACGGTCGCGAGCGGGATCAGCACCCGCCGCAGCGCGTCGACCGCATCGGGATTGAGCAGGCGATGGCCCGATGCCGAGACCATGACGGGGTCGAGCACGACGCGGCTCGCGCCGTGGCGCTTCAGGCCGGCCGCCACCGTCTCGATGACGGCGGGCTGCGACAGCATGCCGATCTTCACCGCGCCGACCTTGAGGTCGGAAAAGACCGAATCCATCTGGGCGGCGATGAAATCCGCCGGCACGTCGAAAATGCCCTGGACGCCCAGCGTGTTCTGCGCGGTGAGCGCGGTGATCACGCTGGCGCCGTAGACGCCGAGCGCGGAAAAGGTCTTCAGGTCCGCCTGGATCCCGGCGCCACCGCCCGAATCCGATCCCGCAATGGTCAAGGCAATGGCCGTCATGGCCTCTTCTCCTTCATTGATCCGGCAGGGCGCTGCGTCAGACGGTGCGCGCGCGCGTCGCGAGCTTGCCGGCATCGAGCCCGTAGAGCGCATCGAGATAGGCGCTCGCGAAGCTGCCCGGGCCGGCCGCGTGTTCGGCGGCGATCTCGCCGGCGACGCCGAGCGCGATCATCGCCGCGGCCGAGGCTTCCAGGCGGTCTTCGGTGACGGCCAGGAAGGCCGCGACGACCGCCGCTCCCGCGCAGCCCATGGCGGTGACGCGCGCCATCAGCGGATGGCCGTTCGGCGTGCCGACCCGGCGCCGGCCGTCGACCACCTCGTCGGTCTCGCCGGTGGCGATCACGACCGCCGCAAGGCCGGCGGCATAGGCGGAGACCGGCTGGCTCTGGGCCAGCACCGCGATCTCGGCGGCATTGCCGCGGATCACCGCCGGAGCGCCGGCGGCGAGCTCGCGGGCAAAGGCCGCCCGGCCGGGCGAACGGTCGATGAAGACGGGATCGAGCACCCAGGGCAGCGGCTTGGCGCCGGCCGCCGCGACGGCGAGCCGGATCACCTGGCGGCGCGGCTCGTCGAGCGTGCCGAGATTGACCAGCAGCGCATCGGCGCCGGAGACGAAGGCGCCGACCTCCTCGGGCGAGGTGGTCATCGACGGCACGGCGCCGATTGCCAGCAGCGCATTGGCCGTGAAGCCCTGCGCCACGCCGTTGGTGAGGCAGTGGACGCGCGGCCGGTTCGCCCTGATCCTGTCGACCAGGGCGGCCGCATTCCAGCCGAGTTCGGTGGCCGCCATCATCGCCTCCTGTCCGAGGCGCAATACCTGCACATCTCGCTTCCTCCGCCGGCATGACCCGGTTCAGGTTCCGCGGGTTGGCGGTTTCAGCCGCCTCTCAGCCCGAAGGCACCCCGACGAGACTATGATCCTGACGTAGGTCAAGCCGGGCCGGCGTGCAAGGGCCGATGACGCAGCCTGCCCTTGCGAAGCCCCCCCTCCTCGTGGAATCTGCTGCGCAGCACAGAGGCCCGCCATGATCCCCTTCTTCGTCCAGATCAAATGCCAGCTCGGCAAATCCTACGAGGTCGCCGCCCAGCTCGCCGACCGCGAGATCGCCTCGGAGATCTATTCGACCGCCGGCAATTTCGATCTGCTGGTGAAATTCTATGTCGAGCGCGACGTCGACATCGGCCATTTCGTCAACGAGAAGGTGCAGGTCATCCCGGGCATCCAGGACACCCACACGATCATCACGTTCAAGGCGTTCTGACATCGCGCCATCGATATCGCGGATGAGCGATGGCTCCGTCCGCCGCCCGCGGCTCTCGTTCGCAATGTGGGCCCTTGGCGACCTGCGCCGACAGCGTCCTCTGCCTTATTCCGAACGGTCGCGATAGGCATCGGACGCCCGCCAGTCCGCGAAGGCCGGCGCGACCGCGGGGCCGGTGACCAGCCCCGCCTGCCAGCTCGCCGCCGCGGCCGAGACGATCAGCATCCAGCCCGCGCCGAGGGCATCGGTATTGAGGAGGCCGGGGCGGCGCACCAGTTCCTCGTTGTGCGCCACCACCACGCCGTCGAAGGCAGCCCGCGCCGAGCCGACCCATTTGCCGCATTCGATGGTGGCGAACCACCGCCCGGCCTCGAAATCGCGTCCGATCCGTTTCGGCGTGAACACCAGCACGTCGCCGGCAAGCTCCATGGCGACCGGCGTGAAGCCGGCGCGGATCGTGCCGTCGGCCAGCGGCTCGTACCAGATCTGGTTGTCCAGGTCGTAGAACAGCCGCTCGGGATAGGGCGCGCCGGCCGTGCTCATGGCCGCGGGCGTCCGTCGGTCAGAAGGTGAGCACCCGGCATTCCCCCTCCATCACGTCATTGACCACCGCGGCCGCGCCCATCAGGCCCGAACATTCGGCGATGAGGTCGTCGGATGTATGGCCGATGAGGTCGAGATTGGCGGGGCAGGCCCAGAACCGCGCGCCCTGGTCGTGCGCCTCGCGGATCCAGTCGAGCGCGGTCTTGGGATCGCCGGGCTTCAGGACGAGCCGCTCGGCGAAGCCCTTCACCATGAGGCGCCCGGCAGCCGCGGTGCAGACGACATCGACCTCGAAATCCATCGCGGCGGCGATCGCCGCGTAATAGAACGGCGCGCCGAGCTCCTCGACCCGTCCGGGATCGGTGTTGACGAGCAGGATCAGCAGACGGCGCGCGGTCATCTGACGGCTCCCGCGCGGTGCGGCTCCGGCCTGTCGCCGTCGACGAAGGCGTCCGTGCCGATCTCCTCGGTCAGCAGGCGGCCGGCGAGATCCAGTTCCGCGGCGCTCAGACGATCCGGCTGCGGCGCGAGCGTCAGCCCCGCCGCGACCGCCTTGCCGATCGCGGCCTGCACCATGTCGAGGCCGGGGCTCCGGCCGAGCGCGGCGGTCAGGTCCGTCACGGCCGGGCCCTTCGCTGCCGCGATCTGCGGCGCCAGCAGCATGGCGATGGCAGGGCCGATATCGGCGATGAGAAGCGAAGCCTGCAGCGCCGAGACCTGGCCGTCGAAGCCGCCGGCGAGCCCGCAGACCTTGGCTCCGCCGATCAGCACGGCATTGGCCGTCGGCGTGACGGGTTCGGCGCCCAACCCGCTGAGCGCCCCGGCCAGGGCCGAGGCGACGCGTGCGGCGAGGTCGCGCACGCCGCCAGCGACGACGAGGTCGAAGGTCAGCACGGAAGGCGTGACCACGATCGCACCGCCGCCGCTGACCCGTCGCGCGATCTCGACGCCGGCGCGCCGGCAGGCCGCGGCATCGATCGCATCGGCGAGCCTCTGGCCATGGCCGACGAGGACGGCCGGCCGATAGCGGTGGAAGCGCAGGATATCACGGGCGGCAGGCCAGCGCCGCGCCTCGCTCAGCGCGGCGGTCACCGCGACGTTCCAGCGCGCCGGAGCGAGCCCCGTATCGACCAGGCGGAGCGCGCCGGCCATCGGCGTCACACTTCCTCGACCTGGAGCCGCCGGCCCCATTGATCGAAGAAATGTCCCTCGTTCAGCACCAGCCGGTCCTGGCCGAGCCGTTCTTCGAGAAGCCGCAGCCGGAGCCGTGCCGTCGGATTGTCGAGCGCCCCGCCATCGGCTGCCACCTCCGGAAAGAAGGCTGCGCCCTGCCAGGCCTGGCCGGAACCGGCGAGCAGCATGGTGATTTCGGGCCAGTCGACCTCGGCGCCGATGACGTTGAAATAGGTCGAGCAGAGCGGCGAGACCTTGGTCTCGGTAATGGCGACGAGCACGACGAGGGCGGTGAACTCGCCGCGACCGGCAAATTCGCCGCGGAGCCAGCGATCGAAATCGGTGCGGATCGGCTCAGAAGTCGACAAGTGGCGTCTCCGGCATGGCCGTATCGAACAGGCGCCAGAACGGCGTGCCGCGACTCGCCGCATACCAGGCCTCGAATGCGGCGAGCGCGCCGGCGGGATCGGCCGGCTCCTCGCGATCCGGCTCGCCGCGGTCGAGGGCCAGGACCGCGCGCACCACGGCCGTGAACCGGCCGAGCACCTCTTCGCGCGCCTCGCTCATGGCCTGCCAACCAAGCCTGCCGGCGAGCATGGCCCGGCCCGCGCCGAGGGCGGCCGCCTCGTCATCCGCCTGGCCCACGGCCTCGCTGAGGCCGCGCATCAGGTTGAGGCGCCGGAAGGCGACGGCCCGCTCCTGCTCGAGCGCGGCGATGCGGGCGCCGACGGACCGGCGAAACTCCGTTTCCGCCTCGGCCGCCGCGCTCGCGGCGCGCGCGAGATCGGCGAGGAAAGCTGCGGCCGGCATCGTCTCGTCCCTGGGCAAGCTACTGGCTTTCCGTGTCCTTTTGCCTCCTGCGTTCGCCCGGACGGCCGTCCTCGGCGTCGGGCGAACGAAAGAAGCATGGAAATGGCGGAGGAGAGAGGGAGTCGAACCCACCAGAGACCGGCTCGCGGCCCCTTCCGGATTTGAAGTCCGGACGCCCCACCGGGGACGATTCTCTTCCAGAATGCTGTTGGCGCGTCGGCGAGTCTTCCGCCGGTTGCCCGAACAAATCAAGCCGGTGCGGATTGATGCGGCGGAGATCGCCGCGGCGGAAGGTCACGCCGTGGCGATCGAAGAACTCCAGGATCTGGATGGCGACCTTGCGGCCATTGTCCAGTCGGTCACGCAGCTGCGCGGCGATGAATTCGCCCTTGGGAGCGGTGGCCGCGATATCGACGATGATGGTGACGATCTCGCCGACCGCCGAACGCAGGAAGAAATGGTCGTGGGCGATCTCGTCGACCCGGCCGAGGCGGCCGGCGAGCTTGGCGAGCCGGCGCACATGGGCCTCGTCGAGGCCGGTGAGGCCTGCTATGTCGCGCACGCGCGGCGGCTTGAAGCGCTCCGCGCCGCCGATCAGGCCGGCGATCCGCTCCCAGGCCGCCTCGTCGGCGGCAGAGAGCCTGACCTCATGGCTGGCAAGCCGCAGCCAGGCGCCGTCGAGCGCCAGCGTGCCGTCGGCGGCGAGCGGCCGGAGAAAGGCCTTGAAGGCCGGTGCGGGAAGCCTCGGCTCGCTCTGCATGCGCAGGCGCTCGAGCCCGATGCCGGGCAGGTCCGGATTGTCCTGATGATAGGCGGCGAGAGCGGCGACGATGCCCGCCCGGAAGCACTCGGCAGATGCCGGCGAGAGCACGATCTCGCCGCCCCCGGCCTGGGCCCTGACGAGCCCGAGCCGCGCCGCGATCGCCTCCCGCTCGGTATCGCCCAGGGCATGGTCGCGGGCGAAGGCGACGAGATCGACATGGTGTGGTGGCGCCGCCAGCAGGGCCTCGAGGGCGGCCGCCGGATCGGCATGCCCGAGGGCATCGAGCTGCGCCATGCGTTCGGGCGTGCGGCGCTTGCGCGCGGGAGCCCGCAGGTCGAGCACGGTGCCGCCCGCCATCGTGCGCTGCGCCGTGGTGTCGCGCAGCACGAAACGGTCGCCGACGGCGGCGGCAATCGGCCGGTCGAGCACCAGCTGCACGCGGACATGCGCGCCGGCGACCGCCGGAACGTCGTCGATCAGCACGAGCCGGGCTCCGATATCCGCCGCCGCGTGGTGCAGCCGGACCGGCATCCATTGCACGAGTGCGCGCGGCTCGGAGGCCAGCACGTCGAGTGCGGCGTCGATGCGGGCGGCGGGCGCGTGCAGGGCCGGGTCGAGCACGACGTCGCCGCGCGCGATGGCATCCTTGCTCACGCCCTCGCCGGCGAGATTCAGCGCGCAGCGCTCCCCGGCCCGGCCGCGCTCCACCGCGACGTTCTGCGCATGAATGGCCCGCACCCGCGCGCCGAGACCGGACGGGCTGACGATCACGCGGTCGCCGATCCCAACCGTACCGGACAGGACCGTGCCGGTCACAACCGTGCCGGCCCCGGCCAGCGTGAACGAGCGGTCGACGGCGAGCCGGAAGGCGCCCGTGGCGCGCCTTGCGCCGAGCGCGCTAGCCGCAGTGAAGAGCCGGGTGCGGAGCTCGTCGATGCCCTCGCCCGTCAGCGCCGAGACCGGCACGATCGCGGCGCCGGCAAGGCGCGTCGATGCCACCAGCTCGGTGGCCTCCGCGGTGACCTCGGCGAGCCGTTCCGGCCCGACCTTGTCGCATTTGGTCACGGCCACCAGCCCGGCGGACAGGCCGAGCAGGTCGAGAATGGCGAGATGTTCGCGGGTCTGCGGCATGATCCCGTCGTCGGCGGCGATCACCAGCAGCGCGAAGTCGATGCCGGTGGCGCCGGCCAGCATGGTGTGCACGAATTTCTCGTGGCCGGGCACGTCGACGAAGCCGAGCCTCGTCCCCTCGCGATCGCTCAGATAGGCAAAGCCCAGCTCGATCGAGATGCCGCGGACCTTCTCCTCCTTCAGCCGATCGGTCTCGACGCCGGTCAGCGCCCGGATCAGGGCCGTCTTGCCATGATCGATATGACCGGCGGTGCCGACGATCATGAGCCCGGCTCCGGCAGGGGGCGCGCCGCCCGCTCCTCGGCCTCGGCCTGCTCGGCCGGGCTCAGCTCGCGCAGCACCGCGCGCATATAGGCCTGCGCCAGTTCGCTGCCGCCCGTCCGCGCCCGGAGCAGCAGCGCATAGCTCGCGACCGCGTCTTTTGGCACGCCGGCGCCGAGATGGAAGGCGGCGCCCAACATCGTCTGCGCCCAGGCCTGGCCCCTTTCGGCGGCCTTGGCCCACCATTCGGCGGCAAGGCGCGGATCCCGGTCCACGCCGAGCCCTTCATGGTAGATGAGACCCATCCGGGCCATCGCATCCGCCATGCCCTGCCCGGCTGCCGCCTCGGCCCAGCGCCGCGCCTCGCCGTAGTCGGGCGGGATCACCGTCTCGTCGAGCAGCATCATGCTCAGCATGTCCTGCGCCATGGCATTGCCGGCTTCGGCCGCGCGCCGGTAGAACGTCGCCGCCTGCCCGTAATCCCGCTCGATCTCGTCGCCGTTGAAATGGAGCTGGGCGAGATTGAACTCGGCCGCATGGTCGCCGCCCTGCGCCGCGAGAGTCAGCCAGCGCACGGCGAGCGCCATGTCCTTCTCCACGCCCCAGCCACGCGAAAAGCAGGCGCCGATATTGTTCTGGGCGCGGGCGACGCCGGCATGGGCCAGCGGCGACCAGATGGCGAGGGCCTGCTCGAAACGGCCCGCATCGGCGGCGGCGCGCGCCTCGTCGAGCATGGCCGAGATCGAGTCGGCCGGCTCGGCGGCCTCGCGCCGCGCCCAGGCGCGTGTCGAAAGCCAGTCACGCCAGGCCATTGTCGGTATCTCCGCGTGCAAGTCCCGAGAGGTTGGCGAGGACGCCGGCCTCGTCCTCCAGGCAGCGCAGATCGAGCAGCAGGCGCTGGCGCTCCACCCGGCCGATCACCGGCACGGGCAAGCGGCGCAGCGCCGCCTGCAGCGCCTCGACCCGCTTCGCCGTCTTGCCGCCCGCTGCGGCGATCGCCAGGCAGAAGCCCGGCAGAGTGTCGGTCGGCAGCGCCCCGGAACCGACCTGGCAATCAGCCCCCACAACGGTCACGCTGAAGGCCTGACCGAGCAGCCCTTCGACGGGGCCGCGCAGCCGCTCGCCGAGGCTTTCGATCTCGCGCGCGGGCCGTGCGAGAAACCGCAAGGTCGGCAGACTCGCCACCAGGCGATCCGGGTCGCGATAGAGCTTCAGCGTCGCTTCGATCGCCGCGAGGCGGATCTTGTCGACCCGCAGCGCCCGCTTCATCGGATTGCGGTTGATGCGCGCAATGAGCGCCTTGCGCCCGACGATGAAGCCGGCCTGTGGCCCGCCCAGCAGCTTGTCGCCCGAGAAGGTGACGATATCAGCCCCTTCCGCCACGGCCTGCGCGACGGTCGGCTCGTGCCTCAGGCCCTGGCAATAGGCGCTCATGTCGACGAGCGTGCCCGAGCCGAGGTCGTTCACCAGCGGGACATCCGCCCCGGCGGCGAGGCTCGCGAGTTCGCCGGCCGGCACCTCCTTGGTAAAGCCGGTGATGCGGTAGTTGGAGGTATGGACCTTGAGGATGAGGCCGGTCTTCGGCCCGATCGCGCCGGCATAGTCCTTGAGATGGGTGCGGTTGGTGGTGCCGATCTCGACGAGGCGCGTGCCGGCACGCGCCATGATGTCGGGCATGCGGAAGGCGCCGCCGATCTCGATGAGCTCGCCGCGCGAGACGATGGCCTCACGCCCCTTGCCGAGGCTGTTGAGCGCGATCAGCACGGCGGCGGCATTGTTGTTGACGACGGTCGCCGCCTCCGCGCCGGTCAGTTCGCACAGCAGCGCCTCGACATGGTCGTCGCGCTCGCCCCGCTTGCCGGTGCCGAGGTCGAATTCCAGCGCCACCGCCGAGCGCATGGCGGCGACCGCCGCCTCGATCGCGCTTTCAGCGATCAGCGCCCGGCCGAGATTGGTGTGCAGGATGGTGCCGGTCAGGTTGAACACCGGCCTGAGGCTCGGAACCGCGGCGGCGTCGAGCGCGGCCGCGGCCTGCGACACGATGGCCGCCACCGTCTCGGCGCGGCCAGCGCCGCCCTCTGACTGCGCTCACCATGGCCGGCCGGCCGAAACCGGCAAGCGGCGCGGCGGCCTCGGGCGCGCGCAGGACTTCGTCGACCGAAGGCAGGGCGCGGAGCGCTGCATCGGCCATGGCTAGTAACCGAACAGGAACGGATTGAGCCCGCCCCGCCGATAGCCGGTCTGGCGCATCAGAAGGTCGAGGCCGAGGCTCGCGACATCGTCGGCGACCGGATCGAGATCGGGGTTCCGGTGTTGCTGGAGGACCTTCACATAGGCCTGGCAGGCATCGCAGGTCTCCGCCCGCACCAGTGCCTCGGTGCCTTCGCCCACCCCCTCGTCGACCGCCTGATAGCCGATCTTCGCCGTCTCGCCGCACAGCGTGCATTTGATCCGCACGACATGCCACTGCGTCGCGCAGAGCGAGCAGGTCGCGAAGCGTGTCCCATGCGCGCCGCGCCAGCCGACGACGGCGGAGGCGACGGGCGGCGCGCCGCAGCTCGGACAGGCTCCTTCGCCGGCCGGCTTCAGCCGGTCGGCGGCAAGACCGCCGGCAAGCCGCGTGAAATGCAGCTGGAGGGCCGCGGCGACATAGACATGCTCGGCGACCGCCTCGGTCGGCGCCGCCCCCGCGAGCAGGAGCGCAGCCATGGCCTCGCGCTCGTCCTCGCCCGCGGCCGTCACGCGGCGCAACGCGGCGCGCCCGGCCTCGGGCATTTCGATCTCGGGCGCGAGTGCGAAGAGCGCGTCCATCGTCGCCGCGAGCGCCTCGTCGGAAGCGGCATGGCCGCGGTCGAGCGGCGGCATTCCGAAGTCATAGGCGCGGGCGAGCCGGGCCTCGTCGGGCATGACCGGCGCGGGCAGGCCTTCCTGCGCACGATGCTGCGCCTCGGCAAGACCGGCGAGAAACCGCAGATAGGGGCGGAGCTCATGGCCTTCCGACAGGATCGCGAAGCGCTGCGCACGCTGCCGGAAGTGGACGGCCGCATCGGGCAGCCGGGCGAAGGGCGGTGCTGCGGCCTCTCCTATGGCGACGCCACCCGCCGCCCCACCGACAACCTTGCTCATGCTTCACCTCACGAACCGCACGGGCCACGTGTCATTGTCCAAGCGCCGGGCATCGAGCCCGCCGTCATTCCGCCGGCGTCGCACCTGCCTTGTCGCCGTCATGCCGGCCGGAAACGAGTTTCCGCAGCCATTTGCGATGATGCCGCCAGGCCCAGCCGCCGGTCACCTGGCCGCGGGTCATGGCGCTGATCGTGCCGCGCACCCAGATCGCGGCGTAGACATGGACGATCCAGACGCAAATCGCGACGATCGCCGCGAAAGCGTGCACCAGGACGGCGATGCGCTTCTGCTCGATCGTGAAATAGGGGCCGAAATACTGGTCCCAGATGACGATGCCGGTGGAGATCAAGACGATGATCAGCAGCGACATCGACCAGAAAACCAGCTTCTGGCCGGCATTGTACTTGCCGACCTCGGGCAGGTTCTCCTCGTGACCGTTGAGCACGTCGCGGATCTTCGAGAGCCAGACATTGTCGGTCCGCTCCCACAGGTTCAGCTTCCAGAACCGGAGGAACAGGCCGCAGAAGCCGAAGAACAGCACCACGCCGAACCAGGGATGCAGCGCCCGGGTGTTCTGCCCGCCGCCGAACAGCGCGGTCAGGCCGAACAGGCTCGGGTGGAACAGGGCAAGCCCCGACACGGCCAGCAGGATCAGGCTGATGGCGGTGATCCAGTGGTTGATCCGGGCGCCCACCGAATACCGGTCGACCACGACGGGATTGCCGTCATGCACCTGGTCGCCGGGAGAGACGTCGCGCGTGCTCATGCCTCGCCCTCCGTCAGACGCTTGGCATCCTCCTCATCCTCGCGCGACACCCGGTTGGGGCCGGAAATCGCGTGATGCAGGAAACCGAAGGCGGCGGTGAGGCCGATGACGGCGAGGCCGGCATATTTGGCAGCCCCCTTCCACAATTCGACCAGCGGGCTGATGCGTGGGTTCTTCGCAAGCCCGGCATAGAGCTCCGGCTGGTCGGCATGGTGCAGCACGTACATGACGTGGGTGCCTCCGACGCCGGGCGGATCATAGAGCCCGGCATTGCGGTAGCCGCGCGACTTCAGGTCGCGGATCCGGCCCTCGGCATGCTGGCGCATCTCGTCCTTGGTGCCAAAGACGATCGCCTGGGTCGGACAGGCCTTGGCGCAGGCCGGGCCCTGATCGACCGCCACGCGGTCGGAGCACAGCGTGCACTTGTAGGCCTTGTGATCGACCTGGCTGATGCGCGGAATGTTGAAGGGGCAGCCCTTCACGCAATAGCCGCAGCCAATGCAGTTCTCGTGCACGAAGTCGACGATGCCATTGGTGTACTGGACGATCGCACCCGGCGCCGGACAGGCCTTCAGACAGCCGGGATCGGCGCAATGCATGCAGCCGTCCTTGCGGATCAGCCATTCCAGGTTGCGCGTTTCCGGGTTCACCCATTCGGTGAAGCGCATCACCGTCAGGCTCGCCGGCGTCAGGTCGACCGGATTGTCATAGGTGCCGTGGTTGATGCCGACCGGCTCGCGCAGGTCGTTCCATTCCAGGCAGGCCGACTGGCAGGCCTTGCAGCCGATGCATTTGGAGACATCGATCAGCTTGGCCATCGGGGTGAGCTGGCGCGCCGGGGTCGGCACGCTGGAGGCCGACCGGCGCACGATATCGGCTTCGCCGAACCGCGGCTGCGTCTTGGCCAGATCGGGATTGGGAAGCGGCGGAAACATGGGCGTGCCTCCTCAGATCACGATGTTGCGCCCGGGATGGGCTCGATGTCGACCAGGAAGGCCTTGTATTCCGGCGTCTCGATATTGGCGTCGCCGACATAGGGCGTCAGCGAATTGGGGCCGAAGCCCTTGCGTGCCGCGCCGGTGAACCCCCAGTGCAGGGGGATGCCCACGACGTGCACGGTGCGGCCGTCGCAGGTCAGCGGCATGATCCGCTTGGTGACCACTGCGCGCGCCTTCACCGAGCCGCGCTTGGAGAACACCCGCACCATGCTGCCCGACACGATGCCCTTCTCGCGCGCCAGGGCTTCGCCGATCTCCACGAAGAATTCCGGCTGGAGCGAGGCATTGATCTGGGCGTGCTTGGTCCAGAAATGGAAGTGCTCGGTCAGCCGGTAGGAGGTCGCCGCATAGGGAAACTCGCGCGCCTCGCCGAACTGCTCCATGTCGCCGCGGAACACCCGCGCCGCCGGATTGCCCCGGATCTTCGGCGCGATGACATTGGCGATCGGCGCCTCGAACGGCTCGTAGTGCACCGGGAACGGCCCGTCGCGCATCATCGCCCGGGTGAACAGGCGCGACACGCCTTCCGGGTTCATGATGAAGGGGCCGACCTGGTCCGGCTTAGCGTTCGCCGCGATGTCGGGAACGTCATAGCCGGTCCAGGCCGTGCCGTTCCATTCGATCAGCTTGCGCGTGGCATCCCACGGCTTGCCCTCGATGTCGGCCGAGGCACGGTTGTAGAGGATGCGCCGGTTGGCCGGCCACGACCAGGCCCATTTCGCATAGGCCCCGGTCTCGTCCGGATCGCTGGTGTCGCGCCGCGCCATCTGGTTGCCGGCTTCGGTGTAGCAGCCGGTATAGATCCAGCAGCCCGCCATGGTCGTGCCGTCGTCGCGCAGCAGGCCGAAACCGGCGAGCTGCTTGCCCTTTTCCAGGAGCCGCTTCGACGGATCGTTGGGATCGGCGACGTCCTCCAGGACATAGCCGTTCAGTTCCCGCGCCAGTTCGTCGGGCGATGGCTCGCCCGGATCGCGATAGCGCCAGTCGAGGTTGACGATCGGCTCCGGCACCTTGCCGCCTTCGCGCTCGTAGAGCGCCTTCAGCCGCAGGAAGATCTGCGCCATGATCCAGGTGTCGTGCTTGGCCTCGCCCGGCGGCGTCGCGCCCGGCCAGTGCCACTGCAGCCAGCGCGAGGAATTGACGAGCGACCCCTCGTCCTCGGCAAAGCAGGTGCTCGGCAGCTGGATGACCTCGGTCTGGATCTTGGCCGGGTCGACATTGTTGTACTCGCCGTGGTTCTCCCAGAACCGCGCCGTCTCCGTCTCCAAGGGATCCATGGTGACGAGGAATTTCAGCTTCGACAGCGCCGCCGTCAGCTTCGCCCGGTTCGGGAAGGACAGGAGCGGGTTGAAGCCCTGGCAGAAATAGCCGGTCATCTTGCCCTGGTGCATCAGCTCGAAGGCACGCAGGACGTCATAGGCCGGCACGTCGAGCTTCGGCAGCCAGTCATAGGCGTAGTTGTTGGCTGGCGTCGCCGCCGCGCCCCACATGGCCTTCTGGAAGCTGACGAAGAACTTGCGGTAGTTCTGCCAGAAGCTCATCTGGCCGGGCCGCAAGGGGCGGAAGCCGCGCGTCGACATGTAGCTGTCGAAGGTCGTCTCCCGTTCCATGGGGATGGTCAGATAGCCCGGGATCAGGTTCGACATCAGGCCGATATCGGTCAGGCCCTGGATGTTCGAGTGGCCGCGCAGCGCATTCATGCCGCCGCCGCGCACGCCGATATTGCCGAGGATCAGCTGCAGCATCGCCATGGCACGGATGTTCTGCGACCCCTTGGAATGCTGGGTCCAGCCGAGCGCGTACATGGAGGTCATGGTCTTGGTCTTGGCCGAGCATTCGGCCACCATCGCCGCGACCTTCAGGAACGTGTCCCGGGGCGTGCCGCAGATGCGCGAGACCATTTCGGGCGTATAGACCGCGACGTGCTGCTTCAGCAGATTCCAGACGCAACGCGGATGCTGCAGCGTCTCGTCGACCACGGCGAAACCGTCGGCGCCGATCTCGTATTCCCAGGTCGAGCGGTCGTAGTCGCGGCGCTGCTCGTCATAGCCGGTGAACAGCCCGTCCTGATAGGCGAAGCCCTCCTTGACCACATAGGTCGCGTTGGTGAAGGCGCGGGTATAGTCCCACTGCACCTTGTCGTTGGTGATGCAGTAGTTGATGAGGCCGAGCAGGAAAGCGATGTCGGTGCCCTGCCGGATCGGCGCGTAGAGATCGGACACCGAAGCCGAGCGCGTATAGCGCGGATCGACGACGATCAGCTTGGCGCCGCGGTTGGCCTTGGCCTCCGTGACCCACTTGAATCCGCAAGGATGCGCCTCGGCGGCATTGCCGCCCATGATCACGACCAGATCCGTGTTCTTGATGTCGGTCCACGAATTGGTCATCGCGCCGCGACCGAATGTTGGAGCCAGACTGGCTACCGTCGGTCCGTGTCAGACACGCGCTTGGTTGTCGAAGACCACCATGCCGGTCGAGCGCACCACCTTGTAGGTGGCCCAGGCCGTCTCGTTGGTGGTCGCCGACGCCGCCAGGAAACCGGTCGACACCCAGCGGTTGACCGTCACGCCGTCATTGTTGCGCTCGATCAGGTTGGCGTCGCGGTCGTCCTTCAGGAGCCGCGCGATCCGGTCGAGGGCAACCTCCCAGGTGACGCGCTCGAACCGGTCCGAGCCCGGCTTGCGGATCATCGGATATTGCAGCCGCGTCTCGGACTGGACGAAGTCGAGCAGCCCCGCGCCCTTCGGGCACAGCGTTCCGCGATTGGTCGGATGATCGGCATCGCCTTCGATATGGACGACACGCGCCGGCTCGTTCTTCGTGACGTTGCCCTTGGAGTAGAGGATGACGCCGCAGGCGACCGAGCAGTACGGGCAGGTGTTGCGCGTCTCCGACAGGCTGGCGAGCTTGAACGGACGGATCGCGGCGGCCTGCGCCGCCTCCGTCTCGCCAAACCCGAACGCTGCCAATGACGTGGCCGCAACACCCGCTGTTGCGCCCTTCAGGAACAGGCGCCGCGAGATCTCGATATTCACGGTAGCGATCCTCCCCAGATGCCCCGCGAGCAGCATTCCGAGCCGTTCATGACGGAAGACCCGGTATCCACTCGGATCACTGACAAAAATGCTGACTAGAACAATGCAAAGGTCGGAGGGAAATGCAAGCAATTGCTATAGGTTGCACCGCAGCAGAGGCTCCCGCGATGCGGTGTCGGCCGCAGCATCCTGTTGACCTCTTCGGCACCGGCGCGCAGACTTCGCGTCGTGCACTGTCGTGTCGCTCCCGCGGTGCGGGGCTCGCTCGCCACATTCTGCCGCTGCGCCGGAATGGCGTTGGCCCTGGCGTTTCTTGCGGCCGACCATGACGCCGCGCGCGCCGAAGCGCCGACGTGGAGGACTTGGCGGAAGCCTGTCCCGGATTTCATCCTGCCGGCTCTGGATGGCGATGACGCCGCTTTTGCCGGCGCGGACGACCGTATCGTCCTGGTTCACTTCTTTGCGACGTGGTGCCTGCCCTGCCGCGCCGAACTCCCTGCCCTGCAGCGTTTTGCCGCACGTGCCGGGGCCGCGCGGCTGAAGGTTCTGGTCGTCTCGGTCGCCGAACCCGACTCGCGGGTCCGCCGGCTGCGCGACGAGTTGGCGCTGACCTTGCCCATCCTGCTCGATCGCGACCGCGCGGTGACCAAGGCCTGGCAGGTCGCGTTGCTGCCGACATCGGTCGTGTTCGGGCCGGGTTCGTCGACGCGGTTCGGCGTCGAGGCCGACATGGCCTGGGACCAGGTCGATCCCGACGCCCTGATACGGGCGGCGACGCCGCCACGCCCGGAGCCGGGCGCCCGATCCGGCGAACCACCGCCGGAACTCCAACGAGAGGAAGCCCATTCCGAGGGAGGCTGACATGCCGATTGATCGACGCATGATGGTGCAGGCCGGTGCCGCGGCGGCGCTGGCGGGGGCGTGGTCCTCGCCGCTGCGCGCAGAGAACGCTTTCGCCCCGCGCCCGGGCGCCTGGCGCGGCTACGAGGTGAAGACCCGCCTCGAGATCGCCGAGGCGTCGGGCGCCGTGCAGGCCTGGATCCCCCTGCCTTCGGTCACCGAGGCGGACTGGACGCGGACCGGCGGCAGCCTCTGGCGGACCAATGGGCTCGCGCGGCTGCGACGCGAAGCGAAATACGGCGCGGAGATGCTGCACGTGACCTGGCCGGCCGGGACGCCGGCGGCTGGCCCGGACGCCCCTGTCGTGGAGGTCGTCAGCCAGGTTCTGACACGCGACCGCGCGGTCGACCTCGCCCGGCCCGCCGGGATCCGCCCGCTCGAGGCGGCCGAGCGGCGGCTCTACCTGGAGGGTACCGAGCTCATCCCCATCGACGGCATCGTCAAGGCGACGTCGGACCGCATCGTCGCCGGCGCCACGGGCGACCTCGCCAAGGCCCGGGCGATCTACGAATGGGTGGTCGGCAACACCTTCCGCGAGGCCACCACGCGCGGCTGTGGTTCCGGTGACATCGCCGCCATGCTGACCAGCGGCAATCTCGGCGGCAAATGCGCCGATCTCAATGCGCTCTATGTCGGTCTTGCGCGCGCCGCGGGACTGCCGGCGCGCGATGTCTACGGGCTGCGCCTTGCCCCGTCCCGCTTCGGCTATCGCAGCCTCGGCGCCGGCTCCGAGGTGGTGACCAAGGCCCAGCACTGCCGCGCCGAGGTCTTTCTGGAGGGTGTCGGCTGGACCCCGGTCGACCCCGCCGACGTGCGCAAGGTCGCGCTCGAGGAGCCACCGGCCAATCTCGACCTGGACCATCCCAAGGTCGCCGCCGCCCGCGCGACGCTGTTCGGCGCCTGGGAAGGCAATTGGCTCGCCTACAACTTCGCGCACGACGTCGCCCTGCCGGGCGCGGCCGGCCCGACGCTCGGCTTCCTGATGTATCCGCAGGCGGAAGTCGCCGGGCAGCGGCTCGATTGCCTCGACCCCGACAGGTTCCATTATGCGATCACGGCACGGCCTCTCGATGCGGCCTGAGCCGGCCGACGGCAGCGGCACGGAAACGGTGCTCGACCTGCGCGGGCTCGCCTGTCCGCAGCCCGTGCTGCGCGCCAAGCGGGCCCTGCGCACCGTTCCGGCCGGCACCGTGCTGGTGCTGGAATGCACCGACCCGCTCACCGTCATCGACATCCCGCATTTCGCCCGCCAGACCGGCCATCGCCTCCTCGGCCAGGCCGAATCCGACGGGCTCTATGTCTTCAGGCTCATGAAACGGCATTGATCGCGGCATCCGCCCGGGAGGATCGGCAATGAACATCCAGGCCCCCATCGAAGCGCCCGTGCGGTTGACCAGCCTTGCCCATGGCGGCGGCTGCGGCTGCAAGCTCGCCCCGTCGGTCCTGCAGGACCTGCTCGCCGGCCAGCCCGCGGCCGGACCTTTCCATCGGCTCCTGGTCGGCACCGAGACCGGCGACGATGCCGCCGTCTACCAGGTCGACGAGCAGACCTGCATCATCGCGACCACCGATTTCTTCATGCCCATGGTCGACGATCCCCACGATTTCGGACGCATCGCTGCGACCAATGCCATTTCCGACGTCTACGCCATGGGCGGAACGCCGATCATGGCCCTGGCGATCCTCGGCATGCCGATCGGCAAGCTGCCGGTCGGGACCATCCGCGCCATTCTCCAGGGCGGCGCGCAGGTCTGCTCCGACGCCGGCATCCCGGTCGCGGGCGGCCATTCCATCGACTCGCCGGAGCCGATCTACGGCCTTGCCGTCATCGGCACCTGCCGGCCGCAGGACGTCAGGCGCAATGGCGGCGCGCGACCCGGCGATCGGCTGATCCTGACCAAGGGGCTCGGCGTCGGCATCTATTCGTCGGCCATCAAGAAAGACAGGCTGTCGGCCGAAGCCTATGCCGAGATGATCGCCTCGACGACGCTGCTGAACCGGACCGGCCAGCGGCTCGGGGCGAACCCCGACATCCATGCCATGACCGACGTCACCGGTTTCGGCCTCATCGGCCACGGGCTGGAAATGGCCCGCGCTTCCGGCGCGCTGCTGGTGGTGCGCGCGCCGGCCGTGCCGCTCCTGGCCGAGGCCGAAGCCCTGGCGAAACTCGGCTGCGTCACCGGCGCTTCGCTTCGCAACTGGGCGAGCTACGGCGCGGAGGCCGAGCTCGGCGGTGATATTGCGGAGTGGCAGCGCCATGTCCTGACCGACCCGCAGACGTCCGGCGGGCTGCTCCTCGCCTGCGCGCCGGAGGCGGCCGAGGCGCTCGCCGCATCGCTCCGCGCCGAAGGTTATCCGCGAACGGCGATCATCGGGCATGTCGAGGCGGGCAAGGCCGGCCTCAGGGTCGAGGCCTGACGGGCGGCGGTTCAGCCGAGGCCGGCGCGGCTGCGCTCATAGTGCCGCCGCGCCTTGGCGCGATTGCCGCAATCGCCCATCGAGCACCAGCGGCGTGTACCCGTGCGGCTTTCGTCGAGAAACAGCCAGCCGCAGCCCTTGGGATCCGCGCACTGCTTCACCCGTTCGGCGCGCGGTCCGCTCAGCAGATCGGCGGCCGACCAGACGAGCGGCGCCAGCATGTCGAGTGCGCTGGCCGGCCGGCCCGTGTCGTGCCAGCCGATCCCTTCGGGCCCGGGCGCCAGGACCTGGCGCTGCGGCATGGCTGCGATGACCGTGTTCAGCGCGGCGAAATCCGCGGCGGCGCCCGACCTGCCGTCGATGCGCGCGCGCAGCAGCCGGTAGGTCGCATCACGAAAGCCAAGCGCCGTCCGGTACAGCCTGTCGGCGGCGGGCGCATCGGCCAGGGCCGCGGCAAGGCGGGAACGGTCCCGCGCGCCGATCAGCCCCGCCCCGGTGCACCAGTCGACGAGCGCATGCGCTGATGGAAGCTTTTCCTCCGGCGCTGCCGAATTGCGCCAGGCCACCGTGTTGACGAATTCCAGGCACAGCTTGGCATCGGCACTGCGGCGCGCCGGATGGTCGAGGCCTGCATGTGGCGTTCCGGACATGCCCGCAAGGCTAATAACCCTGTACCGAGTTAGCAAGCGCGCCATGCGCCGCGCTTGCCGGCCGCGGGAGGAACCGATGATCGCCAGGCGCGCCGTTCTCGCAGCCCTTGCCAGCCTCGTCCTCGCAGGGCCTGCTGCCGCACAATACCCGGCCTATCCCAATGACGAGCGCTCGCCGCGGCGACGGCGTTCCTGGTCGCGCCGACACTGGCGCCGGCGGCGGCGCGCGCTGAGCCGCCGCGACCGCATGCTGATCGAGCGGCAGGAGGTGCCGAGTTCCTACGGTTCGCCGAGCCCCTGGAACTAGGAGGCCGCGGCGGAGCCCGGGGCGAGCCCGGCCAGAAGCGCCTCGGCAAGCTCGGCCGCGCGGCGCCGGATATCGGGGACCGCCGTGATTTCCCAATGCCGCCCGCGCGTCGGCGGGCCCAGCGCGAACAGCCGCTGCGACGCGACGCCGTCGCGGTCCAGCACCCGGTCCCGGCCGTCGACGTCGATGCCAAGACCCAGCCGGTCGGCGCGCATCAGTCCGTCGCGCAGCATTTGCGCCTGCAACCGGTCGGCATCGGCCGGATCGCAGCGCGCGCCCGAACAATCGACGACACGATCGAAGACATGGGTTTCCTGGCGCCCGCCCTCGCGCAAACGCACGGTGACGCGCGCTTGCTCCGCGGTGGCTTCGATGGCGAGGAGCCGGCCGGCGAGCACGGTCAGCTGCCCGGCGGCGATCACGGCCTTCAGCCCGACCCCGACCGACGGCGGCGCGCGATGGCGATGGACCTCCCACCAGGGGCGCAAATGGCGCAGGAAGCGGCGGCGCTGCCAATCGTCGAGGCTGTGCCAGAGCGCGCCATTGCGCGGCCGCAGATCCTGCATCACCGCTTCCCAGCCTCCCGCCGCCTCGCTCAGCGCGCGGAAGCGGGCGAGCCGTCGCGACAATCGCCCGGCGAACAGCAGGTCGGTCGCCGCGGTCGCGCCGGCAGTTGCATCCGGCGGGTGCGCGCGCGGCAGGAGACCGCGCCGCGATAGCGCGACGATCTGGCCGAGATGGTCCCGCTCCATCAGCGAAATCAGCATGTCGATCATGGTCAGGCCGGTGCCGACCAGCAGAACCTGGCCGGCCGGATCGAGCCCATCGAAAATGTCGCTCCGCCAGGGATCGCGCCGCCAGGCCGAGCCGGCATCGGTCGCCGGCGGCCGATAACCGGTGGCGAGCACCACGAACCGGGCCGCGAGTGATGCTCCGCCGGCGGTCGTCAGGACCATGCCCGACGCCGCCGGGCGCAGGCCGACCACGTCGTCGGTCACGATCTGCAGCCGGCCCCGCCCGGCCGCCACGGCATCGGCCAGCATGGCCTCGAGATAGCGGCCATAAAGCTGGCGCGGCACGAAGCCGCTGGCGGTGACGCCGGCCCAGCGCCTGAAATGGTCGGGGTCCTCGGCAAAGGCGCTCATGTCGCCCGCCCGCGTATTGAGCAGATGCGCGCAGGACGTGGTCGCATAGGCGATCCCGAGCCCGGCCTGGGCGCTCCTTTCGAAAAGCGTCACGCGGACCGGCATGGTCATCCGGTGCATCAGCCGGACCGCCAGCAGCGCGCCGCTCGCCCCACCGCCGACGATGGCGATGTCGGTTGTTCCATGCTCCATGCTCGGAACGGTTCCTCTCGATCTGTTCGCGGCCGCGGATCATTGGCCGGCGATGCCGCCGGCAAGGCTTGGCGCGCGGCGCAAGGACGGCTATCGTTATATCCATAGAAGCATAACGATGCGAGCACACCAGTGTCGAGCCTCACCGTTCTTCATCGCAGCCCGCGGGTCGAACCGCCTTCCCTGGCCGACCGGCTCCGGCCCCCGGCCTTCGGCGACGAAGGCCCGCCTTCCGCCAGGCGGCGGAAGATCTGGGCCATCTCGCCGCATTTCCACTGTTCGATCATCGGCACCTGCCTGACCGCCGGCGAGCTTCGCCAGGTCTTCGTCAAGCTCGGCGACGCCGATGCCGGATCGGCCAGCGACCACGCGCTGCACACCCGCGGCGTCCATGCCGCCGGTCGGCAGGATCTCGCCGGCAAGCTGATCAACAAGGCTCTGGACAGGCGGCATGACGCGGCGCTGAAGCGCTTCGGCAAGGCGACGAGCACCGAGGGTCTGCGCGAGATCTGGCGCAAGGCCTTCGACGACGGCGACATTTCCGGCGCCTACTGGGCCGTGCTCAGCCATCCGGCGGCCGATCGGCAGCTGCTTCACGATGCCTTCGGCGAGGTGCATATGCTGTCCCATCTGGTCGGCAGCGCCAACCGGATCGACATTGCCCGCCTGAACCGGCTCGAGTGGCAGCTGGCCGAGCGCGACGACAAGATCGCCCGCCAGGAGGCGCGGCTGCGCGCGGCGGCCGCCGAGCGGGCTGTTCTCCAGCGCCGGGCGGAAGCCGGCGAAAGCGAGCTGGCAAGGCTGGCGATCCGCGAACAGGCGCGTGCCGAAGCGGGCCGTGGCTTGGCGAGCGCCACGGACCGCGACGAAGGCAGCAGGGCTCATGCCGACAATCTCGCCGAGCGGCTGAAGCGGGCCGAGCTGCGGGCTGCCGAGGCCGAGCGGTTGAATCGCGCGCTGAGCCTGCGGGAGGCGGAATTCCGCCGCGAGCTGGCGGCGCTCGAAGCGGCGCTGCAGGCTGGGGAAGGCGATACCGACGATGCGCCCGACCTGGGCGGCCTGACGCTGCTCTATGTCGGCGGCCGACCGCGTCTCGTCGATCAGCTGAGGGCGCTCGCCGCCACGCGCGGTGGCCTGCTTCTCGCCCATGACGGCGGGGTTGAGGACAATGTGACCTTGCTGCCCGGCCTGGTCAGCCAGGCCGACCTCGTCCTGTTTCCGGTCGATTGCATCAGTCACCTCGCCGTCGGCCTCATCAAGCGCCACTGCCGCGAGGCCGGCAAGGCCTATCGGCCGCTGCGCAGCGCCAGCTTCGCAAGTTTCCTCACGGCGCTCGCGGCGATCGACGATGGCCGCGCGGCCGAGCACGGCACGGCCGTCGCCTGACCAGGAGCGGAGGGACCGATGCCAGCCCTGCCTGCATCTCTTGCCGCCGGACGCCGCGCACGAACGCCACATTTCCACGGCGATTGCGACGTGGCGGCCATGGTCTATGGCCGCGATGTCACGCCGGACGCGCTGCTCGCCAGCTTCATCGACGATCTGCTGGGCCAGGGATTCGATGTGCGCGGCGTCGTGCAGGCGCGGCCGGCAGGCGACTCTCGCCTGCCGGGCGGGCCTCTGTTCAAAACCATCCCCGCATCCCCGTGCGAAGCCGGGCCCCGGCGCGACCCGCGGGCGGCCTGCGGCACCACCCTGCCCGACATCGGCGCCTGGCTGGCCGCCGGGCTGCGGCGCCGGCCGGATCTCGTCGTGCTCAATCGGTTCGGCTCGCAGGAACTGGCCGGGAGCGGCCTCGTCGGCGCGCTCGCCGAAGCCATCGAGCGTGACGTGCCTGTACTCATCGCGGTGCCGGAAGCACTCTTCCCGCGCTGGCTCGCGCTCGCGCGCGGCCTTGCCGTGCGGCTCGCCGCCGACCGGGCGAGCCTCGATGCCTGGTGGCGCTCGCTCGGCAAGGCCGGTCCGCAGGTGCCGGGCACGACATTTTGCGGCCGCTTCAAGTAGCGCGCCGCGCTTGTGATCACGCTATATCCAATTGTATATAGCGTGATCCGCGCCGTCCGCCGTCGGACCGTCGCCAATGGTGAGGCACCGATGCCGTCCCTGATGCCGCTGCCCCGTCGGCTTGCCCTGGCCCTGCTCCTGCTGGTCGCGGCCGGGCCGGCCATGGCCGAGGGTGCCGACGTCGGCAGCCCGGCCGGCCTCGTCGTCCAGGCTGGCGAGGCCGCGCCGCTCACGCTGACACGCGACAGGCTCGCGGCCCTGCCGCAGATCACCCAGCGCGTGACCCAGCGGACCGGTCGGGGCGAGACGACGGCCGAATGGACCGGTCCCCTGCTCTGGACGGTGCTGACCAGCGCCGGCCTGGTCGACCCGGACAATCACGGCGACCATCCAAAACTGATGGCGCGCATGACCGGTCGGGACGGCTATGCGGTCGTGGTGGCGCTCGCCGAGCTTGCGCCGGACTATCAGGGGCAGCCGATCCTGGTCGCATTGCGCCGCGACGGCACCGACCTGGCGGAAGGCGCGCTGCGCCTCGTCGTGCCGGGCGATGGCCGGGCCGGTCGATCCGTGCGTGATCTCGCCCGCATCACCGTCTCGCGCTGAGACGCCGGGGCTCCGGGCCGGCGCAGGCTCCGCCCGCCGCGGGCCTGCCGTCGTCACGTCAGGAAAGACAAAGTGATTTGGGATTGATGGCCGACGCGGCTAGTTGCAGCGCGAGCCATATTCATCCATGCCGCGCGCCGATCCGCCGCGGCCCTTGCGGAAAGACCAAGCCATGACCGAAGCCGCGCCGCTCAGCCCCCTGCCGTTCATCGATCTCGGCGCCCAGCGCCGACGCCTCGGCGGCGATATCGACGCGGCCATTCTCAAGGTGGTCAACCACGGCGCCTATATCATGGGCCCCGAGGTCTTCGCGCTGGAGAAGGCGCTGGCCGAGTTCTGCGGCGCGAAGGAGGTCATTTCCTGCGCCAGCGGCACCGACGCCCTCGCCCTGATCCTGATGGCCAAGGGCGTCAAGCCGGGCGATGCGGTCCTGTGCCCCGCCTTCACCTTTGCGGCCACCGCCGAGGTCGTGGCCTGGGTCGGCGCGACGCCCGTCTTCCTGGACGTTCACCCCGATACCTTCAACGTCGACGCGGCCTCGCTCGCCGCCGGCGTCAAGACGGCGCGCGAGCGCGGCCTCAATCCGGTCGGCTTCATTCCGGTCGATCTGTTCGGCCAGCCGGCCGATTACGACGCGCTGGAGCCGATCTGCGCCGAACAGGGCCTCTGGCTCCTGTCGGACGCCGCACAGTCCTTCGGCGCCACCTACAAGACCCGCAAGGTCGGCACCATCGGCATCGCCACCGCCACCTCGTTCTTCCCCGCCAAACCGCTCGGCTGCTATGGCGATGGCGGCGCGGTCTTCACCGACGACCCGGAGCTCGCCGCCGTCATGCGCTCGCTGCGCATCCACGGCCAGAACAACGACGACAAATATGACAACCAGCGGATCGGCCTCAACGGCCGCATGGACACGATCCAGGCCGCCGTCCTCATCGAGAAGCTGAAGATCTTCGCCGACGAGGTGGCCGCCCGGCAGCGCATCGCCGCCCGCTACAATGCCCTGCTCGGCGACATCGTGGACGTGCCTGTCGTGCTCGACGGCCTCACCTCGAGCTGGGCGCAATATACCATCAAGCTGCGCGGCGCAGACCGCGCCACGGTCGCGGCACGACTCAAGGCCGAGGGCATTCCCACCGCCATCTATTATCCGCGGCCGCTGAACCAGCAGACCGCCTACAAGCACTATCCGAGCGCCGGCAACGGCCTGCCGGTCAGCGACCGGCTCGCCGACGAGGTGCTGGCCCTGCCGATGCACCCCTATCTCGACGAAGCGACCCAGGACCGCATCGCCGCGGGCCTGCGGGCAGCCCTCGCGGCGCGCTGACCTCCCGGCCGCCGGCGCGGCGCTTGCCGCGCTGCGCCGGCGCGGCTATGCGGATGGCTCGTTCGAAGGCTCAAGGTCGAAGGGCTTACGGTCATCACCGCCACCTCCCCCGCCATGTCTCCGCTCCTCGCGATCGTGCTGGCAGCATGCGCTGCCGCCGCCCTCGCATGGCTCGCGATCGCGCTGACACGGCCGCTGATGGTCAAGCTCGCGCTCGCGCGTCCAAATGGCCGCTCCTCGCATCGCGAGCCCATCCCGCAGGGCGCCGGCGTCGGCCTCATGGCGGCGCTCATCGCCATCGCCCTGGGCGCCACAGGCCTTGCCTCGGGCATGGACCGCAGCCTCGTCTTCCTCGCCGCTGCGGCCCTCGGCCTCACCGCGCTCGGCCTGGTCGACGACATCTGGCCATTGCGCTGGCGGCTGAAGCTCGTCCTGCAGATCCTGTTCTGCCTCCTGGCGGTGGCCGGGCTGCCGTCCTCGCTGCGGCTCCTGCCGCTCGACGGCCTCTACTGGCCCGAGCGCGCGGTCATGACCGTCGCGCTCGTCGCAATGGTCAATATCGTCAACTTCATCGACGGGATCGACGAGATCACCGCAGGGCACTGCGCCCCGGCCCTCGCCGCGGCGGCCCTGGCCGGAGCCCTGTCGCTCGCCGGTCCGACGACCGGCCTGACGGCGGCCGCAGGGCTCGGCGCCGTGGCCGGCTTCTGGCTCTGGAACCGGCACCCCGCACGCATCTTCCTTGGCGATGCCGGCAGCCAGCGCCGCGGCCTGGTGGTCGGCTGGCTCGCGCTGCGCCTGAGCGCCGAGGGCGCCCTGGCCGCCGGCCTGCTGATCGTGCTCTACCCCGTGACCGATGCGACGATCACGCTGGCTGGCCGGCTCATGCGCGGCTGCAACATTGCCGAACCGCATCGCGACCACGGCTATCAGCGCGCGGTCGACAGCGGCGTGGCGGTGCGACGTGTCTCGGCGGTCGTCGCGCTGATCTCCGCCGCGACCGCGGTGCTCGCGCTCGTCGCCCTTGCCGCGCCCTATCCTGCCGTCCAGGTTCTGGCTCTGGCCATCGGCCTCTGCTGGACGGTGCTGCCGGTCCTCGGCTGGCAGCGCCGGCGGCCTGCAGCGGCGGCATCCCGGCCGTGAAGGTCCTGGTCACCGGCGCAAGCGGCTTCGTCGGCCGGACGATCGCCGGCTATCTGGCGGAGCAGGGCCATGCCGTATCGGCCTGCGCCCGCGATCCCGCCGCGCTGGCCGTTGCGCCCGGCATCACGCCGCGAGCGCTGCCGGACCTCGAAGGCGACGTCGACTGGCGCCCGCTGCTGGCGGAGATCGATGCGGTGGTCCACGCGGCGGGCCTTGCCCATCAGCCGGCCGGCACGGACGAGGCGCGCATGATGCGCGTCAACGCCGAGGCCGCCGCCCGCCTGGCCGCGGCCGCCGCGGCTGCCGGCATCGGCCGCTTCGTCCTGATCTCCTCGATCCGGGCCATGACCGGGCCGACGGCGCCGGCGGCCCTGACCGAGGCCGACCCGGCCCGGCCGACCGACGCCTATGGGCGCTCCAAGCTCGCCGGCGAACGGCTGGTGCGCGACGCGCTCGGCACAGCCGTCGTGCTGAGGCCGACCGTCGTTCATGGCGCCGGCGCCAAGGCCAATATGGCGAAGCTCGCGCGGCTTGCCCGCCTGCCCCTGCCGCTGCCGATCGGCAGCCTCGCCGGCCGGCGCTCGCTGGTCTCGGATCGCAATCTCGCCGCTGCGGCGGCCTTCGCCCTGATGGACGAGAGGACGCGGGGCGGCCTGTTCCACGTCACCGACGGCGAGGCGCTGACCGTGCCGGCCATGATCGCCGCCATGCGCCGGTCGCTCGGCCGGGCAGCCGGCACGTTCGGCCTGCCGGCCGGGCTCGATGCGCGGCTGGTTCGGCTGCTCCTCCCCGGCCTCTACGATCAGCTCGGCCGCGACCTGGTCGCCGACGATGCGAAGCTCGTCGCCGCCGGCTGGACGCCGGTCGAAACGAGCGCGGCCGGCCTCGCTCGGCTCGTGCAGGCCGCGTCGGGCCGTCAGACCCGCTTGTAGTCGTCCTGCGAGCGGACGATGTCGTCCTCGCCGAGATAGCTGCCCGACTGCACCTCGATGAGCTCGAGGTCGATGCGGCCGTGATTGGTCAGGCGGTGCCAGGCGCCGAGCGGGATGTAGACGCTCTCGTTCTCGCGCACGAGCTTCTCGACGCCGTCGATCTCGACCGTCGCCGTGCCGGTCACCACCACCCAATGCTCCGAGCGGTGGAAATGCTTCTGCAGCGACAGGCGCGCGCCCGGCTTGACCACGATCCGCTTGACCTGGAAGCGGGTGCCGCGGTCGACCCCCTCATAGGATCCCCAGGGGCGCAGCACCTTGCGGTGCTCGTCGGCAAGGCGCCGCGTCGTCTCGTCGGCGCGCAGATCGCCGACCAGCGTCTTCAGGTCGCCGGCGACGTCGCGGCGCGCGACCAGCACCGCATCCTTGGTCGCGACCACCACAATGTCCTCGAGCCCGATGACGGCGGTGTGCACCTCTTCGCTCGCCACGAAGACGTTGCGCGCGCCGATCAGCGATACCGCGCCGCGGGCGGCATTGCCGTCCGCATCCTTGGGCGAGATCTCCCAGAGCGCGTTCCAGGAGCCGAGATCCGACCAGGCATAGTCGGCGGCGATCACCGCCGCACGGTCGGTCCGCTCCATGACGGCGTAGTCGACCGATTTCGCCGGCGAAGCGGCGAACAGCTCGCGGTCGATCCGCTCGAAGCTGATGCCGCCGGCTTCGTCGCGCGCGATGGCGGTGGCGACCTTGGCCGCCGCTGCGGCAATCTCCGGCTCGAACCGCTTCAGTTCACCGAGGAAGACGTCGGCGCGAAACAGGAAATTGCCGGAATTCCAGAGATAGCCCTCCGCGACAAAGCGCGTCGCGGTCTCGGCATCGGGCTTTTCCACGAAGGCGGCGACCATATTGACCCGCCCGTCCATGGTTGCGCCGGGCCGGATATAGCCATAGCCGGTCGCCGGCTGCGTCGGCCTGATGCCGAAGGTGACGAGCGCGCCCGCCTGGGCCGCGTCGAGACCGGCGGCGGCGGTCGCCGTGAAGGCCTGGGGATCGGTGACGAGGTGATCGGCGGCGAGCACCAGCATGACCGCATCCGGGTCCCTTTGCCGCAGCAGCTCGGCCGCAACCGCGATGGCCGGTCCGGAATCCCGCCGCATCGGTTCGAGCACGATCCGGCCGGCAACGCCCGCCCGGGTCAGCTGGTCGGCGACGAGAAAACGGAAATCCTCGCCGGTGACCACCATCGGCTCGGCGAAGACCGAACGGTCGGAGACACGCGCCAGGGTATCCTCGAACGTCGACCGGTCGCCGAGCAGCGGCAGGAACTGTTTCGGGTGGGCTTCGCGGGATGCCGGCCAGAGCCGCGTGCCGGCGCCGCCGGAAAGGATGACCGGTACGATGCGTGTCTCACCCGACATGGTGTCCGAACCCTTCTGCGACGCCGCCGCGCCCATGATCTCGTCCATGCGCTAGCTGCAACGGGGCCCCCGCGCCAGCCAAATTCGCTAAAATGGTCAACATGTCCACGCCGTGCCGTCACCCGTCAGGCCGCCGGCGCCGCGAGCGACGGCCGGTAGAACGCCGTCTGCCGTGTCGCGGCCTGATAGGCCGCGACCAACAGCACCACATAGGCCGACATGAAGACCGTATTCATCTGATCGTGGCTGAAGATCAGGTTGGTCATGCCGAAAATGGCATAGCCGCCGGACAGCATGATCGCGAAGGCGACCCGATCGCGGTAGCGGTCGTCGCGGACCGAGCCGACCGCGATGATGATCGGAGCGGCGAGCACGGCCAGCAGCGCGACCAGGCCGACGAGGCCGCGGCCGACGGCCGTCGTGATGAACTCGTTGTGCAGGTGCCGGTAGGGCGGCACGTCGAAGCCGTTCTTGGCGGCGCGCCGGCGCACCTCGCTCACCGCGTTCTGGCTGCCATAGCCGAGCACCGGCC
This sequence comes from bacterium YEK0313, assembly GCA_000751295.2. Classification (NCBI taxonomy): domain Bacteria; species bacterium YEK0313. The sequence goes on from CCMO02000001.1 coordinate 4,560,870, forward strand.
GGGACAGGAAGGCTTCCGCGCCGTAGGTCCACAGGATCGCCCGGTGGGCCGTGCTCGGATCGCGGCTGTTCATGGCCTCGCCGTCGGCGAGTGATGAGCGCAGCTCGACGAAGCGGTCGGACACCTTGGCGATGAGGCCGAGCCCGCCGACCGCCGCGCCGACCAGCACCAGGGCGAGGACGGTCATGCCGGTGCGGCGGCGGATGATCGGCCAGAGATAGACGCCGAGCGCCAGCACGATCAGTGGCAGGGCGAGCAGCGCGCCGCGCGTCTGCGACAGGAGGCAGGCGCCGAGACCGGCCGCCGAGGCGACGATCGCGAAGACCTTGTGCGGCCGCGACAGCCTGGAAAAGCCGATCAGCGACAATCCCGCGGCGAGAATCGCGACATCGCCGAAGGGGATGGCATTGGCCATGCCGGCGGTCGGGCGGCTGCGGCCGAACACGAAAGCCTCGATGCTGGCGAAGATCAGGGCCGAGATCGCACCCGCGCGGATGCCGTGGAGGAAGAGATCGAAGACGTCGATCCGCGGCGTCTGGACCATGGCGCCGACCAGGACCAGGAACAGCAGGAAGTGGATCGTCGTGCCGACGTCGAGCAGGCCCATCAGCCGGTTCGGGAACAGGACCGGCGAGAGCACGGCGACGGCAAAATAGGCGAGCGCCACCGTGCAGCCGAAGGCCGTCTCGCGCGGCCAGACCCATCGTACCCGGCCGGCCCCCCAGAGGATGCCGACATAGGCCGCGCCGATGAAGAACCAGAGGGTTGCCACGCTGCCGAGCGGCAGCGGCAGGAAGCCGAGCAGCGGCGCAAACAGGAAGGCGGCACGATTGGGATCGTCGAAGGTCGCCCGGACCCAGGCGGCGGCGCGCGAGGCGAAGGAAGGCGTCGGCCGATCCATCTGTGTTCAACCCGCCGCAGCGCCCGTCAGCGCGACAATCCCATGGATGCCGTCAGTCCACCGTCCATGGTCAGGGTGGCCCCGGTCAGATAGCCGGCCAGCGGCGACATGAGATAGGCCACGAGGCCGCCGATCTCCTCCGGCCGGGCAAACCGGCCGGCCGGAATCTGGCTCTCCATCTTGTCGCGATAATCGGCATATTTCGCCATCATATCGGTATCGACGAAGCCCGGAGCGACGATATTGACGCTCACGCCGCGCTTGGCGCTTTCGATGGCCAGCGTCCGGCAATAGGCCGCGAGCGCGGCCTTCGAGGCGCCGTAGGCGGCATTGCCCTGGTTCGACCGCTCGGCGGTGACCGACCCGATCGCGACGATCCGCCCGGAACGGGCGCGCATCATCGGCCGGACCAGCGCGGAGACGAGCCGGGTGAAGGCGAAGAAGTTGATCTGCATCACCGTCTCGGCCTTGCCCTGGTCCATGACCGCGGCGAGCTGGTCGTAGGGCTGGCCGGCATTGTGGACGAGCCCGTAATAAGCGTCCTGCTCGGCGAGCTCGGCAGCGAAATCCTCGACCGCCTGCTTGTCGGCCAGGTCGACGCTGCGGATCGCGACATCGCGGCCCGGATGCGCCGCGCGGATCTCGGCGGCCAGGGCCTCGGCCGCCTCTCCCGAGGAGCGGACCGTGAAGGTGACGTCGTGCCCGGCCTCGGCGAGGGCGCGGACGATCGCCGCCCCCATCCCCTTGGCGCCGCCGGTGACCAGGACGCGTCCCATCACGCCGGTTCCTTCGCCAGCACCAGGCAGACGTTCTGTCCGCCGAAACCGAAGGAATTGGAGATCGCTCTGGTCACCTCGGCCTTGCGCGCGACGTTCGGCACCACGTCGAGATCGATCGAGGGATCGGCCTCGCCATAGTTGATGGTCGGCGGAATGACGCCACGGCCGATGGTCATCAGCGTGAACACCGCCTCGATCGCGCCGGCGGCCGACAGCGTATGGCCGATCATCGACTTGTTCGAGGAGACGGCGATCGATTTCAGGTGATCGCCGAACACGGCCGAGAGCCCGACATATTCCATCTTGTCGTTCTCCGGCGTCGAGGTGCCGTGCGCATTGACATATTGGACGTCGGCCGGGGTGACGCCGGCCTCGTCGAGCGCGTTGCGGATGCAGCCGATGATCGGCGCGCCGTCCGGGCTCGACCGGGTGCGGTGGAACGAATCGGCCATTTCGCCGCAGCCTTCCACGACGCCGAGGATCCTGGCCCCGCGTGCCTTGGCGTGATCGTAGGATTCGAGCACCAGCGCGCCCGCGCCTTCCGCCATGACGAAGCCATCGCGGTCGCGCGAGAACGGCCGGGCCGCCGCCTCGGGCTTCTCGTTGCGGGTCGAGAGCGCCGAGAGCAGCGAGAAGCGCACCAGCGATTCCTGGTTGGCCGAGCCGTCGGCGCCGATCACCAGCGCGGCATCGGTCTCGCCGCGCCGGATCGCCTCGACGGCAAGCTGAATGGCGGTCGCGCCGGTGGCGCAGGCGGTCGACACGGAAATCGGCGCGCCCTTGGTGCCGAAGCGGTCGGCCAGCTCGTCGCTCACCGAGCCGAACAGGAACCGCGTCTGCATGGCCGAGAAGTCCTTCGCCGCCGCGCCCTTGAGCAGCTCGCCATAGGTGACGGCGTCGGGCCGCCCGCCGGCGCGGGCGAGTTCCTGGCGCTGCGGCCATTCGAGCTCCACCGGCGGCATGCCGAGGAACAGCGGGCCGGGGAAATCGCCGTCCGCGCCGAGGCCGGCTTCCGCAACGGCCTCGTCGGCCGCCAGGGCGGCCATTTTGGTCGTCAGGTCGGGAGCATTGTCGAACGGCACGAAATCCACCGTGCCGCCGATCGTCGTCCTGAGGCCGTCGACCGGAAAGCGGGTCAGCCGGTGGATGCCGGACACGCCGGCCGTCAGCTTGGCCCAGTTGTCCTCCTTGCCCTGTCCGAGCGAGGTGACCACGCCCATGCCGGTCACCACCACCACGGGACGTCCATGCTTGTCCTTCGCCGCGCCAGCCATGCCGGTCTCCCTCAGATCGCTTCCACGAGGCCGAGACCCTCGCCGCGCCAATGGCCGACCGAGGTTACCACCGCCTGCTTCACCTTGCGTGTCATGGCCGCTTCGGTCGGCGACCCGCCGACCGGCGGAACGGCCTCACCGCGCGCCACCATCATGGCGGCGAGCGCGATATTGGCCGGGAAGGTCGCTTCCACGCTGTGGCCGATCACCGAGCCGGTGGCGCGGGTCGGCACCCGGCGCTGATCGAGGAGGTCGCGCTCGATGGCGACCGGTCCGGCGACGCCGGTGCTGCCCGAAACCACCACGGTCGCGCCCGGCACCAGCTGGGGCGAGATGGCGTTCCACTGCACCGCCAGGGAATGTTCGGCCTGTCCCGGCTTGCGCGCCGTGCGGTCGGAGGTGACCGTCGTCAGCCTGGCGATCGGCTTGGCGCCACGCTTCTCGGCATGTTCGCGCGCCTCGATCACCAGGAACGCGCCGACCGAGCCGAGAATGGTGCCGCCGCCCGCGCTCTGGCGCTCCCAGACCGGGGCCCAGGGCTTGGTCCAGTTCATGTGGCCGAGCTCGAAATGCAGGATCGTATCGGGTCGCTCGGCCGAATAGGCGCCGCCGACCAGGAACAGGTCGCCCTGCCCGGCATGGCAGCGCGCCAGCGCGACGCGCACGGCATCGACCCCGGCCATTTCCTCGCCCATCAGGGTGCGCGAGGAGCCGACCACCCCGTGGACGATCGAAATATTGCCGGCCAGCAGGTTGGAAAGCTGGGCCAGGAACAGGGTCGGCCTCAGATCGTTCATCAGCCGCTCGTTGAGGAAGGCGCCCGGTGCGTTGGATGCTTCGAGGCCGGTCAGCACCTGGCCGTCGACAGCATAGTCGCGCTCGCCACCGCCGGCGGCGACGACCATGTGCATGCTGGACAGGAGCGCCTTGTCGCCCTTCACCCCGGCATCGTCGAGCGCCAGGCCCGCCGCATAGGTGCCGAGCCGCTGCCAGGCCTCCATCTGCCGCCGGTCGCCCCGGTCGGGGATCTGCTTGACGACGTCGATGGCGACCGCCGGATGCACGTGATAGGGCGCGTAGGTGGCCGAATCGACCTTCAGCCAGGCGTCCTTATCTCCGCCAAGGGCGGCCCAATGCGCATCGAGCCCCTCGCCGAGCGCCGTGACAAGGCCGATCCCGGTGATCCAGGCCTCGCGTTCCCGGGCAATCGACATCAAGCACTCCTCATTTATCGCATTGTTGTCAGGCGGCTTCGAGCTTTTCGAACGGGAACTCGAGGCGCTCGCCCCATTCGCGGATCATCAGGGCGAATTTTGGATCTGGGAAGGTCTTCACCGCAAACTTGATCTCGGCTTCCGCAACCTTCTTGCCCTGGCGGGTAATGAAGGCCTTGGTCACCGCGTAGCCGGAGCCGTCGCCGACGAGTTGGGCGGTGACTTCGAGCGGCGTCGAAGGCTGCACGAAATCGCGCATCTTGGCCGAATTGGTGCCGACCAGGAACGGCATGGCGGTCAGCTTGTTCAGGCCGAGAATCAGCCAGCCCGAGGTCTGGGCCATGGCCTCGATCATCAAGACGCCCGGCAGCAGCGGGTAGCCGGGGAAATGCCCTTCGAAAACCGGGCTCTCCGCAGGCACGTCCGCCGCCGCCGTCAAAGTCTTCGCCTGCGCGTCGAACGACAGGACGCGCGTGATCATCTGGAAATATTCGAGCCGCATGGAACGCGGACCTCCCGTCAGCGGGACCGCACTCGACAGGGCCCGGACCGATGAACGAAGCAAAGCCCCGAAACGAGTGAGGGCCCCGGCGACGTCAGGCGCGCGCCGGCGTCACGCCGTCTTGGCGGCGACCAGCTCGTCGATCTTCGTGCACAGCGCACCGAGCACGAAATAGTCCTCGGTCTTCGCCTTGCCCTCGTTCACCTCCTGCGTCCACTTCTCGAGCGGCAGCTTGATCCCGAACGCCTTGTCGATCGCGAAGGCGATGTCGAGGAAGTCGAGCGAATCGATGCCGAGATCATCGATCGCGTGGCTTTCCGGCGTGATCTTCTCCAGCGGAATGTCGCAGGTTTCCGAGATGATCTTCGAGACGGTTTCGAAGGTGGACGACATTATTGAGGGTCTCCGTGCGGGCCGCCATCCGGCGAATAGATGCGAGACAATAGGAGGCGGGTGCCCGCGAGGGGCATCGTTTAGGCTTCGGGCCTGCTATAGAGGAGCCGTCGCAAGTCATCAACCCTCCGCATTCCCGACCGACAGGGGTAAGTTCGCGTTAACCCTCGCCTCTCCGGGCCGCCGGCTCGACGCCGGCCGCCCTGCCCCCGGGCGCCGGCGAGTTGACGAGGCCCGTCCTGCCCTTTAGGCAGCGCCACTCGTTTTTCACAGAGCGCGCTGCGCTCCCGAAAGCCAAACCGGACCTCAAGGAGAATCCGATGCGCGCGCTCCGTCTCCATGGTGACCGCGACCTCCGCCTGGAAGAGATCGAGGACGCGCCGGCGCCCGCGGCGGGCGAGGTCCGCATCAGGATCGCCGCCGTCGCGCTGAATCACATCGACGTCTGGGGCTTTCGCGGCATGGCCTTCGCCAAGCGGAAGATGCCGCTGGTGGTGGGCGCCGAGGCCTCCGGCACGATCGATGCCGTCGGAGCCGGCGTCACCCGCTTCAAGGCGGGCGACAAGGTCGCCATGTTCGGCGCCAAGACCTGCGGAACCTGCGTCTACTGCCGGTCGAACCGCGACAATCTCTGCGAGAATGTCGGCGGCGTCATGGGTTTCCATATCGACGGCTTCGCCTGCGAATACGTCACCATGGAAGAGCGGCTGGTCGTGCCGGTTCCCGCCGGCGTCTCGCTGACCGATGCCGCGACCGCACCGATCACCTTCTCGACCGTCGAGCACATGCTGTTCGACAACTGCAGGCTCCAGCCCGGCGAAACCGTGCTGGTCCAGGCCGGCGGCTCCGGCATCGGCACCGTGGCGATCAAGGTGGCCAAGGCGCTCGGCTGCACCGTCATCACGACCGTCGGCGATGACGAAAAGGCCGAGAAGGCGCGCGCCATCGGCGCCGACCACGTCATCAACTACCGCACCGAGCGCTTCGAAGGCGTCGTCCGCAAGATCACCAAGAAGAAGGGCGTCGACGTCGTGTTCGAGCATACCGGCGCCGATACCTGGAACGGCTCGCTCCTGTGCATGAAGCGCGGCGGCCGGCTGGCGACCTGCGGCGCCACCTCGGGCGCCACCGTCCAGATGAACCTGATGCAGCTGTTCCAGCAGCAGTACAAGATCCTCGGCTCGTTCGGCGCGCCGATCCGGGCGATCGCCGACGGCCTGAAGCGGATCGCCGACGGCGTCTCGCCGGTCATCGACACCGAATTGCCGATGGACCGGTTCCAGGAGGCGCTCGACCGGCTGGAGAGCCGCCGCGTCTTCGGCAAGATCCTCGTCAAGATCTAAGCGCGGCCCGTCCCTTGGTCCGCTGGATCCGCCACAACTATCCCTGGGCCATGCTGCCGCTCGACTGGGTGGTGGGCGTACTCGTGCTCGTCGGGCTGCGTCTCGTCCGTTCGCTCGGCCCGGACCGGGCGAGCGATCTCGGCGCCTTCGTGGCGCCGCGCATCGGCCGGCTCATCAAGGCGAACCGCACCGGCTATGCCAATCTGAAGGCCGCCTTTCCCGAGAAGTCCGAGGCCGAGATCCAGGCGATCCTGCGCGGCGTCTGGGAAAATCTCGGCCGCACCGCCTGCGAATACGCCTGCATGGACGACCTCTGGGACTTCGACGTCGCGAGGCCGAACCAGGGTCGCATCATCACCGACGACGTGCCGCTTTATGAAAGGCTGCGCGACGACGGCAAGCCGGCGATCTTCTTCGCCGCCCATCTCGCCAACTGGGAGATGCCGGCGGTGGCCGCGGCCGCCCACGGGCTCGACACCACCGCGCTCTACCGCATGCCCAACAATCGCTTCGTGGCGCGGGCGATCGCCAAGATCCGCGGCCGGACCATGGGCAAGATGGTCGCCTCCGGCGGCGCCGGCGTGCTGCAGCTTGCCCGTGAGCTGGAGCGCAACAACCATATCGGCATGCTGATCGACCAGCACCTGGCGCGCGGCGTCGACGTCACCTTTTTCGGGCGCCCGGCCAAGGCCAATCCCACTGCCGCCAAGCTCGCCCGCGAATTCGACTGCCCGGTCCACGGCGCTCGGGTGATCCGCCTGCCCGGCAACCGGTTCCGGCTGGAGGCGACCGAGGAGCTCGTGCTGCCGCGGGACGCCGATGGCCGGATCGACGTCAAGGGCGCCATGCAGGTGATGACCGACGTCGTCGAATCCTGGGTGCGGGAACATCCCGAACAGTGGCTCTGGCTGCATCGCCGCTGGCGCTGAACCGCGCACCGTTAACGACGCTGCTTGTCAGCCGAATGACAGACTATGGACAAATCCGATTTGTGTATTAAGCTTTGTCCCGTGGTTCACAGCGGCGGTGAACGATCATGCAAGGCCAGAGACTTTATTGGCAGGCTGCGCGCGTCGATCGTGAGGTAACGTTCGAGAAGCCCGCAGGGACTTGGCGCATCGCTCTGCTTGCCAGTATTGGCCTGTGGGGGCTGATTGCGACCGCTCTCATGCAACTGATCGGCGCATAGCCCGCTCCTCGCGCGGCGCGGCGCAAGCGACTTTGCTTCAGTCTTCGCGTGTCTTCTGCCAGTCGGCCCGGCGACTGTCGATCCGTGCGTTGAGGAGCGCTTGGCTGTTCCAGTCATAGGTGGCGTGGAACTGCGACGCGAGACCCGGCGCGACCACTTCCATGAAGTCCTCGACATAGGGGCCGCTTGAACCCGGCCCGTAATAGGCGAGCGCGAAAGCATTAGCCTCCTCGCTCAGCATGGTTTCCGTCAGCACGCCGTCGACTTCGTAGAACACCGCGAGCGCGGTCATGTCGCGCCTGAGATAGGCCGCGATCGGACGCTCGAGCTGGGCCCTGCATTCGGGGCTCAACAGGCCTCGCTCGATGAGCCAGCCGAAGAAATAAGCAGGAAGCATGCCGGCCCGCTCGTGGGGCAGGCGGAATTCCTCGACCGTCTCGGCGTGGTGTTTCGCCTTGTCGTAGATCGGCCGGAGCCTGGAAAGGTCGACCGCCGCATCTGCCGGCTCAGGCGGGTCGTAACCGCCCTCGATCGCCGCCAGCGCCGCATAGCCGAGCGAGCGGCCGTCATAGGCCAGCCCGCGGCCTATCCCGTCGGCAAGATCGATGACGATCGCCTCGAAATCGAGCACCGTGGCCGGCCAGCCGTGCTCGGGCCGGGCATGCGACATGACCACCGGCCGACGATAGCTCAGCATCTGCCGGTTGCCGCGCTCGAGATCGAGCCGCCAAGCATAGTCCGGGCGCCGCGCGACGACGGTCTCGCCCAGCACGATCGCCACGTCCATCAGCATGGACAGGGCGATGTGCTGCCCGCCCTTGTCGCTGCCGAGCCAGCGCGGATAGCCGTCGCCGTATCCGGTGAGGCCTTCGATGACAATGGCGGGCCATTCGGCCCGCGACCAGGCGTGCAGCGCATCGAGCAGCGGCCGCGGATCCGCTGCGGCAAGCCCGCCGGCGAGGTCGATGCCGAACCGGCCGACGAGCTCGCCGAGAGCCGCCAAGCGCGCCGGCCGCTGCTCCAGGAGGTAGGCGAGATTGGCGTCGCATTGCTTGCGGGTCACCGCCTTCGGCGGTCCCGGATGCGGCGCCCGATACTGCGGATAAGCTGCCAGAAGCCCCGGCAGCCGGCCCGATTCCTTCGGCCGCGGCGGCAGCCCGCCGCCGCCAAGACGCCCAAACCAACGCATCAGCCGATCGCGCATGGCCAAACTCCGGAACGACTTTGCCGGCGATCTTGGGCGGCCGCCGCAGCGCCGGTCAATGTCCTGGCCTTGCCCGCCGTTGACCACCCTTGCGACGTGCCCCCTTTCCCGCATCGCCGAAGGCCCTTAAACAAAGAGCCCGTTTGCGGGGGTGCGTATCGGCCCATGACAGCATATTCGATCGATGCCGTGGTCATCGGCGCCGGCGTTGTGGGCCTCGCCGTTGCGCGCCGCCTGGCGCTCGCCGGCCGGGAAACGCTGGTCATCGAAGCCGCCGACGCCATCGGGACCGGGACATCCTCGCGCAACAGCGAGGTGATCCATGCCGCGCTCTATTATCCGACGGGATCGCTGAAGGCCGCCGCCTGCCTGCGCGGCAAGGAGCTGCTCTACCGCTATGCGGCCGACCGCGGCGTGCGGGCCGAAAACTGCGGCAAGCTGATGGTGGCGACCGAAACCGCGCAATTGCCGAAACTCCAGGCGATCTGGGACCAGGCCCATGCCAATGGCGTCACGGGCCTTGCCTGGATGACGCCGGAGGATGTCCGCGCCATCGAGCCGGAAGTGGCCTGCGTCAAGGCCTTCATGTCCGGCACGACCGGCATCGTCGACAGCCACGGCCTGATGCTGGCGCTGCAGGGCGACCTGGAAGATGCCGGCGGCATGGTCGCCTTCGAAACACCCGTCCTGTCGGCCGAAATCGCCGCGGACGGCATCGTCCTGCAGACTGGCGGAACCGCGCCGGCCGAGATCGCCACGCCCCTGCTGGTCAATGCAGCCGGCCATTTCGCGCCCAAATTCCTGCATGACCTCAAGGGCTTTCCGGCCGACTGGATTCCGCGGCAATGGTACGCGAAGGGCAATTATTTCGCTCTGACCGGCCGTCAGCCGTTCTCCCGGCTCGTCTATCCCATGCCCGATGCCGCGGGGCTCGGCGTGCACGCGACCATCGACCTGCAGGGCCGCTGCCGTTTCGGCCCCGACGTCGAGTGGGTCGAGAACGAGCATGACCTCGTGGTCGACCCGGCGCGCTCCGCCGGCTTCTATGCCGCCATCCGCAGCTATTGGCCCGGGTTGCCCGACGATGCCCTGCAGCCCGACTATGCCGGCATCCGGCCGAAGCTGCACGGGCCCGGCACGCCGATGCCCGACTTCCGCGTGGATGGTCCGGAGGCACACGGCATATCCGGCCTCGTCAATCTGCTCGGCATCGAAAGCCCGGGGCTCACCGCCTCGCTCGCCCTTGCCGATATCGTCGCCGAGCGCCTCGGCCTTGCCGTCCTGGAGACCGTCTGATGACCGACCCAGCCTCCCTGCCCGCGCTCGGCGCGACCGCGACCGCCGACGCCATCGCCGCCGGCAAGACCACGGCAGCCGCCGTGATCGACGCGGCGCTCGCCCATATCGCCCGCGACAACGACCGGCTGCACGCCTTCATCCTGGTGCTGGCCGACGAGGCACGGGCCGAAGCCGCCCTGCTGGACCAGCTCCAGGCGCGCGGCCATCGGCGCGGTCCGCTGCATGGCGTGCCGGTGGCGGTGAAGGACATCATCGATGTCGGCGGCCAGAGAACCCGGGCCGGCTCGGCGACGCGCGATCACCTGCCGCCGGCAAGCTTCGATGCCGCCGCCGTGGCGCGGCTGCGCGCCGCCGGCGCCGTGGTCATCGGCAAGACCCATACGGTGGAATATGCCTTCGGCGGCTGGGGCACCAATGTGGTGGCCGGCACCCCGGTCAACCCGCACGACATTGCCGTGCCGCGCGTGCCGGGCGGCTCGTCGTCCGGCTCGGGCGTCGCGGTCGGCGCCGGGATGGTGCCGCTCGCCTTCGGCACCGACACGGGCGGCTCGGTGCGCCTGCCGGCGGCCTGGTGCGGCGCCGTCGGCTACAAGACCTCGTTCGGCCTCGTCGGCCGCTCCGGCGTCGTGCCGCTGGCGCTCGCCTTCGATACGATCGGGCCGATCGCGCGCACCGTGCGCGACGCCGCGGTCATGGGCCAGGCCATGCTCGGCTCCGATCCGGCCGATCCCGCGACGGCCGGCGCGCCCGGCCTCGACCTCGTCTCGGGCCTGGAAGCCGGCGTGAAGGGCCTGACCATCGGGCTGGTCAGCCTCGACCACGACATGGCCGTGGATGTCGAGGTGGCCGCAGCGATCGAAACCGCGTCCCGCGCGCTGGAACGGGCCGGCGCCCGCATCGTCCGCCTCATGCTGCCGGAAACGCTCGCGACCTATACCGCCGCCTGCGGCGAGCTGATGATGGTCGAGGGCTATTGCCGCCACGGCGCCTTCGCCGACAGCGACCCGCCGGCGCTCGGCGCGCCGGTCGCGGCGCGCATCCGCGGCGGCGCCAGCCTTTCCGGCCCCGCCCTGTTCAACGGCCTCGAGCAGCGCGCCGAGCGCATCGTCGCGGCGAATGTCGCGCTCGAGGGGATCGACGCGCTGATTCTGCCGACCACCGCCGTCCCCGCCATCCCGATCGCCGAAGTCGACGAGACGGCAGCGCCCGGCGCGCTCACGCGCTTCGTCAACTATCTCGAATGGACGGCGGTCTCCGTGCCGGTCGCCCGGACCGCGGGCGGCCTGCCGATCGGCCTCCAGGTGGTGGCGCGACGCTTCGCCGATCCCCTGGCGCTGCGCATCGCCCGCGCCGCGGAGCTCAATGCCGGCGGACCGCTGCCCCTGCCCATCTAGGGGGCGGCCGATAGTGCCGGCTCCCCTCGCCCCTGCGACAGCCTCCTCGCGCCGCGCCTGACTGAAACGTGGTGAAGACCGCCCCTCCATTGGGAAGGAGGCGGATGCTCCGTCTCGGCCAGCTCCAATACATATTGTCTGATTTTATATTTTCTGTATATTCCCGTTCGCCGCGCATCGCGCAGCAGGACTTCCAACGACCTCACAAGAGGCGCCTGTCCGAAGGGGAACCCACAGATGACCGCGACGACCCTGCCCGACGGCGCCAGGACGCCGTTCTATGTCAGCCTCTCCTTCCAGATGGCGCTCGGCCTGGTGCTGGGCGGCATGGTCGGCTGGCTCTGGCCCGATATCGGCACCCAGCTCAATCCGCTCGCGACCGCCTTCGTCAAGCTCATCAAGATGATCGCGGGGCTCATCGTGTTCCTCACCATCGTCACCGGCCTCGCCCAGATGGAGCGCGGCGTCGGCCTCGGCCGGATCGGCATCGCGGCGATCGTCTATTTCGAGATCGTCAGCACGCTCGCGCTGATGCTCGGCATGGTCCTCGGCAATATCTTCCAGCCCGGCCTCGGGCTGACGCTACCGGCCGACGGCGCCGCCGCCGTCGCCCGTATCGCCGAGGGCGGCAAGGCGCTTTCGACGGTCGAGTTCCTGCTCGGCATCATTCCGAAGACGGTGCCCGATGCGCTGGCCGGCGGCATCATGCTGCAGGTCCTCCTGGTCTCGCTGCTGTTCGGCTACGGGCTGCACCTGCTGGGCGAGAGAGCCGCGCCCGTGGTGCGCGACCTGACCGTGCTGACCGAGCTCGTCTTCAAGGTCATGGGCCTCATCCTGAAGGTCGCGCCGATCGGCATTTTCGGCGCCGCCGCCTTCACCCTCGGCAAGTTCGGCCTCGCCTCGCTGCTGCCCCTGGCCAAGCTCATCGCCCTCGTCTATGCCGGCTGCGCGCTGTTCATCGTGGTCGTGTTCGGCCTCGTCGCGCGTCTCTCCGGCTTCAGCCTGTGGTCCTTCCTCGTGCGGATCCGCGAGGAGGTCATCATCGCCTTCACCACCACCTCGTCGGAAGCCGCCCTGCCCGGCCTGATGCGCAAGCTCGAGGCCGCCGGCTGCAGCAAGCAGGTCACCGGCTTCGTCGTGCCCGCCGGCTTCTCGTTCAACCTGGACGGCTCGTCGATCTACATGACCCTGGCCGCGCTGTTCATCGCCCAGGCCGCCGGCATCCAGCTCGGCCTTGCCGAACAGCTGTCCCTGCTGCTCGTCTTCCTGCTCACCTCCAAGGGCATAGCCGGCGTCTCCGGCGGCGCCTTCGTGACGCTCGCCGCCTCGCTCCTGATGTTCCCGGATATTCCGCTCGCCGGCCTGGCACTGATCCTCGGCATCGACCGGATCATGGATTCGGCCCGCACCGTCACCAATGTCATCGGCAACGGTGTTGCCACCATGGCCATTGCCGGCTGGTATGGCCAGCGCGGCACGGCCGGAAGCGCCGGCGACGCCGACCCGCCGGCTGCGGCGGACATCGCCGAACCCGTCCTGATCCAGAGACCCTGACCCATGCGAGAGCCCGCCTATATCGACCCGCGCAACGGAACGCTCTATCCGCTCGACCAGCCGCGCTGGTGCTCCGACGACCGTCAGCCGCTGATGATCACGGAGCTCAGGGGCCTGACGCGCGACGAGATCGAACGCGGCACCCGCTCGCTCTGGCGCTACCGGGCGAGCCTGCCGGTCGAGATCGCCAGGCCGATCTCCATGGGCGAGGGCATGACCCCGCTCGTCGAGGGGAACTGGGGCGACCTGCGCCCCTTCTTCAAGCTCGAATGGTTCAACCCGACATCGAGCTTCAAGGACCGCGGCACGACGGTCATGCTGTCGGCGCTGCGCCAGCTTGGCGTCGACGCCGTGCTGGAGGACAGTTCCGGCAATGGCGGCGCCTCGGTCGCCGCCTATGGCGCCGCCGGCGGACTGAGGACCAAGGTCCTCGCCCCGGCCTATGCCTCGCCCGCCAAGATCGCCCAGATCAGGGCCTATGGCGCCGAGGTTCAGCTGGTCGAGGGGCCGCGCGAGGAATCGCAGGCCGAGGCGATCAGGCAGTCGGACGCGGTCTTCTACGCGAGCCACAACTGGCAGCCCTTCTTCCTGCAGGGCACCAAGTCGCTCGCCTATGAGATCTGGGAGGATTTGGGCTTCAGCACGCCCGACAACGTCATCGTGCCGGTCGGCGCCGGCAGCAGCCTGCTCGGCTGCCATATCGGCTTCAGGGAACTGCTCGCCGCAGGCCAGATCGCGCGCATGCCGCGGCTGTTCGCGGCCCAGCCGCTCGCCTGCTCGCCCATCGATGCGAGCTTCCGCGCGGGCGTCGACACGCCGGTCGCCCGGCCGGTCGCAAAGACGGTCGCCGAAGGCACGGCGATCAAGGCGCCGCTGCGCCTCGCCCAGATGATCGCCGCGCTGAAAGAGACCGCCGGCGACACCGTGGCCGTCACCGAGGGAGAGATCGTCGCCGCGCTGAAGCGGCTCGCCGCCCAAGGCCTGATGGTCGAACCGACCTCGGCGACTGCCGCCGCCGCGCTCGATCATCTGGTCGCCCGTGGCAGCATCCGCGCCGGCGAGCGCACCGTCGTCGTCGTGACCGGCACCGGCATCAAGAGCGCCGGCCTGATTTCCGAGCTGTTCGGCGCGGCCGCGCCATGAGCCGGGACGAGAGGGAGCCGGCCATGACCGAAACCAAGGCGAACAAGACCACGCGCGAACAGGCGGTGCTGCTCGCCGAGCTGAAGCAGGTCGCGGCCGGCCTTGCCGAAACCTTCGCGCCGTTCTGCGAGGTGGTCGTGCACGACCTGCGCGATCCGCGGCACGCGATCTATGCCATCAACAACAACCTCTCGGGACGCGCGGTCGGCGATCCCGCGACCGAGCTCGGCCTCGCCCGCATCGCCGACCCCGACTATCCGCAGGTGATCGCCAACTATGCCAACCAGTTCGCCGACGGGCGGCAGGCCAAGAGCACCTCGATCGGGATCAAGGATTCGACCGGGCAATATGTCGCGGCGCTCTGCCTCAACATCGATCTCAGCCTGTTCCGCAGCCTGCAGACGGCGCTCGGACAGTTTGCCAGCGTCGACCAGGCCGGCCCCGCGCGGGAATCGCTCAATCCGGCCGGCGCCGAGGCCATCCGGGCACGCATCGACGCGTTCGCGGCGCGCATCGCCTCGACGCCGCGGACCCTGAAGGCCGACGAGCGCCGCGCCTTGATGCGCGAGCTGAAGGAGGCCGGCTGCCTCGAAGTGCGCCGTTCGATGGAGATCGTCGCGGCGCATCTCGGCGTCTCGCGCGCGACCGTCTATGTCGATGCAAGATAGGCCCGCCGCCGCGGACCGGGCCGCCGCGCAGCTTCTGCTGATCGACGCCAGCCTCGTCGACACCCTGCTGGCCCCGCATGCCGTGACGGCCGCCGTGGAAGAGGCCTTCATCCTGCATGCCGAACGCCGCGGCCGTGTCTTTCCGGTCCTGCGCGAGGCGCTGCCGGGCGGCGGCATTTTCGGCATCAAGGCCGGCGATGTTCCGGATGCCGGTCTGCTCGGCTTCAAGGCCGCCGGCTTCTGGCCGGCCAACCGCGCTTGCGGCGGAGAGCCGCACCAGGCGACCATCGTGCTGGTCGACCCGGCGACCGGACGGCCACGCGCCATCATCGACGGCAATGCCGTGACCACCTTGCGCACCGGTGCGGCCGGCGGCCTCGGGCTGCGCCATCTCGCCCGCCCGGACAGCCGCAGCGCCGTCGTGTTCGGCACCGGCGTGCAGGCGCGCATCCAGCTCCGCTTCGCCCTCGACCTGCTGCCCGCGCTCGCCGAGGTCGCCTATGTCTCCGGCGATGGGCGGCCCGATCCCTGCTTCGAGGCGCTGTTCGCCGGCCTCTGCCGCGTCGCCCATACGGGGGACCGCAACGGCG
This sequence comes from bacterium YEK0313, assembly GCA_000751295.2. Classification (NCBI taxonomy): domain Bacteria; species bacterium YEK0313. The sequence continues at coordinate 4,576,317 of CCMO02000001.1, forward strand.
CCGTGGCGGCGAGCGATCTGGTCATCACGGCGACGCCCGGCCCCGGACCGCTGTTCGAAACGGATGCGGTCCGGCCGGGCACGCATCTGACCTGCGTCGGCGCCGATACCGCCGGCAAGCGCGAACTGCCCGAAGGGCTTCTCGCCCGCGCCCGGCTCGTCGTCGACGACCGCGTCCAGGCCCAGGCGATCGGCGAAATGCAGTGGGCGCCCGCCACGTCCGCCATCGAGCTCGGCGACATCCTCTCCGGCAAGACGGCGTTCCAGCGGGCGCCCGGCGACATCACGGTGTTCGACATGACCGGCCTCGCCCTGCAGGACCTGACCGTCGGCCGCCTGGTCTTCGAGCGCGCCGGCCTCGCCGGCCTCGGCGTCAGCGTGCCCTGGCCCTGGTAGCCGCGGCACCGGAGACCGCGTGAAAGCAGCGCGTTCCGGTCGTGCCCGCCAAGAACGGCCTTGCGGCATCGGCCGATCTGCTCAAGGATTGATCAGCATGCCCCTCCCACCGGCATGGGGCCGGATGGTCGATGAAACCGAAGCATCCAGGCCCGCACGAGACGGGCCGTTTCGGACATCTGGCACGTCACTTGCCAGCGTCGATGAGACGGGCATCAGGGAGGAAATGCATGCTGTCCACCATTCGGCCGGCCGTCATTGCCGGCGCGGTTCTGGTCTTGGCGGGGGCCATGGCCAATGCACCGGCCATCGCGCAGGAAAAGGTGCTGCGCATCGGCATGACCGCCGCGGACATTCCACGCACCCACGGTCAGCCGGACCAGGGCTTCGAAGGCAACCGCTTCACCGGCATCCCGATCTACGACGCTCTGGTCAACTGGGACCTGTCGCGGGCCGATGCCCCGTCGGTGATCATTCCCGGCCTCGCCCTCGAATGGGCCGTCGACGCCAACGACAAGACCAAGTGGGTCTTCAAGCTGCGACCCGGCGTCAGATTCCATGACGGTTCGCCGTTCAATGCCGCGGCCGTGGTCTGGAACGTCCAGAAGGTGCTCGACCAGTCAGCGCCGCATTTCGACCAGAGCCAGGTCGGCGTCACGGTCTCGCGCATGCCCAATCTGCGCTCCGCCCGGGCCATCAACGATCTCACCGTCGAACTGACCACCTCGGCGCCGGACTCGTTCCTGCCCATCAATCTGACCAACCTGTTCATGGCCTCCCCGGCGCATTGGCAGAAGCTGCTCGGCGAGGTGCCGGCAGGCGTCACCGACCCGCGCCAGCGCGCCCAGGCGGCATGGACCGCGTTCGCCGCCAATCCCTCGGGCACCGGCGCCTTCCGCGGCGTCCGCCTCGTCCCGCGCGAACGCTTCGAGATGGTCGCCAACCGCGACTATTGGGATACCGCACGCCGGCCGAAGATCGATCGCGTCGTGCTGCTGCCGCTGCCCGAGCCCAATGCCCGCACCGCCGCTCTGCTGGCCGGCCAGGTGGACTGGATCGAGGCGCCCTCGCCCGACGCCGTGCCGCAGATCACCAGCCGCGGCTTCAAGATCTATTCGAACGCCCAGCCGCATGTCTGGCCCTGGCAGTTCTCGTTCCGCGAGGGTTCGCCCTGGACCGACCGGCGGGTGCGGCACGCGGCCAATCTGTGCATCAACCGCGATGAATTGAAGGAACTCCTGAACGGCCAGATGGAAGTGCCGAAGGGCACGGTTCCGCCCGGCCATCCCTGGTGGGGCAATCCGTCCTTCGACATCCGCTATGATCTCGCGGCCGCCCGCCGGCTGATGCAGGAAGCCGGCTTCTCGGCGCAGCGGCCGGTCACCGTCAAGGTGCTGACCTCGGCCTCCGGCTCCGGCCAGATGCAGCCGATCGTCATGAACGAATGGCTGCAGCAGGCGCTGAAGGAATGTTTCTTCAACGTCGAGCTCGAGGTCGCCGAGTGGAACTCGGTCTTCACCAACTGGCGCGAGGGCGCGGGCTCCGCCGGCGCCCGCGGCGCCAACGCCATCAACGTCACCTTCGCGGCCATGGATCCGTTCTTCGCCATGGGCCGCTTCGTGACGCGCCAGGCCAATCCGCCGACCTCGAACAATTGGGGCTTCTTCAATTCCGACGAGTTCGACGCGCTGGTCAATACGGCCCGCACCACCTTCGACGCCGCCGGCCGCGACACTGCGCTGGCCGCGCTGCACAAGCGCCTGGTCGAAGAGGCGCCGTTCCTGTGGGTCGCCCACGATGTCGGACCGCGCGCCCTGTCGCCGCGCGTCACCGGCGTCGTCCAGCCCCGCTCCTGGTTCATCGACATCGCGACGATGGACATCCGCGCCGGCTCCTGATCGCCCGCGCGTCACGACGCGGCGGCCCGATGCGGCCCGCCGCGTTCCCTCTGGATGAACCCTGCGGGCGGCCGGCGCGGGCCGCGCGCGGGGTTTCCCAGCGCATGAGGTCCGACCGATGCTCGTCTACCTGGCCAAGCGGCTGGTCTACACGATCCCGATCGTCATCGGCGTATCGCTCGTCTGCTTCGCCCTCGTGCATATCGCGCCCGGCGATCCCCTGGTGTCGGTGCTGCCGCCGGACGCCTCCGACGCGCTGAAGCAGCAGATGATGGCGGCCTACGGTTTCGACCGCCCCTATTACGAACAGTTCTTCAAATGGTGCCTCAGGGCGGTGCAGGGCGATCTCGGAACCTCGATCGCCACCGGCCGCGCCGTGTCGGGCGAGGTGATCGGCGCGGTGCGCAACACCCTGCTGCTCGCGGCGATCGCCACGCTCATCGGCTTCTTCTTTGGCCTGCTGTTCGGTTTCGTCGCCGGCTATTTCAGGAACAGCGCGATCGACAAGATCGCCTCCTTCCTGTCCGTCGTCGGTGTCTCGGTGCCGCACTACTGGCTCGGCATGGTGCTGGTGATCATCTTCTCCGCGCAGCTCAATCTGCTGCCGCCGACCGGCGCCGGGCCCGGCGGCTCGGCGGAATGGCGGCCAGACTGGGAGCATATCCGCCACCTCATCCTGCCCGCGGCCACCATGAGCGTCATTCCCATGGGCATCGTCGCGCGCACCATCCGCGCCCTCGTCGCCGATATCCTGTCGCAGGACTTCGTGCCGGCCCTGCGGGCCAAGGGGCTCTCGGAATTCGGCATTTTCGGCCATGTCGTGAAGAACGCCGCCCCGACAGCGCTCGCCGTGATGGGCCTGCAGCTCGGCTATCTCCTCGGCGGCTCGATCCTGATCGAGACGGTGTTCTCCTGGCCGGGCACCGGCTTCCTCTTGAACGCCGCGATCTTCCAGCGCGACCTGCCGCTGCTGCAGGGCACGATCCTGGTGCTCGCGCTGTTCTTCGTCGGCCTCAACCTGCTGGTGGACGTCCTCCAGACGGCCATCGACCCGCGCATCCAGCGGAGCTGATCATGACATCGGTTGCGTCCCTGCTGCGCGAGGATCCGGCCAAGGCGCCGGCCGCGATCGAACGCTCGCCCGGCTACTGGACCGGCGTCGCGAGGCGCGTATCCCGCGACAAGGTGGCAATGATCGCCGGCATCCTGATCCTCGCCCTGGTGCTGGTCGCGATCTTCGCGCCCTGGATCGCCCCGGCCGATCCCTATGCCGGCCGCACGATCCGCCGGCTGCGACCGATCGGCACGGCCGGTTTCCCGCTCGGCACGGACGAGCTCGGCCGCGACATGCTGTCCCGGCTCATCCACGGCGCCCGCTACTCGCTGATGATGGGCGTGACGCCGGTCATCATGGCCTTCTTCGCCGGCAGCCTGATCGGCATCGTCGCCGGCTATGCCGGCGGCCGCGCCAACACGCTGATGATGCGCACCATCGACGTGTTCTACGCCTTCCCGTCCGTGCTGCTCGCGGTCGCGCTGTCCGGGGCGCTGGGGGCCGGCATCCAGAACGCCCTGGTCTCGCTGACCATCGTGTTCATTCCGCCGATCGCGCGCGTCGCCGAGGCGGTGACCACGCAGGTGCGCAGCCGCGACTATGTCGAAGCGGCGCGCGCCTCCGGCGCCCGCGCCCTGACCATCATCCGCGTGCATGTGCTGGGCAATGTGCTCGGACCGATCTTCGTCTACGCGACCGGCCTCATCTCGGTGTCGATGATCCTCGCCTCGGGCCTGTCCTTCCTCGGTCTCGGCGTGCGCCCGCCGGAGCCCGAATGGGGTCTCATGCTCAACACGCTGCGCACCGCCATCTATACCCAGCCGATGGTCGCGGCCCTGCCCGGCGTGATGATCTTCCTGACCTCGATCTCGTTCAACCTGCTGGCCGACGGCCTGCGCTCGGCCATGGACGTGAAGCAATGAGAGTGCCGCTTCTCACCATCCGCAACCTCGTCAAGCATTTCCCGGTGGCCGGCGGCCTGTTCGGTCCGGCCAAGGTGGTGCGCGCCGTCGACGGCGTCGATTTCGACGTCTTCCCCGGCGAGACGCTCGGCATCGTCGGCGAGAGCGGCTGCGGCAAGTCGACCACGGCGCGCCTGATGATGCATCTGATCGCGCCGACGGCCGGCGAGATCCTGTTCGACGGCGCCAAGGTCGGCTCTCCCGACCTGTCGCTGACCGGCTATCGCCGCCAGGTCCAGATGGTGTTCCAGGACAGCTACGCCTCGCTCAATCCGCGCCTGACCATCGAGGGCTCGATCGCCTTCGGCCCGCAGGTCCATGGCGTCGGCAGGCAGGCCGCGATCGCCCGCGCCCGCGACCTGCTCGCCCGCGTCGGCCTCGATCCATCACGTTTTGCCGGGCGCTATCCCCACGAGCTTTCCGGCGGCCAGCGCCAGCGTGTCAACATTGCCCGCGCCCTGGCGCTGCAGCCCAAGGTGGTCATTCTCGACGAGGCGGTCTCGGCGCTCGACAAGTCCGTGGAGGCGCAGGTCCTCAATCTCCTGATGGATCTGAAGGACGAATTCGCGCTCACCTATCTGTTCATCTCCCACGACCTGAACGTGGTGCGCCACATGTCCGACCGGGTCATGGTGATGTATCTCGGCAAGGTCGCGGAGATCGGCCCGGCCGACGCGGTGTTCGACGCGCCCCTGCACCCCTATTCGGCCGCGCTGACCCGGTCCATGCCGACCATGGATCCCGACCGGCGCACGATGGAAGCCCCGATATCGGGCGATCCGCCGAATCCGATCGACCCGCCGGACGGCTGCCGCTTCCATACGCGCTGCGTCCATGCCGAGGCCGTCTGCAGCGCCCGCCAACCCGCCCTGGCAGTCGCGGCGCAAAACCATGCGACCGCCTGCCTGATGAGCGAACCGGGTTCGGGCCATTCCGCGGCTCCGTCCAGCCGCGCAGCCGCGTAAGGAGCGAGGCCATGGCCGCCGAGGAACCGACCGTCGTGATCCGCGACCTCACCGTCGCCTTTACCGGCGGCGCCAGACCGATCCGTGCCGTCAACGGCGTCGACCTTACGCTCGATCGGGGCGAAACCCTCGCCATCCTCGGGGAATCCGGTTCCGGCAAGTCGGTCACGCTGCGGGCCCTGCTGCGGCTCAATCCGGAACGGCGCAGCGTTACCACCGGCACGATCCGCGTCGGCGGCCGCGACGTGCTCGCGCTCGGCGCCCGCGATCTCCAGGCCTTCCGCGGCCGCGCGGTGTCGATGATCTTCCAGGAGCCGGCGTTGGCGCTCGACCCCGTCTACACGCTCGGCCGCCAGATCGCCGAGACCATCGTCAAGCATGAGGGCTGCTCGACGGCCGAGGCCCGCCGGCGCGCGCTCGACATGTTCCAGCGCGTGCGCATCCCCTCTCCCGAGCGCCGGCTCGACAACTATCCCCATGAAATGTCGGGCGGCATGCGGCAGCGGGCGATGATCGCGCTGGCCCTTGCCTGCAACCCGCAGGTCCTGCTCGCGGACGAGCCGACCACCGCGCTGGATGCCACCGTCCAGATCCAGATCCTGCTGCTCATCCGCGAGCTCCAGCGCGAACTCGGCCTCGCCGTGATCTTCGTGACCCACGATATCGGCGTGGCCGTCGAGGTCGCCGACCGCGTGGCGGTGATGTATGGCGGCCGGATCATCGAGACCGGGTCGATCCGCGACATCATCCGCGCGCCCCGCCATCCCTATACGATCGGGCTCCTCAACAGCCGCGCCCGCGAGGGACTGCCGCGCGGCGCGCGGCTCGATGCCATTGCCGGCTCGCCGCCCGATCTTGCCGACCTGCCGCCCGGCTGCGCCTTTGCCCCGCGCTGCCGGCTGGCCATGCCGGACTGCATGGCGGCGCAGCCCGAGTCGGCTACCGTCGGCCCCGGCCACGTCGTGCGCTGTCTGAGGGTGGCGGAAACCGCCTCGCCCGCAGTGCCGGCGTAAGGCTGAGCGCGGACGATACGGCGGCCCGCACCATGGTCTCTTTTGAGGAGCGGAGCTGATGCTTCTGACGGTCGTCAATCCCAACACCACAGCCGCCATGACCCGGCGAATCGGCGCGGCCGCGCGGGCGGCGGCAAGCCCGGGCACGACCATCGCCGCGGTCAATCCCGCGCGCGGGCCGGCCTCGATCGAGGGATATTATGACGAGGCGCTGTCGGTGCCGGGCCTGCTCGCGGAACTCGCCAAAGCGCCAGCGAGTGATGCCTTCATCATCGCCTGTTTCGACGATACCGGCCTCGACGCCGCCCGGTCGCTCGCCACGGCGCCGGTCATCGGCATCGGCGAAGCCGCCATGCACCTCGCAAGCCTCGTCGCCGGCCGTTTCAGCGTGGTGACGACCCTGGCCGTCTCGGTGCCGGCGCTCGAGCACAATGTCGACAAATACGGCTTCGGCCGCCGCTGCGGCAGCGTGCGGGCCTGCGAGGTGCCGGTGCTCGCGCTCGACGACCCCGCCTCGAACGCGCGCGCCAGGATTGCCGCCGAGATCGCCAAGGCGATCCGCGACGACCGGGCCGAGGCGATCGTGCTCGGCTGCGCCGGCATGGCCGATCTTGCGGCGGCGCTCGGCGCGGAATGCGGACTGCCGGTCATCGACGGCGTCGCCGCGGCCGTCAGGCTGGCCGAAAGCCTGGTCGGCCTCGGGCTTCGCACCTCCAAGCGCGGCGGTTACGCGCCGCCCCGGCCCAAGGATTATGCGGGCCTTTTCGACAAATCCGAACCATAGTGTAAACGAGACGTTAAGGCTCCCGGGCTAGAAGGAAGCCATTGCAACCGCCAGCTGAAATTGCAGCAACGACGACGCCACGCCGGACCCGGGCCAGTCATGAGTGAACGCCGAATCGCCCAGCGATCCCGCACATTCTGGAAGGGAATGATCATATTCCCGGGCGGCCTGCGTTCGGTCGAATGCACGGTGCGCAACTATTCCGAGACCGGCGTGCGGCTCGATTGCGGGTCGATCATGGACCTGCCCGACCGGTTCGAACTGAAGATCCCGCAACGCAACGCCACCTATGCCTGCGAGGTCGCTTGGCGCCGCGGCGGCGAGATCGGCGCGCGCTTCGTGAACGGTGCGACCGCCCCCGGCGTCGACGCCATCAACGAGAAGCTCAAGGAACTGGCCGCGCAGAACAAGCGGCTGCAGCGTCAGATCAACGACCGCGATTCCGAGACGCTTTGACCTTGCGACAGCCGGACGCCGCAGCGTGAACCCGATGGCTGTGGTCGAACGCCTGGCCCGCGCAGCGACACCGCTGCGGCTTGCCCTTGCCCTCGGCGCGGTGCTCGCTGCCTTTCTCGTCAACGCCTATGCCAATGCCGGCATCGAAGCCCTGCTGCGCGGCAGTTGCGGCGGGCTCGACTGCCTGAAGCAGGTGCGGCCCGAGGCGCGCCATGCCGGCTACACGGCCGAGGACTTTCGCGCCTTCCTGACGACGATCGGCCCGCGCCGGAGCGAGGCTCTCGCGGCCCTTCTGACCGATCTGCCGCTGGCCGTCGCGACCGCCGCAGCGCTCCTGACCGGCGCAGGCCTGGCGAGCCGCGGCCTGCCGCTGTCGCAGCGCACCTTCCGGCTGCTGTTTCTCGTGCCCGCCGGCTTTCTGACTGCCGACCTGGTCGAAGACGGCCTTCTGGCGCTGGCCTATTCAGGCCTCGCCGATGTGAGCCCCGTCCTGCCCTGGACTTCCGCGTTGAAATTCGCGCTGCTCGCGGCCAGCGCCGTTTCGAGCCTCGTCCTGGCCCTGGCCGGCGCCGCGCTCGCTCCGCCGGCCGACTGACCGCCTCAGTTCCCGCCGGCGAGCGCCGCCGGCAGGCCGCGAAGCATGGCGTCGACTCCGAGATCGAGCAGCTTTTCCGGATCGCCGAGATCCCGGGGGCGCGCCGGTGATCCCGGCACCGACAGGCTCGCAAGGCCATGGGTGAGCGCGAACACCAGCATGGCCGCCCGCCGTGCCGCCTCCGCGTCGTGCGTGCCGAGGGCCCGGCCGACCGCCTCGCGCAACATCCGGAAGCCGGGATCCTCGGCACCTTCGGATTTGGCCTCTTCGCTCGCCGTGCCCGAGTTGAACATGGCTGCGTAATAGGCGGGCTCCTCGCGGGCGAAGGCGAGATAGGCCCGGCCCATGGCACTGAAGCCTTGCGGCCCACCGGCCGCCGCGGCCTGTCCAAGGCGCTCGCCGAGCGCAGCAAAGCCAAGCTGAGCAATGTCGCGCAGCAAGCTCTGCCGGTCCTTGAAATGACGATAGGGAGCGGCCGGCGACACGCCGGCGAGCTTGGCCGCATCCGACAGGGTGAAACCGGCCGGGCCGCGCTCGGCGATCAGCCGGCGCGCCGCTTCGATCAGCGCTTCCTTCAGGTTGCCGTGATGATAGCCGCGGCGCGCGGCGAGATGAACGTCGGCCGAGGTGGGCCGGGATGAATCGTCGATCGGTGGCTTGGCCATTATGTAAAAAGACGTGACATTCTATTCCAGGTCGGTCAAGGCGGCGATGCGGCGGCCTGCCGGGAGGCGCCGCCATGCCGGCTGCCGGACCGGCAGGGCGCTGCGGGCACGATTGACCTGCCACGTCAGCCCATGAAACATCTGATGGGACAGGATATCTCACCTATCATCCACATGGCGCGGCCGCAAATTCGCCAGACTTGTCAAAGCGCTCGCGCTGCCCGCCGCGACGCCCGGTCGCGGGCCGGTCGAATCCGCTTGGCAAAGCCCCGTCGCGCTGCTTAGCCTGCAGGTTCCGGTTCCTGCGAGGGAGGTTGCCAGTGGAACTTGCCCGACACGTGAACGTAGTTGCCGTCTGCGCCGCATTCGCGTTTTTCGGAGCCATCCTGTTCGGTGCATTCTAAGAGCATCGACGCCGGCAGGGCTGGTTGAACCGGTCGATCCAAAGCATCGAAACCACGACAGTTCGCAGACCTTGGGCCGGACGAAAGTCCGGCATTTTCTTTTGCTTTAACCCTCTGACGCCAACCCTTGCGTGCAAGTCTACGCAGGTACTGGCCTTGCGGGAAAACTCGGCTAGACTGTCGACATCGAACTGCAATAGTCCCGTGCCAGATGCGCGACGGGCTCGGCTGAAGTTTGGCCACGTCCCAGGCACTGCGCCTTGGGGCGAGGTCGAGGGGCGAGCCTGTTTGTTGATACGTCTCGCCGACATGGTTCCAGCCTCGGAACCGCGTCGACAACCCACTGCCGCCTTTCATGTCATGGGCCGTCCGCCGCGACGGACGGCCAGGTAGGGCTTCAATGGTTGCACGCATGTCCGGCTTTGCCGTGTTCTTTCTCGCCTGCTGCATCCTTGCAGGCGCAAGCCCGCCAGCCGCGGCCCAGGATGCCGATCAGATCTACGCCGTGATCCGGCGCGACGCCGAGCTGCGCGCCATGCGGCGCGGCGAGGCCAGCCCCCGCGTCGCCTCGCGTTCCGTCTTTCCTGGCCTGCCCTTCTTCGGCGCCACGCCCCAGCGCGAGGTGCCCCTGATCACCGTCCGCCCCCGGCATGAGGGCGGTCCGGCACGCCAGGGCCGCTCGGTATCCACTTCGAACCGGTCCGGCCAGTTCCGCGTGCCCGGCGGTACCCGAGTCTATTGCGTTCGGCTCTGCGACGGCTTCTTCTTTCCCGCGCCTGCCGGCGGCCGCGACGATCACGGCGCGCAGCAGGAGGCCTGCAACAGCCTGTGCCCCGGCACCGAGGTGGCGCTCTACACGGCGCGCGGCGGCCAGCCGATCGAAGAGGCGAGCGGGCCGCGCGGCCAGGTCTATGCCCGGCTGCGCACCGCCTTCCGCTTCCGCGAGGCGGCGGACGCGACCTGCACCTGCCACGGCCGGGCCACCAATGGTCTCGCGCGCCTGCCCATCACCCACGATTTCACCCTGCGCGCCGGCGACCTGGTGGTGACCGAGACCGGCGTCCGCGTCTTTGCCGGCGCCTCGCGCTTCCCCTATCGGCAGGCCGATTTCGTCGACGCGCGGTCCTATGGCAGGCTGCCGGCCGACCTGCGCCGCCGAGCGGCCGAGATCCAGGCCAGTATCCAGGCACGCGACGCCGCCGTCGCTGCGCCCGTCGCGCGCACCGGTTCCGGCCAGGCGACCCGCAACCTTGCCCGGCGGGCCGGCATGACCGAGGCGATCGAGACCTTTCCCCTGACATCGGGCACGGTCTCGGCGGAGGGCGTGCGAATCCTCGACATCTCGCGCCGATTCGATACCAGCCTGCGTTGATCCAATAGGGCCGGCGAAGCCAGGGCCTGCGGCGATTTGCGGCTTTTTCGTGGATGGCCAGTTGATCATCGCCCGTGCAATGCTGTATGACGCGCGCCGCAGCGAGGCAGCGCGACGACCGCCGGGACAGATCGGCGACTGATGACAACCACGAGGGCCTCGATCGGCGCTTGAAGCCATTTGTCACTCAGGGCCGGACAAAGCGCCCGGCCGTCTCAAGGTCTTATCCATGGCGAACGAAACGGCGGCAGCCGGCAATACGGTCCCGGCAGGTGTCGGCGACCCCGCAAAGGCGCCCCCCTCAGCCGACACGGCCCATGACAGCCATGTGCCGAAGGCCAGTTTCGCCGCCCTTTTCATCGGGTCCATCGGCGTCGTCTACGGCGATATCGGCACCAGCCCGCTCTATGCCTTCCGGGAAGCGCTGGCCGGCGCGCTCGGCCATCCGACCGCCCCGCTCGCCGCCATTCCGCGCGAAACCGTCCTCGGCGTGCTGTCGCTGATCCTGTGGGCGCTGATCCTGCTGGTGACGGTCAAATATGTCCTGATCCTGCTGCGCGCCGACAATGAAGGCGAAGGCGGCACGCTCACCCTCATGGCGCTTGCCCAGAAGGCGCTCGGGCGCGGACGCACCTTCATCGTCGTGATGGGCGTCATCGGCGCCGCCCTCTTCTATGGCGATGCCGCCATCACACCGGCCATTTCGGTGCTGTCCGCCCTGGAGGGCCTGAAGCTCGTCACCCCGGTCTTCGACCCCTACATCCTGCCGATCACCACCGTGGTGATCGTGCTGTTCTTCGCGGTCCAGAGCCACGGCACCGCCCATGTCGCCCGGTTCTTCGGGCCGATCATGATGACCTGGTTCATCTGCATCGGGCTTGCCGGCCTCATCCACATCCGCGACGACCTCGGCGTGTTCTGGGCGTTCAACCCCGTCCACGGCGTGCATTTCCTCCTGACCCACGGCAGCCTCGGCCTGGTGGCCCTCGGCGCTGTGTTCCTGGCCGTCTCGGGCTGCGAGGCGCTGTTCGCCGATCTCGGCCATTTCGGCCGCCGGCCGATCCAGAATGCCTGGCTCGGTGTCGTCTTCCCCTCGCTCACCCTCAACTATCTCGGCCAGGGCGCCATGGTGCTGGCCGATCCCTCCACCGTGCAGAACCCGTTCTTCCTGCTGGTGCCGAGCTGGGGCCTGCTGCCGATGGTCATCCTCGCGACCATGGCCACGATCATCGCCAGCCAGGCCGTGCTGACCGGCGCCTTCTCGCTGTCGCGCCAGGCCGTGCAGCTCGGCCTGCTGCCGCGTCTCAAGGTGATGTACACGTCCGAGGAACATGCCGGGCAGATCTACCTGCCCTTCATCAACTGGATCCTGCTGGTCGCGGTCCTGCTCCTGGTCCTGTCGTTCAAGACCTCCTCGCACCTCGCTTCGGCCTACGGCATCGCCGTCAGCGGCACCATGGTGGTCACCTCCATCATGGCCTTCGTGGTCATCCACCACGTCTGGAAGTGGAGCCTGCTCGCCACCGCGTGCCTGATCGTGCCGTTCCAGATCATCGAATGGGTCTTCCTCGGCGCCAACCTGATGAAGCTCATCGAAGGCGGCTGGGTGCCGCTCCTGTTCGGCGGCTCGATCATGTTCCTGATGCTGACCTGGCGGAAGGGAACGCGCATCCTGGCCGACAAGACCCGGCGTATCGAGGTGCCGCTGGCCGATCTCATGAAGAGTTTCGAGAAGCGTCCGCCGCACCGCGTCCCCGGCACCGCCGTGTTCCTGACCTCGGAACATGCCTATGCCCCCGCTTCGCTCCTGCACAACCTCAAGCACAACAAGGTGCTGCACGAACACAACGTGTTCCTGGCGGTGAAGAGCGTCGGCACGCCGCGCGTTCCGGACGGCGAGCGGGTGTCTTACGAGAAGCTCAACGACAGCTTCTCCAAGCTCGTCATCAAGTTCGGCTACATGGAGACGCCGCACGTGCCGAAGGCGCTGATCGCCTGCAAGAAGATCGGCGTGAAGTTCGACATGATGTCGACCTCCTTCTTCCTGTCCCGGCGGCACCTGAAGGCCTCCGGCAAGCTCGGCATGCCGCTCTGGCAGGACTATGTGTTCATCGGCATGGCGGTCAACGCCAACTCCGCCACCGACTATTTCCACCTGCCGACCGGCCGGGTCGTCGAGGTCGGCACGCAGGTGACGATCTAGGGTCGCATCTCGGTCGGGGCGGTTGTCGAGCCGCTCGGACCGACGCTATTCACGGTTTGCTGCGCCCGCACCTGGCCATGGATCGGCAATGGCATCCAGGCATGCCGGAAGCGGCAGCGCCGGGTGATCGCGCGCTAGAATGGGCCGCCGGCCGATTCCCTCAAGCGCAGCGAGACGCAGCATGACCAGCCCCCTGAGCCTCGAACTGACCCTCTTCGTCGAGCATGGCCGCGAGCGGGAGGCGGCAAATTTTTATGTCATGGCTTTCGGCGCGCGCGAAACGGCGACATATCCGCGGACCGGAACGCTGATGGCGGTCGATCTGGAACTGGCCGGCCTCAAGGTCTCGGTGGCCGGCGCCAACCCCAATCGCGAGCGCGAGCCCTGGCGCGGCGGCCCCTTCTTCCCGAAGGCCGCCGGCGCGGTCGGCACCGTTTTCCGCCTCACGGTCGAGAACATCGAAACGACGATGTCCGCGGCGACGACGGCGGGCGCCATGGTCCGGGACGCCATCCAGCCCGATGAAACCGGCCGCCGGGTCGCAGCACTCTTCGATCCCTTCGGCCATATCTGGGCTCTTGCCGAACAGGCGGGCTCCGCAGCGCGCCTTGCCGCATGAAAAAGCCGGGCCGTCGCGACGCGGCGGCCCGGCTGCACATGCCCCCTTTTTCGCCCCGGCCGGCCGGCGTTATTCCGCCGCCTCGCTCATCGAGCGCATCAGCGCGGGATCGTAGTTGAGCACCGGCGCCAGCCAGCGCTCGGCCTCCTCGACCGTCCAGCCCTTGCGCGCGGCATAGTCGACGACCTGGTCGCGCTCGACCCGGCCGACGCCGAAATATTCGCTGTCCGGATGGGACACATAGAGACCCGAGACCGAGGAGCCCGGCCACATGGCACGGCTTTCGGTCAGCTTCACGCCGATCGCCTTCTCCGCGTCGAGCAGGCGGAACAGCGTGTCCTTCTCGGTATGGTCGGGCTGGGCCGGATAGCCCGGCGCCGGCCGGATGCCGCGATACTGCTCGAGGATCAGTTCCTCGTTGGAGAGCTTCTCGTCCGGCGCATAGGCCCAGAGCTCGCGCCGGACGATCTGATGTATGCGCTCCGCCAGCGCCTCGGCGAGGCGATCGGCGAGCGCCTTGGTCAGGATCGCGTTGTAGTCGTCCTTCGCATCCTCGAAACGCCTGGCGAGCTCGTCCTCGCCGATGCCCGCGGTCACGACGAAGCCGCCGATCCAGTCGGCCTTGGTCCCCGACGGCGCGAAATAGTCGGAGAGGGCGATATGCGCGCGCTCGCGGCCCTCGCGCCGGGCGATCTGCTGGCGCAGCGTATGGAAGGTCGCAAGCTCCTGCCCGCGGCTTTCGTCGGTAAAGACCTTGATGTCGTCACCGATCGCATTGGCCGGCCAGAAGCCGATCACGGCGCGCGCGGTCAGCCACTTCTCACCGACGATCCGCTGCAGCATGACCTGCGCGTCCTTGAACAGGCCGCGGGCTGCCTCGCCCTGCTTCTCGTCGTCGAGGATGGCCGGATAGCGGCCCTTCAACTCCCAGGTCTGGAAGAACGGCGTCCAGTCGATCGCCGAGACGAGATCGGCGAGATCGTAGTCCTCGTAGACGCGCGTGCCGATGAAGCGCGGCCGGGGCGGTTCGTAGCCGGCCCAGTCGAGCTTCAGGCTGTTGGCCCGGGCATCGGCCAGCGGCAGGCGCTGCTTGGTCTGCTCGCCGCGCAGATGCGCCTCCGCGATCTTGGCGTATTCCGCCCTGATATCGGCGACATATTTGGGCTTGTTCTCGTTCGACAGGAGCGTCGAGGCGACGCCGACCGCACGCGAGGCGTCGGCGACATAGACCGCCTGGCCGCGCTCGTAGTTCGGATGGATCTTCACCGCGGTATGGACGCGCGAGGTGGTGGCGCCGCCGATCAGCAGCGGCACCTCGTAGCCCTGGCGCTCCATCTCGGCCGCGACATGGCACATCTCGTCGAGCGAGGGCGTGATCAGGCCGGACAGGCCGATAATGTCGACCTGATGCTTTTTCGCCTCCTCCAGGATGCGCTGGGCCGGCACCATCACGCCGAGGTCGATCACCTCGTAATTGTTGCACTGGAGCACGACGCCGACGATGTTCTTGCCGATGTCGTGGACGTCGCCCTTCACCGTCGCCATCAGGATCTTGCCGGCCGCGGGCTTGTCGACGAGGCCGAGATCACGCTTCTCCTGCTCCAGGAACGGCTGGAGATAGGCCACCGACTGCTTCATCACGCGGGCCGACTTGACCACCTGGGGCAGGAACATCTTGCCCGAGCCGAACAGGTCGCCGACGACGTTCATGCCGTCCATCAGCGGACCTTCGATGACGTGCAGCGGGCGGGCCGCCTGCTGGCGGGCCTCCTCCGTGTCCTGCTCGATATATTCGGTGATGCCATTGACCAGGGCGTGGGTCAGCCGGTCGCCGACCGGCTTCTCGCGCCAGGCCAGGTCGACCACCTTGGCCTCGCCCTTGCCGTGGCCGCGGAACTTCTCGGCGATCGCCAGCATGCGCTCGGTGGCGTCGGGGCGCCGGTTGAGCACCACGTCCTCGCAGGCCTCGCGCAGCTCCGGGTCGAGGTTCTCATAGACCTGCATCTGCCCGGCATTGACGATGCCCATGTCCATGCCGCGCTTGATCGCGTGGTAGAGAAACACCGAGTGCATCGCCTCGCGCACCGGCTCGTTGCCGCGGAACGAGAACGACAGGTTGGAGACGCCGCCTGAAATATGGGCGTGCGGCAGGTTCTTGCGGATCCAGCCGGCCGCCTCGATGAAGTCGTTGCCGTAATTGTCGTGTTCCTCGATGCCGGTGGCGATCGCGAACACGTTGGGATCGAAGATGATGTCTTCGGGCGGGAAGCCGACCTCGTCGACCAGAATGTCGTAGGCGCGCTTGCAGATCTCGGTCTTGCGCTGGAACGTGTCGGCCTGCCCCTGCTCGTCGAAGGCCATGACCACCACCGCCGCGCCATAGCGCAGCACCGTGCGGGCATCGGCCACGAACTTGTCGTGGCCTTCCTTCAGCGAGATGGAATTGACGATGCCCTTGCCCTGCAGGCGCTTCAGGCCCTCCTCGATCACCTTGAACTTCGAGGAATCGACCATGACCGGCACCCGCGCAATGTCGGGCTCGGCAGCGATCAGGTTGAGGAAGTCGATCATCGCCTTTTCGGAATCGAGGAGGCCCTCGTCCATGTTGACGTCGATGATCTGGGCGCCGTTCTGCACCTGGTCGAGCGCGACCGCGAGCGCCGCCGTGTAGTCGCCGGCCGTGATCAGCTTGCGGAAGCGCGCCGAACCCGTGACGTTGGTGCGTTCGCCGACATTCACGAACGGGATTTCGGGCGTCAGCACGAAGGGTTCGAGGCCGGAGAGCCTGAGGCGCGGCTCGATGGCCGGCGGCGTGCGCGTCCTGACGCCGGCGACCGCCTTGGCGACCGCGGCAATGTGGTCGGGCGTCGAGCCGCAGCAGCCGCCGACGATGTTGACGAAGCCGGCTGTGGCGAACTCACCGACGAGCTCGGCCATCGCTTCCGGGCTCTCGTCATAGAGGCCGAACTCGTTGGGCAGGCCGGCATTCGGATAGGCGCAGACCAGCGTGTCGGCGACCTTCGACAGCGCCTGAATATGGGCGCGCATTTCCTTGGCGCCGAGCGCGCAGTTGAGGCCGATCGAGAACGGCCGGGCGTGGCGCAGCGAATACCAGAAGGCCTCCGTCGTCTGGCCCGACAGGGTGCGGCCGGAAAGGTCGGTGATCGTGCCGGAGATCATCACCGGCAACTTCACGCGCCTTTCCTCGAACACCTCGTCGACCGCGACGAAGGCCGCCTTGGCGTTCAGCGTGTCGAAGATGGTCTCGATCAGGATGATGTCGGCGCCGCCGTCGACGAGGCCGCGGGTCTGCTCGGCATAGGCCTCGCGCAGCTCGTCGAAGGTGACCGCCCGGAAGCCGGGATTGTTGACGTCGGGCGAGATCGAGGCGGTGCGGTTGGTCGGCCCGAGCGCGCCGGCGACGAAGCGGCGCCGGCCGTCGCGGGCCTCGGCCTTCTTCGCCGCGACCTTGGCGATGCGCGCGCCCTCGTAGTTCAGCTCGTAGGCCAGATGCTCCATGCCGTAATCGGCCTGGGCGATGGAGGTCGACGAGAAGGTGTTGGTCTCGACGATGTCGGACCCGGCCTCGAAATATTCGAGGTGGATCGCCTCGACCACGTCGGGCTTCGTCAGGATCAGAAGATCGTTGTTGCCCTTGAGGTCATGGTTCCAGTGCGCGAAGCGTTCGCCCCGGAAGGCCGCCTCGTCGAACTTGTAGCGCTGGATCATCGTGCCCATGGCGCCGTCGAGCACCAGGATACGTTCAGCCGCCGCCTTGGTGAGGGCGGCGAGCACATCGGCTCCATTGGCATGGCGGGGCGGAAACTGGGTCATGTCGCGCACTCTGATGTCAGGCGGCAGTCGAAAGGTAGAACGCGGGAATGCGGCGGCGGATCACGCCGCCGCACGCGCCGTCTCGCCCTCGGGCCTCAGGCCCAGCAGGTGGCAGACGGCATAGACGAGGTCGGCGCGGTTCATCGTATAGAAGTGGAACTCGGTCACGCCGCGATCGACGAGGTCGAAGACCTGTTCCGCGGCAACCGCCGCCGCGATCAGCTTGCGCGTGGCCGGATCGCCTTCCAGGCCCTCGAAGCGGCGGGCGAGCCAGTCCGGGATGCTGGCGCCGGCGCGCGCGGCAAAGCCCGCCGTCTGTTTGAAGTTCTGCACCGGCACGATGCCGGGGACGATCGGGATGGTGATGCCGGCGGCGCGCGCCCGGTCGAGGTAGCGCAGATAGACCTCGTTGTCGAAGAAGAACTGGGTGATCGCGCGCGTCGCGCCGGCATCGACCTTGCGCTTCAGCATTTCGATATCGGTGTCGATCGAGCCGCTCTCGGGATGCTTTTCCGGATAGGCCGAGACCGAAACCTCGAAATCGCCGATGGCGCGGATGCCCGCGACCAGTTCGGGCGAGCCGTCATAGCCGCCGGGATGCGAGGCATAGGGCGTGCCGATGCCGCCGACCGGATCGCCGCGCAGCGCCACGATGTGGCGCACGCCGGCGGCCCAGTAGCCGCGGATGACGTCGTCGACCTCGCCGCGGGTCGCGGCGACGCAGGTCAGGTGCGCGGCCGGCTTCAGCTGCGTCTCGGCGATGATGCGCTGGACGGTCGCGTGGGTGCGCTCGCGCGTCGAGCCGCCGGCGCCGTAGGTCACCGATACGAAGGTCGGCGCGAGCGGCGCCAGCCGCTCGATCGATTCCCACAAGGTCGCTTCCATCTCCTCGCTCTTCGGCGGGAAGAACTCGAAGGACACTTTGAGCCGGGAGCGCGAGACGTAGCGGCTGGGCTTGTAGGAGGTGGACATCAGACGACCTCGACGGCTGGAACACCCGGCAGCGCCGGGGCATCGGTCACAAGACGGGGATCGCGGGCGACCCAGATGGAAACGGTCAGCTGCTCGCTGCCGCCATGGTCGGGCGCGAGCGTTCGGAAATCGGTCGGTTCGAGACCCGCCGCAGCGAGCCAGCCTTCGACCACCTCGCGCGCGAAGCCGAGGCGGCGATGCGCCTGCGTCTCGCGCAGGAATTCGAGTTCGTGCGGGGCGAAATCGATCACCACCAGCCGGCCGCCGGGGCGCAGCACGCGGGCCGCCTCGCGCACGGCGCGGGCGCCGTCGTCGAGGAAGTGCAGCACCTGGTGGATGATCACGGCGTCATAGCTGTCGCGCGGCAGGGCCAGGGCATAGATGTCGCCGGCCCTGACGGCGCAGTGACGGATGCCGGCCCTGTCGAGCGCGGCGCGCGCGAGGGTGAGCATTTCCGGATTGGCGTCGATGCCGAGGCCCCGGTCGATCTCGCCGGCGAACAGTTCCAGCATGCGCCCGGTGCCGGTGCCGAGATCGAGCAGCGCCCGGACCGGCCGGCCCTCCAGCGCTTCCTTGACGGCGCGCTCGACCCGCTCCTCGGCCACGTGCAGGGCGCGCAGCTTGTCCCATTCCGCGGCATGGCGGCGGAAGAAGGCCTGGGCCTCCTCGGCCCGCTTGGCGCGGACTTCGGCGAGGCGCTCGCGATCGCTCGCGAGAATCGGGTCCTCGGGATCGACCAGCGCCACCAGCGCCTGGACGGCGCGCGCGCCGGCTCCCTCGCCGCTCGCGCGGAAGAAGGCCCAGGATCCCTCCTTGACGCGCTCGACCAGGCCTGCTTCCAGCAGCAGCTTCAGATGGCGTGAAATCCGCGGCTGCGACTGGCCGAGAATGTCGACCATGTCGGTGACCGTCAGCTCGGCCTCGGCCGCCAGCGCGAGCAACCTCAGACGCGTCGGCTCGCCCACCGCCCTGAGGACGGCGACACCATCGTCGAAGGAATGGGCTCTTGCGCCTGTCACGGGGCCCTCGCCTCCTCGGTTACATATAAAGATATCTTTATGCCCTTATTGCCAAACTGGCAAGCGCCATCCGTCGCCAGGGTCCGATCAAAGGATTTTGTTCCTGTTTGATCCCTCTTTGTTCTTGTTTCGATCGTTAGGCGATGTTAGCTCTCTGGGCATGGGACGCAGCACCGCACGGATCGACAAGAGCATGGCCGACAGGCTGAACGCCGGCGGTCTGGAAGCGGCTGCGGCCAATCTTTTCGGCCTGCGTACGGCCCGCGCGCTCGACGTCTCCGCGGGGGCGGGCGTCGGCGAGGAGCGCCGGCGCGGCCGCGGCACGCTGAGCAATGCTTCCGGTCGCTATGAAAGCCAGTCGCGCGAGGCGCTGGACGACGGCTGGGGCACGCTCGACGAGCTGCCGGAGCTGGCGACCACGGTGCAGGAGGAGAAGGCGCGGCGGATCATCACCCGCAACGACAGCCCCGATCTCTCCTTCGACCGGTCGATCAATCCCTATCGCGGCTGCGAGCACGGCTGCGCCTATTGTTTCGCCCGCCCGACCCACGCCTATATGGGCCTGTCGCCCGGCCTCGATTTCGAGACGCGCCTGTTCGTCAAGCCGAATGCGCCGGAACTCCTGGAGCGCGAGCTGGCGGACCCGGCCTACCAGCCGCGCACCATCGCCATGGGCACCAATACCGATCCCTATCAGCCGATCGAGAAGCGCTGGCAGCTGACCCGCCGCATCCTCGAAGTGCTGGAGCGGACCAATCATCCGGTCGGCATCGTCACCAAGAGCCACCTGGTGACGCGCGACATCGACATTCTCTCGCGCATGGCGGCCAAGGGCCTTGCCAAGGTCGCCCTGTCGGTGACCACGCTCGACCGCAAGCTCGCCCGCTCGCTGGAACCGCGGGCGGCGACGCCGGCGAAGCGCCTGGAAGCGATCCGCATGCTGTCGGAGGCCGGCATTCCGACCGCCGTGCTGGTGGCGCCGATCATCCCGGCCGTCAACGATGCCGAGATCGAGCGGATCCTCGATGCCTGCTACCATATGGGCGCGCGCGAGGCCGGCTATGTCCTTCTGCGCCTGCCGCTGGAGATCCGCGACCTGTTCCGCGAATGGCTGGTCGCCCATCGGCCGGACGCGGCCCGCCACGTCCTGTCGCTGATCCGCGATACCCGCGGCGGAAAGGACTACGACGCGACCTTCCATGTCAGGCAGAAGGGCGTCGGTCCGCTCGCCTGGATGGTCGGTCGCAGGTTCGAGGTGGCCTCCCGCCGGCTCGGCTTCGGCAAGCGGCGGCTGCGGCTTGCCACCGAATTGTTCACGCCTCCCGAGCGAAAAGGCCCGGATGCCGCGCGCCAGCTCAGCCTGTTCTGAGGCGCGGGCGTCCCGGCGCGCGACCTGAAGCGGCATCTGAACCGGTTGAATCGGAATCTCGGCGCGCGCGCCCCGCCGAATCGTCTTGTGAAAAACGCAAAACAAGTTGCTGACCGGACTCACATTCCGCCAAAAAGCTGAATCACAGTCCCGCGTCCTGCCGGCCGGCCGATCGGCAGCCCTGGCGGCCGCGGCGCCTTGCCGGATCAATCGAATTCCAAGTTGCCATGGCCCCGATCGTCCCCTCCTTCACCATCGAACAACGTGCCCTGGCTCAGGGTTTCGGGCCGGTCGCCGGCATTGACGAGGCCGGCCGCGGGCCGCTCGCAGGCCCCGTGGTCGCCGCCGCCGTCATCCTCGATCCAGCGGCCATCCCCGACGGGCTCGCCGATTCGAAGGAGCTGGACGAGGCCGCGCGCGAACATCTCTATGCCGCCGTCATGGCCTCGGCATTGGCGGTGGCGGTGGCCTCCGCTTCGCCCGGCCGGATCGACCGGACCGACATCCGCAAGGCGACGCTTCACGCCATGGCGGCTTCCGTCCGCATGCTGGCGCTGCCGCCGCGCCATGTCCTTGTCGACGGCCGCGACGTGCCCGCCCTGCCGCTCGGCATGTCGGGCGAAGCCATCGTCGACGGTGACGCCCTGGTGGTCTCGATCGCCGCCGCCTCGATCATCGCCAAGGTCCATCGCGACCGGCTGATGCGCCATCTTGGTGCAATCCATCCCGAATATGGCTTCGAGCAGCACAAGGGCTACGGCACGCGCCAGCACCGCGATGCGATCGCCGTGCACGGGCCGACGCGCCACCATCGCATGACCTTCGGAGCACTCAAGGAACGATGAGCGAATCCGGCCAAGTTCCCGCCCCTCGCATTGCCGGCGCGCTGACGGTCAGCCTCGACGGATTTCTCGCGGCCGCCGCCGACGGCATCTTCTGGCCGAGACCCTGCGCCGCCATCGATCCCGGACACCGCCGGTTTCTCGACGCGGTCGGCACGGTGGTAATGGGGCGGACGACCTATGACCGCAGCCTCGTGGCATCGGGCTCCCCCGTCTTTCCCGGCCGCGACGTGGTGGTCGTCACCTCGACGCCGCTCAAGCAGCCGGCGGAGCACACGAGCGCCTGGCATGACGACCTCGCCGCGCTGATCGAGCGCTTGCGCCGCGAGTGCCGGGCGCGACCGGCCCTGATCGTCGGCGGGCCGCGCCTCAACAACGCCTTCATCGCGGCGGGCGCCCTCGACCAGCTCGACATCTTCGTCGTGCCCGCCCTGGCCGGGTCGGGTGTTCCGCTGAGCCGCGGCCTGCCGGCCCGCGTGCGCCTCGATCTCGTCAGCTCCAAGGTCGTCGGCGACGGCGTGGTGCGGCTGCGCTATCGCCAGCCCGAGATGCGCCAGGCCGCATGACGGCGCCGGGCCGTGGGTTCCTGGCGCCTTTCTCCGTAGCGGAGAAACGATAAAGGTCCCTAGCGCTCCAGCACCGCCTTGATGGTCAGCAGGTCGCGCCAGGCGAGCCGCTTGGCGATCGGGCTGCGCAGGAGATAGGCCGGGTGCAAGGTTGCGATCGCCTGGATCTGCCGCTCGCCGAGCTGATAGGGCTGCAGCCGGCCGCGCGACTTCATGATGCCCTTCAGCCCCATCAGGGTCTCGGTCGAGGGCGCGCCGACGCAAACCAGCAGATCGGGGTTCTTCAGCTCGATCTGCCGGCGGATGAACGGCTCGCAGATGGCGATTTCCTGCGGCGTCGGCGTGCGGTTTCCCGGCGGCCGCCAGGGAATGACGTTGGCGATGTAGGCGTTGGTGTTCCGGTCGAGGCCGATGGCGGCCAGCATGCGGTCGAGCAACTGGCCGGAGCGGCCGACGAAGGGCTTGCCGGCGAGATCCTCGTCGCGTCCCGGCGCCTCGCCGACGAACATCACCCGCGCCTGGCGCGCGCCATCCTCGAACACGGTGCGCGATGCCGTCGCCTTCAGCGCGCAGCCGTCGAAAGCCTCGAGAATGGCCTTCAGCGCATCGAGGTCGGTCGCCGAACGCGCCGCCTCGCGGGCCGCCAGCACCGCGGCCTTGGGCGGCGGCGGCTCGCCGGCGGCGGCCCGCTGGCGGGCGGCCAGCTCGGCCTCGCCCTCGGCAAAGCGGTCGATCGCCGTCTCGTCGAGCGCAACGTCGACGCCGGCATCGCGGTAGAAGACGAGCAGCGCCTCGATTTGGTCGGGGGTCAGTTGCTGGACCATGGACCCATCATAAGCGAAAGGCCGGGGCGCTGCGACTCGCCCCGGCCCTTCTGCCCCCACCCCTTGTGACCCCGGTGAGGGAATTCCCGTCCCGCTCAGCGGCGGGGGATCGCCACCTGGACCGGACCGGCGCCGCCGCCGTTCAGCGAGACCCACTGGTTCGGATCGGTCTGCGCCTGGCGCTTGATGAAGCGGTAGCCGGTCTCGTGCCAGAGCTTCACTTCGTTGTTGTTGTTGTCGAGGACATAGTCGCCGCGGTCGGTCACGACCGTCAGGATGGCATGGCCGTCGCCGTTGAGATCGCGCACGACGGTGATCAGCAGCGCCTCGCGCGGCACGCCGAGGGCGATCAGGCGGCGCTTCTTTTCAAGGACCAGATCCTCGCAGTCGCCCTTGCCGTCGACCGGATAGGTCCAGAACTCCTCGACGCCGTAATGGTCGCGATCCTCGACCTGCTCGATCGCCTGGTTCACCTGCAGGTTGACCTGGGCGAGCTGTGCGAAGGCGGTGGAGGTCAGCGTCAGGCGCCGCGCCTGCGACGAGCGCTGGCGGCAATCGGCGGCATTGTCGTTGCAGAACTGAACCCAGCCGATCGGGGCGGAGGTGCCGCCGCCGGGGCTGAGGGAAGCCGTCTGCCGCGACGGCTGGGACTGCGCCTGAGCCTGCGAAACACCGGCAAGAACGGCCGGCGCGAGAAAAAACGCCAGCAAAAACAAACAGGACGCAACGCGACTCATGGGTATTGATTCCCCGTAACCCTAGCGATGACTGCCCTGCGACCCGGGGGTCATTAATCCATTGTTCACCATTTCGCTCAAGCGCGACGTTAAGATATCGTTAACGGACCTTACCAGATCGTTAACGGCCTCGGAGCTTCAGCACAAGACGCATCGCGCCCGCGCCGTGCCTGGGCGCGGCGGCGTCCGTCCTGCCCGACATGGGTACGGGAGCGATGGCGCCGTGGACGCGGGCTTCGGCCCGGACGCCTGACGCGGGGATCGGAGCCGGCCACGCGCGTTTTGATCGGCGACGGCCGAACGGCACGCGTCGCGGCGGATGCCTGCGCCTCGGTGCTAGCGAGCGGCCTCGTCCAGAAGGTCGACGAGGCGGCGCGTCCCGTCCCAGACGGCGGCGCTCCATCCCCGCTTGCGGGCCGCCGCGACATTGGCGTCGGAGTCGTCGATGAAAAAGATGTCGGCCGGGCCGAAGCCGCTCTGGCGCTCGACCGCGGCGTAGAACGCCTCGTCCGGCTTGGTGCAGCCGAGCTCCGCCGCATAATGCATGGCGTCGAAATGCCGGTTCAGGCCGAGCGTCTGCCAGATGTAATGCGCCCGCTCGTGCTCCTGCACCGTCGCAAGATGCAGCGCCATGCCCCGTGCCCTGATGTCCGCGAGCTGCGCCAGCAGGTCGCGATCGAGATGGGCGTCGTGCTCGAACCAGTAGCGGATGAAGGCGTCGACGTCGATCTGCGGAGCGATCTCGGCCAGCACCGGCTGCAGGCGCGACCGGAGCGCGCAGTGGCCGAGGACGATGTCTCGCCAGTACGGCTCGAAAAATGCCGCCTGCAATGCCTTCCGGGACAGTCCGAGATCCCGCTCGATATGAGCCGCCCATCCCTGCCCGTCGGGATGCACGATCACGACGCCGTCGACATCCGCCATCAGGACCTTGAACCGCATGGTCGGATCGTAGGAAAAGGCGGGCGGCGGCGATAGAGACGCCGCAACGGGCCTGAAATGCCATTTTGGCGCCTTGCGGCCGCCGCGACCGAGTGTCCGGCGGTCGCCGCGCGGCCGGCGCCGCCGCAAGCCGGCGGGGATCCGCACGAACGGTCTTATCGATAAGGCACTTCGCGCGCCTGCCGCCGGCCTCCCGCCGCTTTCCCGCTCATCCGCCGGCCGGCCGCGTTGTCATCAACCGAAGGCCGTGCTTTAGAACCACATGAAAGTCGAACATGCGCGCGAAACGCGTGAGCGATGTCGGAAGGGATACTGATGGCCGCCGAAGCAACTGCCGATGCGATGGAACTGCCGGCCCGCGAGGGCATGGACTATGACGTGGTGGTGGTCGGCGGCGGCCTGGCCGGCGCCGCGGCGGCGATCCGGCTGAAGCAGATCAATCCGGACCTGTCGGTGGTGGTCGTGGAGAAGGGCTCCGAGGTCGGCGCCCATATCCTGTCGGGCGCGGTGATCGATCCCGTCGGGCTCGACAAGCTGCTGCCGGAATGGCGCAACGATCCGGACCGGCCGCTGAAGCAGGAGGTCACCGACGACCGCTTCTATTTCCTCGGCCATTCCGGCGCGCTCCGGCTGCCCAATTTCGGCATGCCCAAGCTGATGAACAACCACGGCAACTTCATCGGCTCGCTGGGCAATGTGGCGAAATGGATGGCGGCCCAGGCCGAGGCGCTCGGCGTCGAGATCTATCCGGGCTTCGCCGCGGCCGAGGTGCTCTATGGCGAGAAGGGCGAGGTCCTCGGCATCGCCACCGGCGACATGGGCATTGCCCGCGACGGCACGATCACCGACCGCTTCACCCGCGGCATGGAGCTGCGCGGCAAATATACGCTCTTTGCGGAAGGCGCCCGCGGCAGCCTGACCAAGCAGCTCATCGCGCGCTTCAAGCTCGACGAGGGCAAGGAGCCGCCGAAATTCGGCATCGGCCTAAAGGAGATCTGGCAGGTCAAGCCGGAAAACCACAAGCCCGGCCTCGTCCAGCACTCCTTCGGCTGGCCGCTGAAGATGGACACCGGCGGCGGCTCGTTCCTTTATCACGCCGATGGCGGGCTGGTTTATGTCGGCTTCGTCGTGCACCTGAACTACACCAACCCGACGCTGTCGCCCTTCGACGAGTTCCAGCGCTTCAAGCAGCACCCGCTGGTGCGCCCGGTGCTTGAGGGTGGCAAGCGCCTGAGCTATGGCGCCCGCGCCATCACCGAGGGCGGTTACCAGTCGGTGCCGAAGCTCACCTTCCCGGGCGGCGCGCTGATCGGCTGCGCGGCCGGCTTCGTCAACGTGCCGCGCATCAAGGGGTCGCACAACGCGATCCTCTCCGGCATGCTCGCCGCCGAGCATGTCGCCGAGGCGATCGCGGATGCCCGCGCCAACGACGAGCCGCGAGCCTATGAGCTGGCCTGGCGGTCGAGCGCCATCGGCCAGGACCTGTACAAGGTGCGCAACGTCAAGCCGCTCTGGTCGAAGTTCGGCACCATCGGCGGCGTGCTGCTCGGCGGCATCGACATGTGGACCAACGAGCTGTTCAAGTTCTCGCTGTTCGGCACGCTGAAGCACGGCAAGCCCGACTATGCGACGCTGAAGCCGCTCTCCGAGGTGACGCCCATCACCTATCCGAAGCCCGACGGCGTCATTTCCTTCGACAAGCTGTCGAGCGTGTTCATCTCGAACACCAATCACGAGGAGGACCAGCCGGTCCACCTCACGCTCAAGGACCCCTCGGTGCCGATCGCCAAGAACCTGCCGGTCTATGGCGAGCCGGCCCGGCTCTACTGCCCGGCCGGGGTCTACGAGGTCACCTATGCCGATGCGGCGGCCAAGACCGACCCGAAATTCGTCATCAACGCGCAGAACTGCGTCCACTGCAAAACCTGCGACATCAAGGACCCCGCCCAGAACATCAACTGGGTGACGCCGGAAGGCGGCGGCGGGCCGAACTATCCGGGGATGTAGCGACAAAGGGCGCCGCAGGGCGCCCTTTCCGTTTCCGTTCGGCCGGCGGCCCGGCTCAGCGCCCGACGCGGAACAGCACCGCCTGATGGCCGTTGCGGCACTGGGTGCGCACCCGGTCGCGCGTCTCCAGCGTCACCGTGCACTGCGTCGCCGGCGTGGTCCGGCCGTTGGCGCAACGGCCCTGGAACTGCATCTGCGCGCTGGCTCCGCGCGCCTGCCCCCGCCCTTGCGTGCCGCAGCGGTCCTGGCCCGGCGTCGTGAACAGTTCGCGCGCCTCGACGCGATTGCCGCGCACGCGCATCTCGACGCCGGCAGCGGCCCCCGGCCTTGCCGCCCATTGACCGGCGAAATCGGCGGTGCGGGGCGCGCCGGCCTGCTGCGCGACGGCAGGGCCGGCGGCGAGCCCGAGGGCGACGGCGAGAGCGAGGAAGGCGGGGCGAATGATCATGGCTGCAACCTGGCTTGGCCTTGCGGCGAATCCGTGGTGGCCCGAGCCTAGCGCGAATCCGGCGCCGAGGCATTGGCTTGCGTCGCGGGGCCGGCCCGGACTAATCGGATGGGCGCGCCCTGGCCGCTTGTCACACAGAGCCCGTTCATGTCCGTCAGCCTGTCGATCGAAGACCTCGTCGAACCTTTTCCCGCCTTTCGTGTCGCCCTCCTGGTCTGCGACGACCTGACCATCTCGGCCGGGCGGCCGCCGGCGCTCGACGCCGAGATCGCGGCGCGCGAACAGGCGGCACGGCGGATCTTCGCGGGCCAGGAATTGTCCGAAATCCCCGGCATCGCCGCCTGGCGCGCCGCCTATCGCGGTTTCGGCATCAAGAAGACCAGCTATCGCTGCTCGGTCGAGCGGCTGATGAAGAATGCCCTCGCCGAACGGCCGCTGCCGCGCATCAACAGTTTCGTCGACGCCTACAACGCCGTCTCGCTCAAGGCGGTCGCCTGTATCGGCGCCGACGACCACGACCGGATCGAAGCCCCGCTCGCCTTCCGTTTCGCCCGTACCGGCGACACGTTCGTCGACATGGGCGCCGAACCGGGCGAGGACCCGAACGACCCGCCGAAGGACGGCGAGGTTGTCTATGCCGACCAGCGCCACGTGCTCTGCCGGCGCTGGAACTGGCGCCAGGATGCCCGTTCGATCATCACCCCGGCGACGCGCCGCGCCGTGCTGACCATCCAGACCAATGGCGCGGGCGACCTCGAGGCGGCGGTGGCCGATGCGATCGACCTGATCGGCAGGTCCTGCGGCGGGCGCGTCGCAAGCGCCATCGCCGAGGCGGGGCGGCCGGTCGTCACGGTCGAGGGCCGGGCCGCCTGACGATGCCGGACGCGAGACGGCGGGTCAGGCTCAGGCCGCCGTCGGCAGGGACCAGGTGTCGACGCCCAGTTCCTGCCGCAGCACCGCCCAGCCGGCGGGCGTGATCTCCACCGCCCGCGACGAGGGCGAGCGGCGGAACCAGCCGCGGGCGCAGCCGTGGCTGAGCAGCGCAACCCCGAGCGGACCGGCGAGATGATGCTCGCGCTCGGTCCAGTCGAGGCATTGCCGTGCCAGACCCTTGCGCGTTGCCTTGAGCCGGTCGACCGCCAGCCCCTGGGCGGCGGACCACGCGGCACCCGCCGGCGTCACCTCGAAGCGCTTGTCCGGCGCGGCCGCGAGGTAGCCGCGGCGTTTCAGGCCCTCCGCGACGGCAACGCCCACCTGGCCGGCAAGGTGATCGTAGCAGCAGCGCGCGAATTTCAGCCGGCGGGCCAGCGGGCTCAGCGGCCGGCGGCGCACCTCGCCGGGGCCGATCGCCGCCAGGCTTTCCAGCGCCTCGGCGACCTGCGGACCGGCCAGCCGGTAGTAGCGGTGCCGCCCTTCGGTCTCGACCGCGAGGAGGCCGCCGTCGAGCAGCTTGGCGAGATGCGAGCTCGCCGTCTGGGCGGTGACGCCGGCGGCATAGGCCAGCTCGCCGGCCGGCCGGGCCCGGCCGTCGACCAGGGCCGTCAGCATCGCCGCGCGCGCCGGATCGGCGATCAGGAAGGCGGCTGCGGCAACGGATGGCTGCGGTTGCATCTGACATCTCCAGGATGGAACGGCACCATGGTAGCGCGGCGCGCAACGCCATGTTTCGACACGCATCGAACCGTTGCGCGCAACAATGCCTCTAAAGGTCGGATCTCCGACCACCGCTCTCAAGGGCAGGACCGATGACCGATCCGATCAACGATGCGCCCCGCCACGTCTTCGAACGCTGGCACGACACCATCCGCGCCCGCGACCTCGACGGCCTGATGGCTCTCTATGCCGAGGATGCAGTCCTCGAAACGCCGCTTATTCTCGTGACCCTGCCCGGTCGAAGCAGGGGAATTCTGACCGGCAAGCATGAGATCCGTGCCTTCTTCGAAGCCGGCCTCAAGCGCCTCGGCGCCAATCTCGGCCGCTGGTGGCGCACGGGCGTGTATTTCACCAATGGCCGCCAGCTCGTCTGGGAATATCCGCGCGACACGCCCGACGGCGACCAGACCGACCTCGTCGAGGTGATCGACCTCGCCGGCGGCCTGATCGCCCATCATCGGGTCTATTGGGGCTGGGTCGGCTTCCAGGCGCTGACCGCGGCGGCGCGCCGGGAATAGCGAATGGGCCAATGGCGAGTGGGGAGTGGGGATGATCAAGCGGATGGCGGGAGCCCGGCCCCCGGCTGGCCCGGCCGACCGTCATTCGCCACGCGCTACTCGCCATTCCCCGTCTCCGCTCACGGGGCGGTGAAGGCGCGCCCCCTCGCCTCGCGAGCCCGAGGCGCCTATCGTGGTCGGGCGGCGCGAACCGAGACATTCGCCTGCTCCCAGGATCGAGCATGGCGAGCGACTGCCGGCAGCGCACCGTTCGTCCCGACGACAAGGAGCCAAGCCCATGATCCGCAGCGCAACCGCCGTCTGGAACGGCACCGGCCGCGATGGCCGCGGCACGCTCTCCACCCAATCCGGTGTGCTCGACAACACCGCCTACTCCTTCCACACCCGCTTCGAGGACGGCAAGGGAACCAACCCGGAAGAACTGGTGGCGGCAGCCCATGCCGGCTGCTTCACCATGGCGCTCGCCTTCGCGCTGCAATCCGCCAATCTGACGCCGACCGAGCTGAAGACGACCTGCGCGGTGACGCTCGACAAGGACGGAGCCGGCTTCAAAATATCGAAATCGGCGCTGACGCTGACCGCGACCGTGCCGGGCGTGACCCAGGAAAAGTTCGGCGAGATCGCCGCCGGCGCCAAGGCCGGCTGCCCGATCTCCAAGCTCCTGACCGCCGAGATCAGCCTGGACTGGACGCTCGCGGGCTGATCGCGGCGCCGAAACGGTTAACGTCCGCTGACCAAATTCGATAGCAAACGCGGAAATTCCCTAAGGTCACCCTTACATGGTGCGGGCGATCATCCAAGGCTCAAGCGACCCGCCCGCGCCCGGATCCCATGGCCGACGATTTCGCGATCAGCTTTCGCAAGACGCACGTGGCGTCGGCGGCAAACCCGCTGCCGGCGCGCGCCGGGTTGCCGCTCTGGCTCGTGGCCATGCTCGCCGCCGGCATCGGTTTCGCCGGCATGCACCATTGGCCGGCCCTCCGCGGCGCGGCCTGGCTCGTCCGGGCCGAACCGGCGCCAAGTCGCCCGCCGGACGCAGGCGCTTCGCGCCATGCCGGTCCCCGCATCATCACCAGCATTCCCGGCATTCGCGAAACGCCCGTCGAGAAACCGATCGGCATTCTCAGCCGGGCCGACCAGCCGCTGGACCTGACCTACACGGCCGCCGGGCCCGTCATCATCCGGACCGAGGCCAGCATCGTCGAGGTCGACGGCCCGAGCCTGCTCGTGCCGCCGGCGGGGCGTGCCCGCACCGCACGCGGCATGCTCGACCACGCGACCACTCTCGCCAATGCCCTGAACCGGCTCGCCGAGACGCCGTGCGACCGCCACCTGCGCTATCTCGCCGCGGCCAATATCAATCTGTTCGTCGCCGCCTATTTTTCTCCCATGACGCCGATCAGGACCGCCGCCGACGCCAATGCCGCCTTCTGGATCCGCGCCGAAACCAGCATGGTGCGTCGGGCCGCGGCGGCTCTCATCGAGCGCGGAGCCCTCGGCCCGGCCGATTTCGGCCGCGACCGCTCCCCCGAGATCAAGGGGCTGTTCCTCGGCGTGCGCCAGGCGCTGCCCTCCTGTGCTTGAGCCGCGCTCGCCCCGTTTTCGCCGGATTGTTAAGACTTGATAAAGCATGCAATGGAGACACACATGTCGTCGCTTCTGACCGGGGCCGCCCTTGCAGCGATTGCGATCGCGGCCTATTCGCTGCTCCGCCGGAGCCTTGCCGAGCTGCAGCCGCGGCCGGTTCGGGCCGAGGCGCCGATCCGCCGCCTGCGGCGCGATCCGGTGACCGGCGAGTACCGCCCGTTCTGATCCGGTCCAGGGCTTCGCCGGCCGAGGCGCCGCGTCGCCCGCACGCCTGTTGACCCTCCCGGCATCGGTCCTTATTGCTCGGCCAGCATTCCAGCAAAGCCGTTGACCGATGTCCCTTTCCCAGCTTCCCGACCATATGCGGCCCGAACGCTCGTTTCAGGGGCTGATCCTGACGCTGCAGAGCTTCTGGGCGGACAAGGGCTGCGCCATCCTCCAGCCCTACGACATGGAAGTGGGCGCCGGCACCTTCCATCCCGCGACGACGCTGCGCGCGCTCGGCCCCAAGCCCTGGAAGGCGGCCTATGTGCAGCCGTCGCGCCGGCCCAAGGACGGCCGGTACGGCGAAAATCCCAACCGGATGCAGCATTATTACCAGTTTCAGGTGATCCTGAAGCCGAACCCGCCGAACCTGCAGGAGCTCTACCTGGATTCGTTGAAGGCGATCGGGCTCGATCCCGGCGTGCATGACGTGCGCTTCGTCGAGGACGACTGGGAGAGCCCGACGCTCGGCGCCTGGGGGCTCGGCTGGGAATGCTGGTGCGACGGCATGGAGGTTTCCCAGTTCACCTACTTCCAGCAGGTGGCCGGCTTCGAATGCGCGCCGGTCTCGGGCGAATTGACCTATGGCCTCGAGCGCCTCGCCACCTATGTGCAGGGCGTCGACCGCGTCTACGACCTCAATTTCAACGGCCGCGAGGGCGCCGAGAAGGTGACCTATGGCGACATTTTCCTGCAGGCCGAGCAGGAATATTCCCGGCACAATTTCGAGCATGCCGACACCGCCATGCTGTTCGAGCAGTTCCGCATGGCCGAAAGCGCCTGCCAGCGCTACCTCAAGGCGGGCGCGCCGGGAGCCGAGGACAACGATCCGCGCCACAAGATGGTGCTGCCCGCCTATGACCAGTGCATCAAGGCGAGCCATGCCTTCAACCTGCTCGATGCCCGCGGCGTGATCTCGGTCACCGAGCGGCAGAGCTACATCCTGCGCGTGCGCGACCTCGCCAAGGCCTGCGGCGAGGCCTGGCTGCAGACCGAAGGCGGCGGGCTCGCGGCATGACGCTTCAGCTCTCCCGGCGCGACTTCGTTTTCGGTGGCGCGGCCGGCCTCGCGCTGACATCGGGCCCGGCCTGGTCCGCGGCGAGCGCCGAGAGCCCCGTCGATACGGTCAAGGCACTCTATGCGAAGCCCGCCGGCGCGTCCGACGCGCCTTTCCTGTCACGGCGGCTGAAGCGGCTGTTCGCCGCCCAGCGTGCCCGGGCGCGGCGCACCTCGGACGTACTCGCCGGCCTCGACTTCGACTATGCCTGCGGCTGCCAGGACTATGACGAGGCCTTCCGGCAGACTTTGCGCTACGATCTCGCCGGCCTGACCGCCCGCACCGCCCAGGTGACCGCGCATTTCGGCCTGTTCGGCGCGTCGCGCGCGATCGTCTACAGCCTGGTGAAGGAGAACGGCCGCTGGCTGATCGACGACATTGCCGGCAGCGCCGGACCGGGCGCCGACTGGCGGATGTCGCGCCTCCTCCGCACGCGCTGAGAAGGAGGCCGGGGCCGGCGCGCCGCCGGCCGCCATCTGGTTTCGGATATCGACGCGAGCCTGCGCCGGCAAGCTCTCGACGGACCGTTCTCAAGGCTTTATCACGCCAGCCAGACGATGATCGATCCGCCGCGCCCACCCGCGCGCCATCAGAAGACAGCCCAGGCCACTGCCAATGCCCGACCTTCTCATCGAACTCTTCGGCGAAGAGATCCCGGCCCGCATGCAGGCCGACGCCGCAGGTCATCTGCAGAAGGCGGTCACCAATGCCCTGGTCGAACGCGGCTGCCTCTACGAAGGCGCCCGGGCGCTGGTGACGCCGCGCCGGCTTGCCCTCTCCGTTCACGGCCTGCCGGTCGCGACGCCCGACATCAAGGAAGAGCGCAAGGGGCCGCGGGTCGGCTCGCCCGATGGCGCGATCCAGGGATTCTTGAAGGCCTCGGGCCTCGCCTCCATCGACCAGGCCAAGATTGAAAGCGACCCGAAGAAGGGCGAGTTCTATGTCGCGGTCATCGAGAAGCCGGGCCGGCCGACTGCCGAGGTGATCGCCGAGATCCTGCCGGCCATCGTGCGCAGCTTCCCCTGGCCGAAATCGATGCGCTGGGGTGCGGCCTCCACATCCAC
This sequence comes from bacterium YEK0313, assembly GCA_000751295.2. Taxonomy (NCBI): domain Bacteria; species bacterium YEK0313. The sequence continues at coordinate 4,609,405 of CCMO02000001.1, forward strand.
CGCCTCGCTGCGCTGGGTCAGGCCGCTGCATTCGATCGTCTGCACCTTCGGCCCGGAAACCGAGGACCCGGAGGTCATCCGCTTCGATATCGACGGCATCGCTTCCGGCGACATCACCCAGGGCCACCGCTTCATGGCCTCCGGCCCGATCAAGGTGAAACGGCTCGACGACTATGTCGCCAAGCTCGAGGCGGCCAAGGTCGTCGCCGATCCGGAAGCGCGCAAGAGCCGGATTCTCGCCGATGCCCAGAACCTCTGCTTCGCCCAGGGCTATGAGCTGGTCGAGGACGAGGGCCTGCTGAACGAGGTCGCCGGGCTCGTCGAATGGCCGGTCGTGCTGATGGGCGATTTCGAGGAGGCCTTCCTCGCCATTCCCGACGAGGTCATCCGCGCCACCATCCGGGCGAACCAGAAATGTTTCGTCGTCCGCGATCCGAAGACCGGCCGGCTCGCCAGCCGCTTCGTGCTGACCGCCAATCTGGAGGCACGCGACGGCGGCAGGGCGATCGTTGCCGGCAACGAGAAGGTGATCCGCGCCCGGCTTGCCGACGCGCTCTATTTCTACCAGACCGACCAGCGCCCCCTCCCCGATTTCGAGGACAAGGGCAAGCCGCTGGACCAGCGCATGGCCAAGCTGCGCGCCCTCAACGTCGTGTTCCACGAAAAGCTCGGCACGCAGGGCGAGCGCGTCGACCGCATCAAGGCCCTGGCGCGCGAGATCGCGCCGCGGGTCGGCGCGGATGCCGGTCTTGCCGAACGCGCGGCCGAACTTGCCAAGGCCGACCTGATGACCGAGGTGGTCGGCGAGTTTCCCGAGGTCCAGGGTCTGATGGGGCGCAAATATGCGCTGCTGCAGGGCGAGGCGGAAAGCGTCGCGATCGCCATCGAGGACCACTATCGCCCGCAGGGTCCCAATGACCGCGTGCCGACCGAACCGACGGCCATCGCCGTGGCGCTCGCCGACAAGCTCGACACGCTGACCGGCTTCTGGCGCATCGACGAAAAGCCGACGGGCTCGAAGGACCCCTTCGCGCTGCGCCGGGCGGCGCTCGGCGTCATCAGGCTGATCGTCGAGAACGGCCTGAAACTGCCGTTGAGCTACATTCCCGGCTTCACCGCCGACCTGCTCGCCTTCTTCCACGACCGGCTGAAAGTGTCGCTGCGCGAAAAGGGCCAGCGGCACGACCTGGTCGATGCCGTTCTGGCCTCCGGCGACCGGAACGACGACCTTCTGGCCGTCGTCCGGCGGATCGAGGCCCTCGCCGAGCTGCTGGCCACCGAAGACGGCAGGAACCTGCTCGCCGGCACCAAGCGTGCGGCCAATATCCTGCGCATCGAGGAGAAGAAGGACGGGGTCAGCTATGACGGCGCGCCGGATGCGGCGCTGATCCACGCCGCCGGCCTGCCCGAGGAGCGCGCGCTGTTCGGGCTGCTGCAATCGGCGGCGGGCCATGCCCGCGACCACGTCGCCAGGGAGGATTTTGCCGGCGCCATGAAGGTGCTCGGGGAACTCCGGCCGGCCGTCGACGCTTTCTTCGACAAGGTGACGGTCAATGCCGAGGATCCTGCCGTGCGGGCGAACCGTTTGAGATTGCTCGGCGAATTGCGGACGGCCACGGCCGCTGTGGCGGATTTCTCGCGCATCGAGGGGTAAGGCGGCGCGCCCGCTTCCCCGGCGAAAAGGGGGATGAGCGTGCCGAAAGCGCCCGACCGCACGAGCAGCGCAGATGCCGCCCCCCGCCGGGAGGGTCTCCCGGCGCTCGACCGGGCCCTGTCGCTCCTCGCCGCCTTTACCGTCGACCGACCGACGCCCAGCCTCACCGAGCTCGCCGCCGAAAACCGGGTCTACCGGGCGACCGTCCAGCGCGTGATGGCCTCGTTCGAGCAGGCCGGCCTGGTGCGCCGGCTCGATGGCGGCCGCTATGCGCTCGGGTCCGAGATTGCCCGCCTCAACCATGTCCGCACCTCGGGCTCGGCGCTGGAGGCCCTGGTCATGCCGGTGTTGCGCGCGCTCGCGGACGCGGCCCGCGAAAGCGCGACCTTCTACATCCGCCAGGGCAACAAGCGGCTCTGCCTCTGCCGGGTCGGCCTGCCGGGAGAGGAGACCGACCAGTTCGCCGCCGGCGCCCTGCGCCCGCTCGACCGCGGTTCGAGCGGGCGTGTCCTGCTCGCCTTTTCGGGCGAGCCCGGGCCCCTCTACGACCAGATCCGGCGCGAGCGCATCGTCGGCCTCGCGGGCGACCGGGTGGCCGACGTCGCCGGCATCGCCGCACCGGTTTTCGGGGTTGCCGGCGAACTGGTCGGCGCGGTGGCGCTGACCATGCCGCGAGACCGGCTCCAGGCCGCCGACCCCCGGCTCGTCGCCGATGCGGCAAGCCGCCTCACCACTCTGCTCGGGCGCGGCTGAGCTCGCCTTACCAGATTGAGACAGCACGCAAAAACACGCAGAACGAGAGAATGAAGCCCCTCGACATCATCCGGAAACACGGGCTGATGATAAGCCCAGCGTCGATGCCGCGAAGCGGCGCTGCCTCCGGAGATACCTTCATGAAAAAGACCATCCTGGCCCTTGCGACCGGCCTCGCCATGATGATCGGCGCCGGCGCGGCACAGGCCTGCGACCGGGGCAGCGAAGTCTGCTCGTTCCAGCTGTTCAACAATACCAGCGTCGAGCTCGAATCGTTCTGGGCTTCGCCGCCGAGCGTCGACAACTGGGAGAACGACATTCTCGGCGACCGCACGCTCGCCGCCGGCCGCACCATGACCATCGACATGTCCGACGGCCGCCCGGACTGCATCTACGACTTCAAGTTCAAGTTCGCCGATGGCGACATCGTCGAGAAGCGCCGCATCAACGTCTGCCGGCTCGGCCGGTACACGCTGAACGAGTGATCGGGACGCTGGGATCGTGACGCCTGGCAACCCGGCGCCGCGCGCCGGCCGGCGCCGGCCCTTGTTGCTGCATCTCCTTCCGCTGGCGCTCGGCCTCGCCATTCTCCTTGTGGGCTTCGTCTGGTTCGATCCGCTCTGGCCGGCGCAGGACATGCCGCCGGCCGTCGCCGAGCGCTACCGTCAGGCCGCCGCGCGCGCGGCGGCGATCTATGCGGTCGGCGGCTGGGCCTCCGCCGCCGGCCTCGCCTGGTTCATAGCCGTCGCCGTGCTCGGGTCGCTGCGCCGCCGGGCGGCGAGCAGCGCGAGCGCGCATCGTCCCGGCCGACCACCGGAACGTTAGGGAACCTCCATTCTCCACGGCGGAGCCGATGACATGCCGTCCCCGGGGGCGTGGGATGCGCCGCCGCTCTCAGGCGCCGAGGCCCGCGCCGTCGCGCAGAACGGCTTCCGCTTCCGGCAAAGGCCGGCCCTCGGCATCGGCCAGAACCAGGCCGGGCAGGATCGCGACCGGCGCGCGCGAGCCCTTGATGCCGGTCACGAGGAGCCGGTTGGCGGCAGCGGCCGGGCGTGGATGAACCGGCCTGAGGCTGACGCCACCGAACCGACCGGCCAGCGCGGCGAGCAAGGCGGCCGGGTGATCGGCCCGATGGATCATCGTCAGGGTGCCGCCGGGCCGCAGAACCGCGGCGGCAGCACGCACGAAGGCACCGAGCAGGTCGTCATCCGCCTGATGGGCGCGCCGCTTCGCATCGTCGGGCGAACTCCGATGGCGCGCAGCGTCGTGAAACGGCGGATTGCTCATCACCCGGTCGATACTGTCCCTGGCCAGTCCCGCCTTTTCGCGGACGACGCCGCGCGCCCCCGCATCGACGACGATCACCTTCGTCCGCTCGCCAAGGCCGTTGGCCACGGCATTGTCCGCGGCAAGGCTTGCGAGCCGGGGATCCACCTCGACCAGCGTGAGCGCGCCGACCGCCACCCGGGCAGCCAGGCAGAGGCCCGCGGTGCCGACGCCGGCGCCAAGGTCCAGCACGCTCTCACCCGGCAGGGCCGGCACCGCAGCGGCCAGCAGCACGGCATCATGACCGGCCCGATGGCCGCGCCGCGGCTGGGTGAGCTTGACGCGACCGCCGAGCACGCTGTCGGTCGTCACCGCGATATCGACAGCTCCGTCCTGCACCGTTGAATTGTCTCCGCCGATCGCATGCGCGTCCCGCGCCGTGAGCGCGGGCGGTCGGCCATCGATGCCACAAAAGCCGGATGCCGCGAAGGCCGCGCGGCCGCAAGCCGCGGCTTCAGCTCTTCACGGGCCGCAATTCGTCGCCGAGCCCGGCTTCGGCGATCAGCCTGCGCGCCCGGACGGCCATGGCCTCCGGCACCAGAATGCGCATCGGAAAGGCCACGATGCGGGCTTCGATCGCGGAAATGTGTCTGTCTGCGACAATGACGGCAATGCCGGCGCTGCCGAGCAGGCTCTCGATGGCCGAGACCAGGACGGGATCGGGCGTTCGGATGATCTCTTCCAAGCGATATTCCCCTTTGCGACGCCCTCAATGCGACTTTTCGCGACGATGGGACGGCTTGTGATGCTAGCACCTTCTTTCTATGGTCCGCCGAAATGCAATCGAACCCGGAGCATGGCGTGGCAGTCGTCGTCCCCTTCGAGAAGGTCAATGCCTCGATCGAGGCCATGGTCCGCGCGACCAAGGCCGACATGGAGCGCGTCAACGCGATGATCCTGTCGCGGACCGGATCGGACGTCACCATGATCCCGGAAGTGGCGAATCATCTGATCTCCTCGGGCGGCAAGCGCCTGCGGCCGATGCTGACGCTGGCGACGGCGGCCCTGTCGGGCTATCGCGGCGATGGCCATATCCGGCTCGCCGCGTCGGTCGAGTTCATGCATACGGCAACGCTCCTGCACGACGACGTGGTCGACGAGAGCGACATGCGCCGCGGCAAGCCGGCGGCGCGCATGGTCTGGGGCAACGAAGCCTCCGTCCTGGTCGGCGACTTCCTGCTCGGCCAGGCCTTCAAGATGATGGTCGAGGTCGGCTCGCTGCGCGCCCTCGACATTCTCTCGACGGCCGCCGCGGTCATTGCCGAAGGCGAGGTCATGCAGCTCGCCGCCGCCAAGAACACCGCGACGACGGAGGACGAATATCTCGCCGTCGTCAGCGCCAAGACGGCGGAACTGTTCGCCGCGGCCTGCGAGGTCGGCCCGGTCATTGCCGAACGGCCGAAGGCCGAGCAGGCGGCCGCCCGCGCCTATGGCATGAATCTCGGCATCGCCTTCCAGCTCGTCGACGATGCGCTCGACTATGGCGGCAAGTCGCAGAAGCTCGGCAAGAATGTCGGCGACGATTTCCGCGAGGGCAAGATCACCCTGCCGGTCGTGCTGGCCTTCCGCCGCGGGCCCGAGGACGAGCGCGCCTTCTGGAAGCGCACGCTGGTCGAAGGCGAGATCGCCGACGGCGACCTCGAGACTGCCATCGGCCTCATGACCAAGCACGGCGCTCTCGCCGACACCGTCGAGCGGGCCCGCCACTATGGCGACAAGGCCAACGACGCGCTCGCGCTTTTCCCCGACGGCGCGATGAAGCACGCCCTGATGGAAGCGGTCGCCTTCTGCATCGCCCGGGCCTACTGACATGGCCGAGAGCGGCGCGGCGGACGGCAGCGCGGGCGCCCTGGTGCTGTTTTCCGGCGGCCAGGATTCCTCCACCTGCCTCGCCTGGGCGCTCGACCGCTTCGGCAGCGTCGAGACGCTCGGCTTCGACTACGGCCAGCGCCATCACGTCGAGCTGGAATGCCGCTCGGCGATCCGCGACGGCCTCGCCCGCCTCGACCCGGCCTGGGCCGGCCGGCTCGGCCCCGACCACACGATCGGGCTGAAGGCGCTCGGCGAGATCTCCGACACCGCGCTGACCGACGACGTCGCCATCGCCATGACCGAAGGCGGCCTGCCGAACACCTTCGTTCCCGGCCGCAACCTGATCTTCCTGACCTTCGCCGCCGCCCTCGCCTATCGGCGCGGGCTGAAGCACATCGTCACCGGCGTGTGCGAGACCGACTATTCCGGCTATCCCGACTGCCGCGACGATACGATCAAGGCGCTCCAGGTGGCGCTCAATCTCGGCATGGACAAGCGTTTCGTCCTGCATACGCCGCTGATGTGGATCGACAAGGCGGAGACCTGGGCGCTGACCGAGAGGCTCGGTGGCGAGCCTCTGGTCACGCTGATCCGCGAGCAGTCCCATTCCTGCTATCTCGGCGACCGCAGCCACCGCCATGACTGGGGTTTCGGCTGCGGCACCTGCCCGGCCTGCCAACTGAGGGCGGACGGCTATCGCCGCTTCGTCGCGGCGGCGGCCTGACGTCATCCGGCGCCGGCCCGCCCCGCGGCAAGTGCCTCGGCCATGATCTTCGCCGTCTCGTCGAAATGGCGCCAGAGATCCGGATCGACCGGGTTGGGGGCGCCGAAATAGCCCTGGGGCGTCAGGACCCGCGCGTCGTCGCCGCCCTTTCGCCAGGCCGGCAAGTCGTCGCTGGTCAGCGCGGTCGGCGGCAGGCCGCGCAGCGCGTCGTAGTCGACGGTCTGCGGAAAATAGCGCACGATCGCCGCCGTCTCGTATTCGTCGGCATGGACGCCGAACACGCCCGTCAACCGGAACGCTTCGAGCGCCGGCACCGGTTGCCAGGGCACCCAGATCGGCTCGGCCCCAGTCATGCCGAGCCGGGCGAACATGCGCCAGCGGAACGGCGTGTAAAGCCAGCGCGCGCCGGTGTCGCCGCGGCCGTGGCGGGTCAGCAGCACGTCGCGGATCATCTCGTTATGCGCGAGGTCGCCGTGGTGGCTGATCACCAGCACCTCGCGGAAGCCGTTGGCGATCAGCGAACCGATGACGTCGTCGAGCAGCATGGCCGCGGTCTCGGGGCGGATGCGGAAGCTGCCGGCAAAATCCGCGAGCACGGTGTTGATGCCCCAATAATAGGGCGGTGCGACCAGCGCCTCGACGCCCTGCCGGCCGGCATAGGCCGATGTCAGCCGCGACAGGGCGAGAGCGATGAAGGCGTCGGTGCCGACAGGCAGATGCGGCCCATGGCATTCGATGACGCCGACCGGCAGAATGGCGAGCGCGCCGCGGCCGGCCGCCGCCGCGACTGCGGTCGCGGTCATTTCCGCCATGGTGCCGGCCATCAGGCTGTCCTGGTTCATGGGGTCGGATCCTCTCGTTTCAGACCGCGATCCATTGCTGGACGCGACCAAAATCGGCGAGCAGCTCCGTCGAGCGCCCGCTCAGCACGATGTGGCCACGGTCGAGCACGATCGCCCGGTCGCTGAGCCGCAAGGCATCCTCGGCACGCTGCTCGACGATGATGGTGGCAAAGCCCTCCTCGCTGCGCAGTCGCGCCAGGGTCTGCTCGAGCTCGTCGACGATGACCGGCGCGAGGCCTTCGAACGGCTCGTCGAGCAGCAGCAGCTTCGGATTGGTCATGAGGGAGCGGCCGATGGCGAGCATCTGCTGTTCGCCTCCCGACAGCTTGTCGCCGCCATTGCCGCGCCGCTCCTTCAGCCGCGGGAACAGACGATAGATGTCGGCGAGGCCGAAGCGGCCCGGCCGGCCGGCGACCCTGAGATTTTCCTCCACCGTCAGCGACGGGAAGATGTCGCGCTCCTGCGGCACCCAGCCGAGCCCGAGCCGGGCGCGGGCATGGCCCGGCAGGGACGAGAAATCGCCGCCGGCCCAGCGCAGCGCGCCGCTCCGGCGCGTCGCATGGCCCATGATGGCGAGCATCAGGGTGGTCTTGCCGACGCCGTTGCGGCCGAGCACGGCAAGGCCCTCATGCGCGTCGAGGCTGAAGCTGATGTCGTCGAGCACCAGCGCCTCGCCATAGCCGGCGGCCAGCCCTTCGATCTCAAGCAGCGGCATGATGCCCCCGGCGTCCCAGATAGACTTCCCTCACCCGCTCGTCGCGCGAGATCTCGCCCGGCGTGCCTTCGGTCAAGACCTCGCCCGCCACCAGCACGGTGATCCGCTCGGCGAAGCGGAAGACCAGGTTCATGTCGTGCTCGATGAACAGAACGGTCAGGTCGCGCGGCAGTGCCGCGATCCGCTCGAAGATGGCTTCGCTCTGGGTGGTCGGCACGCCGGCGGCCGGCTCGTCGAGGATCAGGACCTTCGGCCGGGTCGCGAGCGCGATGGCGATCTCGACGAGCCGGCGCATGCCATAGGGCAAGGCGCTGACCTCGTCGCCGGCCCGGGCGCCGAGGCCGACGAGCTCGACAAGGCTGCGCGCCTCGTCGATCGCCCGCCGCTCGGCCGCCAGCGCACGCCAGAAGATACCGGCCCGCCCGGCCCGCTCGGTGACCGCGATCAGCACGTTCTCCAGAACCGTCAGCCCGGCGAAGAGCTGGTTGATCTGGAAGGTGCGGGCAAGGCCGCGATGGACCCGGGCCGCCTGCGACAGGCCGGTCGCGTCCGCGCCGCAGATGCGCACCGTGCCGGCGCTCGCGGCGATCGCTCCCGTCAGCGCGTGGACGAAGGAGGTCTTGCCCGCGCCGTTCGGGCCGATGATGGCGCGCCGGCTGCCGGCCTCGACTGCCATCGAGACCTTGTTGACGGCGACGAAGCTGTTGAAGCGCAGCGTCAGGTTTTCGACGTCGAGGGCAAGGTTCACGGCGCCCTCCGCAGGAGCCGGCCGAGCCGCGCCGGAAGACCGGCAAGGCCGTCGGGCAGGACGAAGACCGAGGCCATCAGCACGAGGCCGATGCCGAGATGCCAGTATTTCGGGCTGAGTGCCGACAGCGCATCCTTCAGCCAGGTGAACAGCGACGCGCCGAGGATGACGCCGGGAATGCTGCCCGTGCCGCCGATCGCGGTCATCATGACCACCTCGGCGGACCGTTCGAAACCGAGCATGTCGAGCGAGGCGAAATTGCTGGTCTGGGCGAGCACGGCGCCGGCCATGCCGGCCATGCCGCCCGCCAGCACATAGGTCGCGGCCATGTGCCGGGCGACCGGGGCGCCCACCGCATGCATGCGCCGGGTGTTTTCCCGGATGCCGCGCAAGGCGAGCCCGAAGGGCGAGGTGGTGATGCGCCAGACCGCGAGATAGACGAGGACCAGCACGGCCAGCGCGTAGAAGAAGGCGGTCCGGCCCCGGAAATCGAAGGCGAACAGCCCTGCGATCGGCCCGACCGTGAAGGCGGAGAGACCATCGGCGCCGCCGGTCAGCCAGTGCATCTGGTTGGCGATCTCGTGGAACAGGAAGCAGACGCCGAGGGTGACGAGCAGCCGCGTGAAGTCGTTGCCGACCACCACGATGCGCGCGACCAGCCCGGCGATCGCGCCGCTGACGGCGAGCGCGGCGAGCAGCGTCGCCAGCGGCTCGGTGATGCCAGCGCCGCCGAGCACCGCCACCGTATAGGCGCCGATGCCGAAAAAGACCGCATGGCCGAGCGAGACGATGCCGGCATGGCCCTGCAGGAGATCGTAGGACAGGGCGAAGGTCGCGACGATCAGGATGCTGGCGATGAGGCCGAGATGATCGGGAAACAGGAGATAGGCGGCGAGCGCGGCACCGATGAGCGACGGCAGCGCCAGATGCAGGGGGCAGGACGCGGTCATGTCGGTCTTCCGGCGAGGCCCTGGGGCATGGCGATCATGACCGCGACCAGGATGGCGTAGATGACGAAGCCGCCGATCTCCGGCAGCCAGTATTTGAACAGGGCATCGGCGACGCCGAGGAACAGCGCCGCGCCGAACGAGCCGCCGATCGAGCCCGGCCCGCCGATCGCGACCACCATCAGCACGATGACGAGATATTTCAGCGGAAAGCTCGGATCGAGCCCGAGAAACCCGACCGCCAGCGCGCCACCCAGACCAGCGAACCCGGCACCGAGCGTGAAGGCGAGCGCGAACAGCCGGCCGACATGGATGCCGATCCCCTCGGCGGTCACGCGCCGGTCGACGGCGGCGCGGATGCGCGCGCCGAACAGCGTGTGATTGAAGAGGGCGACGAGCAGTCCGAGCGCGGCGAGGCCGCAGACGATGACGAACAGCCGATAGCCCGAGAGGGCAAGGCCGGGCAGCGCGACCGGCGCATTGGCCCAGGCCGGCAGCGGCACCGGCTGCTGCTGCGGTCCGAACAGGATGTTGGCGAGCGCGCCGGCGGCAAAGGCGAGGCCGATCGAGAACAGCACCTGCTGCAGATCGGACTTGCCGTAGACGTGCCGGATGACGGTCGTCTCCAGGGCGGCGCCGAGAAGCCCGGTGACCACGAAGGCGGCCGGCAGCGCGGCCAGGAATGGCACCCCGCCGCCGACCAGCACGACCAGCACATAGCCCCCGCACATGGCGAAGGCGCCATGCGCGAGATTGATGAAGCGCATCAGCCCGAGCGTGATCGACAGGCCGATGGAGAACAGGAACAGGACCATGCCGAAGGCGATGCCGTCGGCGATGACCGTCAGGAGGCCCGACATGTTCATTTGGCGGGATCTTTGACCGCTTCAATGGTCGCGAAGGTGCGGTTGGCGGCGCCGCCCTCGCCGAGCGTGCCGCGGCGGATATAGATGTTCTCGACGATGTCGCGCGTCGCCGGGTCGATCAGCACGGGCCCGCGCGGACTGTCGAGGCGCGCGCCCTTCACCGCGGCCATGAACACCTCGCCCTCGGTGCGCCCGCCGGTCTTCTCCAGCGTCTGATGGATCAGCGCCATGCCGTCATAGCCCTGGACGACCCGATAGCTCGGCACCGCGGCTGCGCCGAACTTGGCGCGGAAGGCGGCGAGGAAGCGCCGGTTGGCGGCATTGTCCACATCGATCTGGTAGTGCCAGGCCGAGATGACGTCCCGCGCCGCCTCGCCGATCGCCGGCAGCAGGTTGTCGTCGACGACGTCCCCGGTGACCAGGAGCTTGATGCCCGTCCCCTTCAGCCGCTGGCCGGCCTGGCGGACGAAGGCGATCGACACGTCGCCGCCCGGGTTGAAGGCGAAGACCGCATCGGGTTTCGCTTCGATTGCCCGCTGCAGGAACGGGCCGTATTCCATCGCCGTGACCGGGGTACGGTCGCTGCGCAGAACGCGGCCGCCGCCCTCGGCGAAACCGCGCGCGAACCAGGTCTCGGCATCGACGCCGGGCGCATAGTCCGAAACGATCGAATAGGCCGTGCCGATGCCATTGCCCGCGGCCCATTTGCCGAGCGTATGGGTGACCTGCGACATGGTCACGGAGATGCGGGTGAAATAGTCCGAGCGCTGGGTGAGCGAGGAGGTTGCCGCGTTGACGATGATGCCCGGCACCTTGGCTTCGCTCAGCAGGCTTGCCGCGGCCATGGCGTTGGGCGTGAAGCTGTAGCCAAGAATGACGCTCGCCTTGTCCCGCAGGATCAGCTCCTGCGTCAGCCTGCGGGCGAGATCGCCGGAACCGGCGCCCTGGTCGTCACGGACGACCAGCCGGACCTCGCGGCCGCCGGCCTCAGTGCCGTGCAACTCGTGGTAGAGCCGCATGCCGGTTTCGTAGTGACCGCCCTGATCGGCGAAGGGGCCGGAGAGCGGCAGGATGACGCCGACCGTGACGGGCGCGGCCGCCGCCAGCCGGTCCGGCCATGCCGCGCCGGCAAACGCCGCGGCGGGCGCCAGTTTCAGGAAGGCCCGCCGCCCGGCATCGGCGGGTGAAGCGGGCAAGCGGCTGCGATGCCCGGCGCGGTATCCGGCCATGGTCGTATTCCCCCAGTGGATGGTCTTGTTGGCCCGGTCCGCCGCCTAGCGGGCGTCGGGCACCTGGCGCGTCGCCAGAAACTCCTCGAAGGTCTCGCCACGCATCTCGGCATAGACTTCGAGATTGGTTTCGCCGACGAGCCGGGCGAATTTTTCCAGCACGAAGAAATTGGCGCCGGCCCGGATCAGCCCGAGCCAGTCGCGCCGGGCGACCAGCGCGGTCTCCTCCGCGGTCAGGCCGGCCTCGCGGCAGGCCGCAGCCTCGTCGGCATTGAAGGCCGCCCGCGCCTCCGGCGTGCGCATGTTCCAGAAGAAGCGGTTGAGCCGCGCCTTCTCCACGCCGATGCCGATGGTGAAGGGATAGGTGCCCGCGATGTCCTCGATGCCGGCGATCTGCTCGTTGCCGAGCCGGATCTCGGAGGCCGCGGGGCGATGCACCCTGTTCTCCTCGAAGACGAGGGTGGTCATCGCCGTGGTGGTGGCGAGATAGTAGCTCTGGTGCACCTTGGTGATGTCGTCGCTGAGCGCGCCGCGCATGGTCAGCCACATGATGACCTCGGCGCTTTCGGCGCCGCCGAGACGCACATAGTCGACGTGGCGCATGCGGGCGAGCTCGATCGGATTGTGTTCGATCAGGTCGAGGAAGCGCATGTCCCAGTCGGTGTCGTTGTGGCCGGTGCGCTCGCCATGGATCTGATGCGACAGGCCGCCGGTGCCGACGATCGCCACCGAAATGTCCTCGGGATAGGAGTGGATGGCGCGGCGCAGCGCCTGACCGAGCTTGAAGCAGCGCATGGCGGTCGGCAGCGGGTAGCGCACGACATTGACCATGATCGGCACGACCGCGCCGGGCCAGCCGCCCTCGTGCGGCCAGAGCAGCGGCAGCGGCGAGAAGACGCCGTGGTCGAGCGGCCGGTCGTGGAACACCGCAAGATCGAACTCGTCGTTGATCACCTGTTCGGCGAGATGCGTGGCAAGGCGCGTGTGCCCCGGCAGCATCGGCAGCGGGCGGCGCCCGGCCCCCTCGTCCGCCACGTCGTGCTCGGGCGCGACGCCGATCGCGAAGGTCGGGTAGAGATCGTAGAAGAACGCGTTGAGGTGGTCGTTGTAGAGAAAGATCAGGACGTCGGGCTTCTTGTCGGCCAGCCAGTCGAAAGCCGGCCTGGCGCCCTCGAACAGCGGCGCCCAGGCCGGATTGTCCCATTTCTGCTTGTCATAGGCGACGCCGATCGTCGGGACATGCGACATCCCGATGCCGCCGATAATTCTCGCCATATTCGTCTCCCCGATAGTCCGGCGCGCGGCCGCACGGGCGGCCCAGCGTTCCGGCATGTCTTCGTTGCGGGCCGGCTGGACGCGGCCCGGTCGACGTCGAAATCGTCCGTCCTCAGTTGTTTGCCAGCTTCCGCCGCCGGCGTAAGGTCGAGAAGCCGCAAATCTGCTCAACGCTATCGAAAACGCTTATGCTGAAACGCGGCCCCGGGACGCGAAGACAAGCCCGTCGATCGTCGTGCGGCCGAAACGCGCTGCGAATTTCCAGGCGCGTCCGTCGCGCACCAGCCGGTCCCTGAACTCGCCGACCGCGAGGCTTCCGCCGGCGGGGCCCGCACCGACCAGGAGCGAATAGCTGAAGGCTTCCGCTTCATCCGCGCCCGTCATGGTGACCACCGTATTGCAGACCAGATGACGGGCAAGCCGCGTCGGCCGGGCCCGGAAGGCCGCGAGGATCGCCGCGCGGCCGGCGATCGGCTGGTCCGGAGCCGAGGGCCGCGCGAAGACGGCGTCCTCGGTGAAGAGCTCGGCAAGCGCCGTCCACTGTCCCTCGTCGTTCAGCCGGGCGAAGCGCCTGATGACCGTTTCGATCGCCCTTTCGTCGTCGCCGCTCATGGTCCGCCCCCTCAGCCGGCCTTGTCCGAAGGCGCCGCCACGAGCATCTCGCCCAGCAGCTCATCGACCGTCACGACGTCGCCAAAGCTCTGGAAGACCGTGGAAAAGCCGATATTGTGATCCTCGGCATAGCGCGCCGCATTGGCGTCCGAGACCATGGCGACGCGATAGTCCAGCATCATGGCGTCCCGCGCCGAGGTCTCGCAGCAGAAATTGGTCAGCATGCCGACGATCACCACGTTGCGGATGCCGCGCTCGCCAAGCTTTTCCATGAGGTCCGACTTGCCCGGCACGAAGGCGCTGAACCGCGACTTGCTGGCATAGATGTCCTCGGGCTGGGCATCCAGATCGGCGCGCAAGGCCTGGCCCGGCGCGCCCTCGGTGAGATTGTCCCGGTGGCGGGCGCCGTTCTCGGCGGTGAAGAAATAGTCGTGATAGATCGGCCAGAGGCTCTCGCCGTCCTTGCCCGCCACCATCTTGACCCAGGCGACCGCGCCGCCCCGCGCGCGCATGGCGGCCGCAAGCCGGTTGATGTTCGGAATGATCGCGATGGCCTCGGGCACGTCGCGCACGTAGAATTCCTGCATGTCGATGACGACCAGCGCGGTTTCGCTCGGCTCGAACCGTTCGAAGACACGGATCCGCCCCCTCTTCTTCATGACCCTGTCGATCACATAGGCAGGCATTTCGAAGGGCGCGGGAGACTTCATGACGGTTCCTGTCGAGCTTCGCCGGTGTTTCCGCACCGACCTTGGCGTTACCGGAATAGTGCCCTTAGGGCTCGCGGCGGCGACAGTTGAAACTCCTCATACCGAGGCCTAAAACGCTTATATGGCCCAGGAACGCAGGCCGCCCCTCGGCCATGACCCGCTTGTCATCAATCCCAAATATCTGCGCGCCTTCCTGGCCGTTGCCCGCGCCGGCAGCGTGATCAGGGCGAGCGAGGAACTGCATCGAGCCCAGTCCGCCATCACCCGCTCGGTCAAGGAACTCGAAGCCGCGCTCGAAGTGCCGCTGTTCGAGCGCCGCGCCCATGGCATGCTGCTGACCGAGTTCGGCCGCGCCCTGATGGAACGGGTCGAGGCCGCCTTCGCCGCCATGGAGATCGCCCGCGACCAGCTTCGCGCGCAGATCAGGACCACCGGCCCGCAGGGACGCTGGAACGACCATGCCCCGGTCTTCTCGCTGGCGCTCGGCCGGCAGCGCCTGTCGGTCTTCGTCGACCTGGTCGCGCAGCGCCACATGGGAGCGGTCGCCGAACGTTTCGGCATTTCCCAGCCGGCGGTCAGCCAGGTGCTGCGCGAGGTCGAGCAGGGCATCGGCCTGCCGCTCGTCTCGCGCACGCCGACCGGCATCGCGCCCAATCCGCTCGGCCTGATGCTGGCGACGCAGGTGCGGCGCGCGCTGGCCGAGCTGCGCCATGCCGAGGCCGAGGTCGCCTCGCTGAAGAGCGGCGTTTCCGGCCGCGTGGTGGTTGGCACCCTGTCGCTCGGGCGCAACCGGCTGCTGCCGCGCGCCATCATCGCGCTGACCGGCACCTATCCCAATATCAGGGTCGGCACGGTCGAGGGCACGTTCGAGCACCTTGCGACCCTGCTGCGTGCCGGCGACATCGACTTCCTGCTCGGCGGCCTGCGCCCTCCCGACAACATGGCGGGCCTGACTGCGGAGGTCGTGGTCGAGGACATGCTGGCGATCATCCTGCGCCGTGGCCACCCGCTGGCGGGCGGCCCCGCCGTCGGCTTCTGCGACATAGCCGGGGCGCGCTGGATCCTGCCACCGCGCGGCACCTCCACCCGCGTCGCGCTGGAAACCGCGCTCGGCGACAGCAACATTCCGAGCCCGGATGTCGTGGTCGAGACCGCCGACATCGCCATAACGCGCGGCCTCCTGATCGGCAGCGATCTCGTCACGGCCGCCTCGCCGCATCTGTTCCAGCACGAGATCGATGCCGGCGAGCTCGAAGTGCTGCCGCTCGCCCTGCCGGCGAGCCGGCGCGGCATCGGCATCGTCCAGCGCGCCGACGCCAAGCCGTCGCTGGCGGCCCGCCTCCTCATGGAGGGCATCCGCCAGGTGCATGGCCTCTAGGCTCAGTCGCTGACGCTGCTCAGGCCGACATATTGCTCGGCGATCATCTTCTGCGCGGTGACGGAGCTCGCGACATGTTCGAGCTCGGCCATCTGCAGGCCGCGCTGGAACGGCGTGTGGTGGTCGAAGACGTGCAGGAGGTCGGTCAGCGAGATCGAGAAGCGGATGGTCTTCCAGACCCGGTCGATGCAGTCGGCCGTGTAGCGTTCGAGACCCTTGCGCGAGCCGGTGGAAAAGAAATCGCCCATGGCGCGGGCGAGCACGCGCACGTCGGCGACCGCCATGTTGAGGCCCTTGGCGCCGGCCGGCGGCACGATGTGCACGGCATCGCCCGCCAGGAACAGGCTGCCATACTGCATCGGCTGGGCGATATAGGCGCGCAGCCGCGCCACGTCGCGCTGGAAGATCTCGCCTTCCTGGATCTCGCTCCGGTCGGCGTCGAACATGCGGGTGTGCAACTCGTCCCAGAAGCGGGCATCCGACCAGTTGGCCGGCTCGTCGGCGGCCGGCACCTGCAGGTAGAGCCGCGAAATGCTCATCGAGCGCCGGCTGCACAGGGCGAAGCCGCGGTCGTGATTGCTGTAGGTCATGTCGGCGATCGGCGCCGCATGGGCGAGCACGCCGAGCCAGGAAAAGTCGTAGGCGCGGCTGTAGGTTTCAATGACGCCCTCGGGCACGGCCGCACGGCTGACGCCGTGGAAGCCGTCGCAGCCGGCGACGAGATCGCAGTCGAGCACCTTGTCGATGCCGCCCTGCCGGTAGTGGATGCGCGGCCGGGCGCCGTCGAGATCCTCGAGGCGCGTTACCTCGGCCTCGAAGATCAGCGGCGCCCCGGCTTCCAGCCGGGCGGCGATCAGGTCCTTCACCACTTCGAGCTGGCCGTAGATCATCACGCTGCGGCCGGTCAGGGCGGGCAGGTCGAGATGGATGGTGCGGCCGCGGAAGCGCATGTCGAGCCCGTTGTCGATCATGCCTTCGCGGCGCATGCGTCCGTCGAGGCCGAGATCGGCGAGCGTGTCGACCGTGCCGGCCTCCAGCACGCCGGCGCGCACGCGCGCCTCGACGTGGGCGCGGCTGCGCGCCTCGAGAACCACCGCCTCGATGCCGCGCCGCGCCAGGAGATGGGCGAGAAACAAGCCCGCGGGCCCCGCTCCGACGATCCCGACCTGAGTCCGCATGATCCTGTTCCTGCCTGCGACATCCGATGACACCGACGGTCGGCGCGCCGGACCGCCGAAGCCCCGCACGGTGCCGGGCGTAAACAGCACGATGCGGGATAACAGCGGCCATGGGCGCTGGCGACCGATGCGAGCTGGCCTGATAGCGCGGTGGAAACCGGTCCGGCCAACGCAAAAACCGCGCGACCTCCTTCCAATTCGCTTATCGGCCGCGCCGGCTCAGCCGAGCATGGTCGGCTTGACCCACCAGTCCGGCGCCTCGGTGCGGATCGCCCGGGCCGCCGCTGCCGCGGCCCGGCAGCTGTCGTAGAGGCCGAAGACGGTCGCGCCCGACCCGGACATGCGGGCAAGCCGGCAGCCCGTCGTGGCGCGGAGCCGCTCGAGCGCAAGGCCGATGGCCGGCGCCAGCGCCAGCGCCGGCGGCTCGAGGTCGTTGCGCGAGGCGGCCACCGCGGCGAGCAGCCTGTCGCGCGCGCTGCGTTCCGGCCCGAAAGGCGTCGCTTCGACGAGCAGCCCAGCCGGATCGGCGTCCCGCTCGCTGCCGGGCGCAAGACCGAGCTTGCCGAAGACCGCCGGAGTCGCGACCGCGATGCCGGGATTGACGAGCAGGGCCGGCAGGCGCGGCAGGGCGAGCACCGGGCCGAGCTCGGCGCCGGTGCCGCGCATCATGCGGGCCGTCGCGGCGACGCAGACCGGGACATCGGAGCCCGTCAGCCGGGCCGCCTCGGCGATACGCGGATCGTCGAGGCCAAGCCCCGCGGCGCGGGCGAGCAGCCGGAGCGCCGCCGCCGCATCCGAGGAGCCGCCGCCGAGCCCGGCGGCCACCGGCAGGCGCTTGATCAATGTGAAGGCGCCGCCCGGCAGGCCGGGCACGCGCGCGGCGAGCAGTGCCGCGGCCTTCAGGACGAGATTGTCGGCAGCGGGGCCGGCGGCCACGGCGCTGCGGCCGCGCACCGCCAGCCGATGGCCGGCCTCGCCGGGGACGAAGCTCAGCGCGTCGCCGCTGCGGGCGAAGACGACGAGGCTTTCGAGGTCGTGATAGCCGTCGGCCCGCCGGCGCCGCACGGCGAGCGTCAGGTTCACCTTCGCGGGGGCATGCTCGACGAGGGCCATGGCGGCGGCAGGATGCGCGAGCCGGCCCGCGCGAACGGGCCGGACGGGCGCCGGTCAGTTCTGCGAGGGCTGGGTCTGCGCCGCCTGGCCGGTGGTGCGCGGTGCCGCTGCGGCATCGTCGGTCAGGCCATTGGCGATCTTGCTGAGGATGCGCGGCAGGTCGTCCTTTTCAGGCTGCAGGTCGCGCGCATGGTTCCACTGGAAATGCGCCTCGATCTGCCGGCCGACGCGCCAATAGGCATCGCCCAGATGGTCGTTGATGACCGGGTCCTCGGGCTTCAGCTCGATGGCGCGCTCGAGTTCGGTCACCGCCTCCTCGAACTTGCCCATGCGGTAATAGGCCCAGCCGAGGCTGTCGACGATATAGCCGTCCTCCGGCGTCAGCTCGACGGCGCGGCGCACCAGGCGCAGGCCCTCGTCGAGATTGATGCCCTGGTCGACCCAGGAATAGCCGAGATAGTTGAGCACCTGCGCGCGGCCGCGGGCATTGCCCTCCGGCACCAGCTCCAGCGCCCGCTTCAGGTCGGCCTCGGCCTTGGCCCATTGCTGCGACCGCTCGTAGGAAATGCCGCGGAAGTAGAAATAGATCCAGTGCTGGCGATCCGGATTGGCGATGAGCGCGATCGCCTTGCTGTAGGTCTCCGCCGCCTCGGCGAACATCTTGCGCGAGCGCTGGATATTGCCGAGCGCCTGCAGCGCCTCCAGGTCGTCGGGCTTGCGGGTGATCAGTTCCTGCAGGACCTTGCGGGCATCCTCGCTCTTGTCCATCAGATCGAGATTCAGCGCGCGCTGGATCTGGGCGTTGCGATAGAGCGGCGAGGCCTGCGGCATCTGGTCGTAGACCGCGATGGCGCGCTGCGGCAGCTTCAGGAACTCGTAGAGATCGGCGAGCGACAGGATCGCCAGCTCGTGATCGGGATCGAGCCAGCGGGCGAGCTGCAGATAGATGAGCGCGAGGTCCTCGCCGCCCTGGCGCGACAGGGCCGAGCCGAGGCCGTAGAGCAGTTCCGCAGCGCCGCCCTGGGCATTGCGCACCAGCGGCTGCAGCGGCTGGTTGTCGCGCAGCCGGCGTTCGGCATCGACGATCAAGGGATGGTTCGGCACCACCTTGTCGAAGGCGGAATAGACCTGGCGCGCCGCATCGGCGCCGCGCGCCCGCGCCGACCAGCGGCCATAGGCGTCGGCGATGCGCAGAATGGTCGGATCCTGCTTGTAGGCCTCCTCCAGGCGCTTGCCCGCATCGGCGCGGCGGCCGGCAACGTCGAGGATCAGGCCGGCATGGAACTGCTTGAAGAGCTGGAACCAGTCGGCGCCCGACAGGCGGTCGACCGCGGCGACGCCGGCCGAGACGTCTCCCGAGCCGAGATAGGCCCAGCCGGTCAGCAGGGCCGAGGTCAGGTCGGCACTGGCCCGGGGCGGCGCGCTCAGATGCGAGCGGGCGGTCTGGAACTGGCGGGCCTTCATGGCGCGCACGGCCAGCGCCAGGCGCGCCAGCCGGTGGGTGCGGTCGACCTGGATCAGCCGCTCGGCGAGCGGCATCGCCTCCTCGACATTGCCGTCGGCGAGCGTGGTGATGAAGGCCCGTTCGAGGATCTCGGCATTGCGCGGATCCTGGCGCAGCGCGGCGCGCCAGTAGACCGAGGCGGCGGAGGTGTCGCGCACGGTCGCGGCGAGCCGCGCGGCGAGAACATTGCCATAGACGGTCACCCGCAGGGCGTCGCGGAACGACGGGGTCGCGCCGAGCGGCTGCATGATATTGTTGGCGCTGCGCGCCTCGCCAACCGATGCTGAAACCGCTGCCACGCCCGCGGCGAGCACGAGCGCTCGAAACACAGTTCTCAAGGTCACTATCGCTCTCTCGTCGTCCCGACCGGGAGGGCCGCGCGGCAGTGGAAGACAGGGCAGCCGGCGCAGCCGTTGATCGCACCACAATGCCTTAGTTAGGCACCGATCCGCAAGGCGACCATGGTGCCGGACTGCGGCGAGGCCAAGGCGAAAGCGGCCGATCGCGACGGCAAAATGACGTGATGCCCTGGGCTTGGGGCGCTTGAACCCCGCGCGACAAGCCGCTAGCACGGCCGGGTTCCTCCGGATCCCGAACACCATGGCCCCAGCCCCCGCCTCGCCCGCCGACGAGCTTCTGACCGTCCGAGACCTCCTGCGCTATGCGGTCAGCCGATTCGCGGCGGCCAGGCTGACCTACGGGCACGGCACCGAAACTGCCCTCGACGAGGCCGCCTTCCTGATCCTGGAGAGCCTGTCGCTGCCGATCGACGATCTCGGCCCCTGGCTGGAGGCCCGGCTGACGCGGACCGAACGCGAAAAGCTCGTCGCGCTGATCGAAGCGCGCGTCACGACGCGCAAGCCCGCGCCCTATCTCGTCGGCAAGGCCTATATCCAGGGCATCGGCTTCCGCGTCGACGAGCGCGTGATCGTGCCCCGCTCCTATCTCGGCGAGATCCTGACGACCGGCGCGCTCGGGCCCGACGGCCTCGGCCTGATCGCCGATCCCATGGCGGTCGAGACGGCGCTCGACCTCTGCACCGGCTCCGGCTGCCTCGCCATTCTCGCCGCCATGGCCTTCCCAGCGGCGGCGGTCGACGCGGTAGACCTCTCGGCCGACGCCCTGGAGGTGGCAAAGCTCAATGTCGCCGATCATGAAGCCGAAGATCACGTGCGGCTCGTCCAGGGCGACCTGTTCGCCCCGCTCGGCAACCGCCGCTACGACCTGATCATCACCAATCCGCCCTATGTCGCCGCGGCCGAGGTTGCCGCCTTCCCGCCGGAATATCAGCGCGAGCCGGAAATGGCGCATCTGGGCGGAGCCGACGGCCTCGACATCGTCAGGCGCATCCTGGCCGAGGCGGGCGAGCACCTCACCGCCGACGGCGGCCTCCTGTGCGAGATCGGCACCGGCCACGAGATCCTGGAAGCGGAGTTCCCGCACCTGCCGTTTTTCTGGCTCGACACGGCGGCGAGCGAGAGCGAGGTGTTCTGGCTGAGCGCCGAGGCCTTGGCACAGCGGGGCTGAGACGTCGGCCAACGGATTACCGGCGCGGGACGTCGGCTATCCGGCGAGCCGGGCAAGGCCCTCCCCCTCCAGGCGGTAGAAGACCGCCGGCCGCACCGTCATGCCGAGCCGCTCGTAGAGGCGCATGGCACCGGCATTGTGCGGCTCGGCCGTCAGGTCGATGCGGCCGATGCCGTTGTCGCGGGCGAAGCGGGCGAGAAAGCGCATCAGGGCGTCGCCCAGGCCAAGATTGCGCGCCTCTGGCATGACGAACAGATCTTTCAGGAAAATCAAGCCATTGAGCCGTCGGCCGGGATGGATCACGGCAAAGACGGCAAACCCCGTGGGCTGGCCGTCGCGGCGCGCCAGCGCGAATTGGGTACCGAAGCGGCGGTCGCGCTCGATGCGGCGGAGAAGGTCGGTGACCTCCTCCACCGTATTCGGCGCGAGCGCCGGGTTGTAGTGCCGGTCCATCGCCTGGTTGACGAGGGCGATATCGGCATGGTCCTCGGGACCGGCGAGGCGAATGTCGAAAGCCGCACCGGTCATGGCCGCTCCTTCAGCGCGAGAACTTCTTGTACTGGATGCGCTTCGGAATGGTCGAATCGATGCCGAGGCGCCGCTTCTTGTCTTCCTCGTAGTCCTGGAAATTGCCCTCGAACCATTCGACGTGGCTGTCGCCTTCGAAGGCCAGGATGTGGGTCGCGATGCGGTCGAGGAACATGCGGTCGTGGCTGATGATGACGGCGCAGCCGGCATAATCCTCCAGCGCCTCCTCGAGCGCGCGGAGCGTGTCGACGTCGAGATCGTTGGTCGGCTCGTCGAGCAGCAGGACATTGGCGCCACGCTGCAGGATCTTGGCGAGATGCACGCGGTTGCGCTCACCGCCGGAGAGCTGCCCGACCTTCTTCTGCTGGTCGCCGCCCTTGAAGTTGAAGGCGCCGCAATAGGCACGCGCATTGATCTCGCGCTTGCCGAGATAGAGGATCTCGTTGCCGCCGGAGATCTCCTCGTAGACCGTCTTGTTGTCGGCGAGCGCGTCGCGCGACTGGTCGACATAGCCGAGCTTGACCGTCTCGCCGATGAGGATCTCGCCGGAATCGGGCTTTTCCGATCCGGTGATCATGCGGAACAGCGTGGTCTTGCCGGCGCCGTTCGGACCGATGACGCCGACGATGCCGCCCGGCGGCAGCTTGAACGACAGGCCTTCGATGAGGAGCTTGTCGCCGAAGGCCTTCGAGAGCTCGTTGAACTCGATGACGTTGTTGCCGAGCCGCTCGGCAATCGGAATGATGATCTGGGCGGTGGTCGGGCCCTTCTCGGCGGCCTGCTTGACGAGGTCGTCGTAGCGCTGGATGCGCGCCTTGTTCTTGGCCTGGCGGGCTTTCGGCGAGGCGGCCATCCATTCCTGCTCGCGGGCGAGCGTCTTCAGGCGCGTCTCCTCCTCGCGGCCCTCCTGGATCAGGCGCTTCTGCTTCTGGGCGAGCCAGGAGGAATAGTTGCCCTCGTAGGGAATGCCGCGGCCGCGATCGAGCTCGAGGATCCAGCCGGTGACATTGTCCAGGAAGTAGCGGTCGTGCGTGACGATCAGGATGGCGCCCGGATAGGTCCTCAGGTGCCCCTCGAGCCAGTTGGTCGTCTCGGCGTCCAGGTGGTTGGTCGGCTCGTCGAGCAGCAGCACTTCCGGCTGCTCCAGCAGCAGGCGGCACAGCGCGACGCGGCGCTTCTCGCCGCCGGACAGCTTGTCCACCGCCCAGTCGTCGGGCGGGCAGATCAGCGCATCCATCGCCTGGTCGACCTGGCTGTCCAGGTCCCACAGGCCCTTCGCTTCGATCTCGTCCTGGAGCTTGGCCATTTCATCGGCCGTCTCGTCGGAATAGTTCATGGCGAGCTCGTTGTAGCGGTCGAGGATCGCCTTCTTCGCGGCAACGCCCAGCATGACGTTCTCGCGAACGGTCAGGGCGGGATCGAGATGCGGCTCCTGCGGCAAATAGCCCACGCGCACGCCGTCGGCGGCCCAGGCTTCGCCGGTATATTCCTTGTCGATGCCGGCCATGATGCGCAGGAGGGTCGACTTGCCGGCGCCGTTGACGCCGAGCACGCCGATCTTGGCGTCCGGATAGAACGACAGATGCACGTTTTCGAGCACCTTCTTGCCGTTCGGATAAGCCTTGGTCAGGCCGGACATGTGATAGGCGAATTGGCGGGCCATGGGATCTGAGGTCCTGTCGGGCTCGAGCGGTTCGGGGAGTTTGGGGCGCAGATAACGTCACCACCTGCCAGGGTGCAAGCCGCGACCGGAAATTTCCCGATATGACGTGACGAAACGACAAGGCAACAATAAGCAGGAATATGACCGAACTAGGTGATTCAGCAGCCAGGAGATGCGCCATGCGCCCCATTCGCCTCGTCCTGATGGCTCTTGCAGCCCAATTCGCTCTGCTCGGCATCGCAGCTCCCGATGCGCATGCCCAGAAGCGTTCCGGCGCCGAACGCCAGGAGCAGCGGGCCCCCTCGCCGCCGCCGATCGGCGGCCGCTATCGCGTCGAGGGCCGCAATGCCGACGGCTCGACCTATTCCGGCGTCGCCGAGATCTCCGGCACCGCGGGCGGCAACTGCGTCATTCGCTGGGCCATCGTCGACACGCCGGCGAGCCAGGGCTTCTGCATGCGCCAGGGCGAGGTCTTCGCGGCCGCCTACCGCCTGAACAACCAGCTGGGCCTGACGGTGTATCGGGTCGATCGCGGCGGCGTGCTCGACGGCACCTGGAGCATTGCCGGTCAGGAACGGGTCGGCCGGGAACGCCTCGTGCCGATGCGCCAGACCCCCTAGCGCGGCAGCGGCCCCGTCAGAGCACCGCCCCCTTCTAGCGATCGGAACCGCGCCATGGCCCACCCGGACGAAACCCCGCCCGCCATCGGCCCCGGCCGGACGCGCCAGACCGAGATCTACCTGCGCGGCCTCGGCGGCGGACTGCCGAAAGTGCCGGTCGCGCCGGCGGCGCTCGAGGAGGCGGCCGGTCGCGCCATGACGCGCAACGCCTTCGGCTATGTCGCCGGCGGCGCCGGCATGGAGCGGACCATGGCGGCCAACCGCGCCGCCTTCGACCGGCACGCCATCGTGCCGCGCATGCTGGCCGATGCCTCCCGCCGCGACCTCGGCGTGACGCTGTTCGGGCGGCCGCACAAGCTGCCTTTCCTGCTCGCGCCGATCGGGGTGCTGGAAATGGCTCACCGCGAGGCCGAGCGGGCGGTGGCCCGCGCGGCGCGGTCCGAGAGCGTCGGCATGGTCTTTTCCAACCAGGCCTCGGTGGCCATGGAAGAGGTCGCCGGCTTGCTCGGCGACACGCCGCGCTGGTTCCAGCTCTACTGGAGCACCGACGACGAGCTGACCCGCTCGCTGGTCAAGCGGGCCGAAGCCGCCGGCTGCGAGGCCATCGTGCTGACCCTCGACACCACCATTCTCGGCTGGCGGCCGCGCGACCTCGACCTTGCCTCCCTGCCCTTCCTGCGCGGCCAGGGGCTTGCCCAATATCTGACCGACCCGGTGTTCCTGAAGGCCCTGCCGGCCAAGCCGCCGGCATCGCCGATCAAGCCTTCCGGCCTCGACCTCGTCACCGCCCTGATCGACCTCAGCTCCGCGGCGCGCCGCTTCGGCCTCAGCCTGTCGACGGCCCGCGCGGCGGTCGCCCGCTTCACCGCGATCTATTCGCGGCCGGATCTCGTCTGGGACGACGTGTCCAGGCTGAAGGAGATGACGCGCCTGCCGGTGGTCCTGAAGGGCATTCAGAGCGCCGCCGACGCGAGCGAAGCGGTCCGCCGCGGGGTCGACGGCATCGTCGTCTCCAATCACGGCGGCCGGCAGGTCGACGGCGCCATCGGCTCGCTCGATGCCCTGCCCGCCGTGGTCGCGGCTGCCGGAACCACGCCGGTCCTCTTCGATTCCGGCGTCAGGTCGGGCGCCGACATGTTCAAGGCGCTGGCGCTCGGCGCGCGCGCCGTCCTGCTCGGCCGGCCCTATGTCTACGGCCTGGCGGTGGCGGGCCAGCAGGGGGTCGCCGAGGTGATCCGCAACATGGAAGCCGAGTTCGACATCACCATGGCGCTGACCGGCTGCCGGACGATCGCCGATGTCGCCGGCGCGGAAATGACCGGCCGCTGACCGCGGTCAGGTCAGGAAATACCAGGCCGAGAGGGCAAGTCCGCTGCCGATGACCAAGGCCCGGACATGGCTTTCGGCCACCCGCCGCGCCGCCACCACGCCGATCCAGCCGCCGGCAATGCTGGCCGCTGCAATCAGCAGGCTGATCTCATAGCGCACGATGCCGGAGGCGATGAACACCACGACGGCGATCAGCTGCAGGACGATCGACATCAGGTTCTTGGCGGCATTGATCGCGTGATAGTCGGAATCCTCGGTCAGCGACAGCGAGGCGAGCATCATCACCCCCATGCCCGCGCCGAAATAGCCGCCATAGACCGAGACGAGGCCCTGAACCGGCACGGCGAGCCCAAGGCCGCCGCGGCGCTGGCCGGCCGCGGCCATGCGCTGCACGGCCTTCTGGATCAGGGGCGCTGCCGCGAACAGCATGGTGGCCGCGAGCAGCAGCCAGGGCACCAGGGCGCGGAACGCCTGGTCGCCCGAGCGGAGCAGCAGGAAGGCGCCGGCCGCGCCGCCGAGCGCCGAAATGGCGCAGAGCGGCAGGAGCCGCCGCAGCGCAGCCAGGACCTCGCGCCGATAGGCGACCGTCGAGGCGACCGAGCCGACGACGACCGCGGCGGCGCTGGTCGCATTGGCCGCGACCGGCGGCACACCCACGGCCATCAGGGCCGAGAAGGTGAAGATGGTGCCGCCGCCGGCAATGGCATTGAGGGTACCGGCGGCAAAACCGGCAAAGGCGAGAAGGGTGATATCGAAAGGCGTCATGGTCGGCTCCGGGCGGCGATCAACCACCCCGGACGGCTCGGCCGATAGAACGAAAGTGACCTCTTGCGCGCCGGTCAGAAGCCGCCATGCGCGGCGCGGAACTGGCCGGGCGTCGCGCCGAACAGCTTCAGGAAGGTGCGGCCGAAATGGCTCTGGTCGCTGAAGCCGGCAGCATAGGCGACGTCGCTGACCGGTTCTCCCGCGCGCAGGAGCCGGCGCCCGAGATTGAGCCGGTCGTTGATGCGCCAGGCATGCGGCGTCATGCCGATTTCGCGCGAAAAGGCCCGAATGAACCCTTCGCGGCTGAGCCCCGCCGTCTCCGCGGCCTCGCTGATCCGCCTGTGGCCCGCAACCGCGCCGATCAGCCGGCCGGCGGCGGCGGGCTGCGCCGGCTGCCGGTGCCAACTGGGCTTTGCGAGGAAGGCGACGAGCCCGGCGGCAACATCGGCCGGCCGCATCTCGCGCAATTCCGGCGCGGCGGCGAAGAGATAGTCGGATGCGGCGAGATGCAGTCGCAGGGCCTCGGGCAGCGCCGAAGGCGCCAGATAGAATTCGACCGAGCGGATATGCTCGCCGAGCGTCGGCTGCGCATGATGCGGCCGACCGGCCGGCACGACCAGGATTTCGCCGGGCCGGAGCGTCACCGCCCGGCGGCCGATGAGATAGTCG
This sequence comes from bacterium YEK0313, assembly GCA_000751295.2. Lineage (NCBI taxonomy): Bacteria > bacterium YEK0313. Next base: position 4,635,892 of record CCMO02000001.1, read on the forward strand.
CGCGCGCCGTTCCAGATGACCGAGACCTGCGCTTCCTCGTGATAGTGCAGATCGAGGCCACAGGGCCTGCGGCCGTGCCAGTCGGCCCCTTCGAGCAGGGCGTCGTCACCGGCATAGTCGTAGCGCAGATTGTTGGACATGGTGGGGCGGCAGGCTGGCTTTGGCCCCTCACCTATCGCCGGCCGGCCCGCTTGGCCAGCCTTGGCTGCCCTGCGCCGGGCTCATAGCCCGTCGAGAAACGCAAGGATCAGGCTGCTGACCTCCTCGGGCCGTTCCTGCTGGATCCAGTGGCCGGCCATGTCGATGACATGCAGGCCGCGCAGGCCCGGCAGGGTTTGCGGATAGGCTTCGAGCTGCGCCTTGGCGGCGGGAAACCGCATCACGCCGTCCTTGGCGCCGACGATGAACAGGGCCGGCTGGCGGATCGGCTCGCCGCGCCAGGGCGCCATGATGTGGAAGTTGCGCGTCAGGTTGCGGTACCAGTTGAGCCCGCCGCGGAAGCCAGCGCGGCGGAACTCGCCGGACATGTAGGCGAGATGCTCCGCCGGCAGCCAGTCCGGCAGTTCCTCGGGATCGACGGTATTGGCGAGCAGGCCGCCGGGGCCGAGATGGGTGAAGCCCTTCGTGCGGTCGCGCTGATTGCCCGAAGCGGTGAAATAGATGCGGCGCAGGCTCGCCTCGGGGTCGCGGTCGAGCTCGGCCTCGGCGATGCCGGGCGCCTGGAAATACTGGATATAGAAGTCGTGAATGCCGAGCTTCTCGAACGAGGAGAGCAGGTCGGTATGGCCCGGCGGCGTCCAGGGCACGCTCATGCCGACGACCGCGCGGAAGATGTCGGGACGCAGGAGCGCCGCGTGCCAGGCGACCGGCGCGCCCCAATCGTGGCCGACGATGACCGCTTCGCTCGCCCCCAGCGCCTTCACCAGGCCGACCTGGTCGGCGACGAGATCGAGAATGGTATAGCGGGCGATCTCGGCGGGCGCATCGGTGCCGCCATAGCCGCGCATGTCGGGCGCGACCGCCCGGTAGCCGCGCGCGGCGAGCGCTTCCAACTGATGCCGCCAGGATGCCCAGCCTTCGGGCCAGCCATGGCAGAACAGCACCAGCGGGCCCTCGCCGGCTTCCGCATAACGCATGACGATGCCATTGGCCTTGATGGTCCGAAGGGTGATCGCCGCCGCCGCTTCACTGCTCATCATCTCTCCTCGCACCTGTCGCCGTCCGGACGGTCGATTACTGGCACGAACGGCGCCAGAGCGGCAGGGTGATAAAGAGCAACTTATTGGTTGCATATCAGCACAGGCTGGATTATGAACAGGCAACCAGGAGGTTGCCGATATGACCGATCGCATCGAGAAATCCGTGCTTCTGAAGGCGCCGGTGGCGCGCGTCTGGCGGGCACTGACCGACCACAACGAATTCGGGACGTGGTTCCGGGTGAAGCTGGATGGCCCCTTCGTGACCGGCGAGACCGCGACCGGACACATCACCTATCCGGGCTACGAACATGTGCAGTGGCAGGCCAGGGTCGTGACGATGGATGAACCGCGGCTGTTCGCCTTCACCTGGCATCCCTATGCCGTCGATCCCGCCGTCGACTATTCCGGCGAGACGCCGACCCTCGTCGAGTTCCGCCTCGTGCCCGAGGCCGGCGGCACGCGGCTCGACATCGTCGAATCCGGTTTCGACAAGGTGCCGGCGCAGCGCCGGGCCGAAGCCATGCGCATGAACGACGGCGGCTGGGCCGAGCAGGTCGAGAACATCAAGGCGCATGTCGAAAGCTAAAGACGCCCTGATGTCCGCCTTCAATTCGGCCGGCGGGACCGGCGCTGCACCGGCCCTCGCCGCGCCCGCCGTCACGGCGCCGATCTTTGCCGCGCTCGGCGATCCGACGCGGCTGTCGCTGCTGGCCCGCCTCAGCGGCGGGCGCCGGCAGTCGATCGCCGCCCTGTCGGCCCATACCAGCCTGACCCGGCAGGCCGTCACCAAGCACCTGCGCGTGCTGGAGGAGGCCGGCCTGGTCGTCAGCACGCGCGCGGGGCGCGAGAGCCTGTTCGAATTCCGGCCGGCGCCGATCGACACCCTGAGGGCCTATCTCGACGACGTGTCGCGCCAGTGGGACGACGCGATCGGCCGGCTTCAGGCCTTCGTCGAAGACTGATCCTCCGCCATCAGGACGAAGGCGAGAGCGGCGCAGGCGATCTGCACCCCGCCGCCGGCCAGCATGGCGAGGCGGAGGCCGGCCGCACCTTCGCCCGCAAGCGCGTGCAGCGCGCCGAGCAGCGCGACGCCGATGGAGGCACCGGCCATGCGCGCCACATTGATCAGCGCGCTGGCCGTCCCCGAACGGGCCGCCGGGACGGCGCCGACCGCCGCTCCCATCAGCGGACCGGTGGCAAGGCCCATGCCGAGCCCGGTGAGGCCGAGGCCGGCTTCCGCGGCGATGAGGCTGCCGGAACCCGCGCCGATGACGCCGAGGCCGAGGCCGATGAGCCCGAGGCCGCCGGCGACCACCGCGCGCGTGTCCGCCGCCGCTTCGGCCCGACCGGAAAACGGCGAGACCAGCACGAAGGTCAGCGCCATCGGCATCAGGGCGAGGCCGGCGCCGGTCGCGTCGAACCGGCCCGTCGCCTGCCAGGTGAAGGGCAGCAGGAACAGGACACCGTACATGCCGAAGGTCATGCCTGCCGTCGCGATGATGGCACCGCAAAAGCGGGGTGCGGCGAACAGGTCCGGCGGCACCAGGGCGGCGCTGCCGCGCCGGGCTTCGGCCATGGCGAACAGGATGAACAGGACGAGGCTTGCGGCGAACAGGAGGAGGGCGAGGTGCGATGCGCCGTGCAGTGCGATCGCCCCGCCGGCCAGCAGTCCGAGCGCTGCGGCGCCCAGCACCTGCCCTGTCAGATCGAAACTGCGGCCGCCGGGATCGGCGCTTTCCGGAATGTAGGCCGGTGCCGCGGCGAGCGCAGCCAAGCCGAGGGGAACCACGACGAGGAAAATGCTGCGCCAGCCGAGACGATCCACCAGGACGCCGCCGAGCGTCGGACCGAGCGCGAGCGCAAGGCCGTTGCAGGCGGCCCAGATGCCGAGCGCGCGGCTGCGTTCGGCCGGGTTGGTGAAGACGACGCGGACGATGGCCAGCGACGCCGGCAGCATGAGCGCGGCGCCGAGGCCGGCCAGAGCCCGGCCGGCGATCAGCAGCGCCACGGACGGCGCCAGCGCGCAGATGAGCGAAGCGACGGTGAAGATGCCGACGCCGATCATGAAGCCGCGGCGGCGGCCATGGAGATCGGCGAGGAGGCCGCCGGTCATCAGCAGCACCGCATAGGTCAGATTGTAGCTGTCGAGCACCCATTGCAGCGCCGCGACGCCGGCTCCGAAATGATCGCCGATCGGCCGGGTGGCGAGATTGACCACGGCCGTGTCGAGCTGGGCGAGCAGCACCGCAAGGCAGAGCGTGATGAGGCAGAGGCCGGGGCGCACGGCCGGCCGCGCGGCCTGTGATGGCGCAACCATGGGATCGGGGTGCCTCCTTGTGGGACACCTTCAGCCTAACCGCCGGGACGAGCGGATGTTTCGGGCGGTGTCGAAACGTGCCGCCGCGCCGCCGGCGGCATCGGCCGAACGGCCGGCCGTGATGACCTGCCATGTCATTGAATCCGGGCACCGGGCAGCCGACCATGGCGCCTTGAGACCATCACCAGGAGCCCGCCGTGCCGTCCGCATCCGACCAAGACCTGCATCCCTTCGACCAGGCAACCCGGGTCGTCGTCGAGAACGGCAACCGTTTCGGCGCCACCAGCGACCAGTACTGGGCCTTTGTCGGCCCGTTCGGCGGCGCGACCGCCGCCACCATCCTGCAGGCGGTGTTGACCCATGGCGAGCGCAGCGGCGAGGCGCTGGCACTCACCGTCAACTATTGCGCGCCCGTGCGGCGCGGCCGTTTCGGCATCGACGCGCGTCTCGTCCGTGCCAACCGTTCCTCGCAGCACTGGTCCGTGGAGCTCGTCCAGGACGCCGAGGACGGGTCGGGCCAGGAGGTGGTCGCAACCGCGACCGCGATCACCGCCGAGCGCCGGCCCTCCTTCGCGCATCAGGTCGCGACCATGCCGGACGTGGTGCCGTCATCGCAGGTGAAGCCGCTGGTGATGGAGGGGTTTTCCGGCTGGACCCGGCAATATGACTTCCGCTTCGTCTCCGGCCTGCCCCGGTTCCGCGACCCGTCGGATGCAGCGCTCGCCGATTCCCGCTCGGAACTGTGGCTGTCGGACCATCGGCCGCGGCGGATCGACATGCTGTCGCTCGCCGCCATGGCGGATGCTTTTTTCGGCCGCATCTTCCATGTCCGCGGCGGCATGGTGCCGTTCGGCACGGTGTCGATGACCACCTATTTCCATATCGACGCGGCCGAGCTGGCGGCCGAGGATACCACCGAGCTGCTCGGGGTCGCCGACGCCCAGGTCTTCAGCCGCTCCTACGGCGACCAGACGGCTCAGCTCTGGACGCCGTCGGGACGGCTCGTCGCGACCAGCCAGCAGATCACCTATTTCAAGGCTTAGCGTTTAGTCGTTCCTGGAAAATGATTTGCACGAGGGTGAGCCGTCCTTCGAGGCTCGCGTTCGGCTCGCGCCTCAGGAGGAGGACTAGTGAATCTCGAAGGATGGCCGGACTGCGCGCAGAACAGCAGATACAAAGGAGCGGCTTGCCGGCCGCCTCATTAATGAAAGTCGCGTGATTTCGGCAGGATCCGGACATTGCGCGGATGGCCGGACTGGCGCGGATGGCCGGACTGGCGCGGATGGCCGGACTGGCGCGGATATTGCGGATGGGCGGCCTCGTCGGCGCGGCCGACGAGCGGCTCGGTCCGATGCGTGTCCGAGAGATGGCCGAGCTCCGCCGTGCGGTCGATCACCCGCTCGGCCATCAGGTGCACGACATTTTCCGGGCTCTTCTGGATCAGGCCCTCGATCAGCAGCAGGCGCGCGCCCATCACCTCGCGACGAAAGCGCTCGAACTTGCGCGCCCAGAGCACGACATTGGTGATGCCGGTCTCGTCCTCCAGCGTGATGAAGATCGCCGTGCCGTTGCCCGGCCGCTGGCGCACCAGGACGACGCCGGCGACCTTGGCGAAGGCGCCATCGGGCTTGTCGTTGGTGCCGCGGCAGGTGGTCACCCCCTCGCCGGCAAAACGCGGGCGCAGGATCTCCATCGGATGGGCCTTCAGCGACAGCCGGACCGTCTGGTAGTCGGCCGCCACATGTTCCGCGAGCGGCATGACCGGCAGGCGCGCATCCGCGTCCTCGCCAAGCTCGCGCGCGGCAGCGGCGGCGAAGAGCGGCAGCGGCTGGTCGTCCGGCAGCCGGCGCACCGCCCAGAGCGCCTCGCGCCGGTCGAGCCCGATCGAGCGGCAGGCATCGGCATCGGCGAGGATCTGCAGCGCCCGGTGCGGCAGGCCGGTGCGGACGGCAAACTCCTCGATGCCGGCAAACCCCTTGCCGCGCCTATCCTTCAGCACCTCGGCCCAGGCTTTCTGGAAACCGTCGACCTGGCGGAAGCCGAGCCTCAGCGCGAGCTCGCCCTCGGCATTGCGCTGCAGGTGGTTGTCCCAGAGGCTTTCGTTGAGATCGACCGGCCGCACCTCGACGCCATGCTCGCGGGCGTCGCGGACGATCTGCGCCGGTGCGTAGAAGCCCATGGGCTGGGCGTTGAGCAGGGCGCAGGCGAAGGCCGCCGGATGGTGGCATTTGATCCAGGAGGAGATGTAGACGAGCTTGGCGAAGGAAGCGGCATGGCTTTCCGGAAAGCCGTAGCTGCCGAAACCCTTGATCTGCTCGAAGCAGTTCCTGGCGAAATCGGGCGGATAGCCGCGCGCCACCATGCGCCCGACCATCTTTTCCTGGAAGGTCCCGATCGTGCCGGCATTGCGGAAGGTCGCCATCGCCTTGCGCAGGCCGTTCGCCTCGTCCGCGGTAAATTTCGCCGCCTCCATGGCGAGCCGCATCGCCTGTTCCTGGAACAGCGGCACGCCCATGGTCTTGCCGAGAACCTTGTGGAGCTCATCCTCCAATCCGTGTTCCGGCGCTGGCGCGGGAAAAGTCACCGGTTCCTGGCCGTTCCGGCGACGCAGATAGGGATGGACCATATTGCCCTGGATCGGGCCCGGCCGGACGATGGCTACCTGGATGACGAGGTCATAGAGGCTCTTCGGTTTCAACCGCGGCAGCATGTTGATCTGCGCCCGGCTCTCCACCTGGAACACGCCGATGGAATCGCCCTTCTGCAGCATGGCGTAGACATCGGGATCTTCAGGCGGAACATCGGCGAGCCCGTAATCCAGGCCGTTATGCTCACGCAGAAGGTCGAAAGCCTTGCGGATGCAGGTGAGCATGCCGAGCGCCAGCACGTCGACCTTCATCAGCCTCAGCTCGTCGATATCGTCCTTGTCCCATTCGATGAAGGTGCGATCATCCATGGCGGCATTGCCGATCGGCACCATTTCGTCGAGCCGGTCGCGTGTCAGCACGAAGCCCCCGACATGTTGGGAGAGGTGGCGCGGAAAGCCGAGGAGGCGGACGGCGAGGTCGACCGCCCGCCGCACCGTGGCATTGGCCGGGTCGAGCCCGGCCTGGCGGATCTGTTCGTCGCTGATCCCCTCGCCCCAGCTGCCCCAGACCATGCCGGCGAGCCTTGCGGTGACATCCTCGGTGAGGCCCATCACCTTGCCGACCTCCCGGATGGCGCTGCGCGGCCGGTAGCTGATGACGGTCGCGGCAATGCCGGCCCGGTCGCGGCCGTAGCGCGCGTAGATGTGCTGGATCACCTCCTCGCGCCGCTCATGTTCGAAATCGACGTCGATATCAGGCGGTTCGCGCCGTTCGCTCGACAGGAAGCGGGCGAACAGGACGTCATGGTCGTTCGGATCGACCGCGGTAATGCCGAGCACATAGCAGACGGCTGAATTCGCCGCCGAACCCCGGCCCTGGCAGAGAATGCCCTTATCATCGGCGACTCGGACGATATCGCGAATGGTCAGGAAATAACGGGCATAGTCGAGGTCGCGGATGAGCTGCAGTTCCTCTTTGAGGAGGTTTATCACCTTATCGGGAACGCCTGCCGGGTAGCGGATCGCAGCGTTCAGCCAAGTCAACTCCTCAAGCCAACTCTGAGCATTCCAGCCAGGCGGCACCGGCTCTTCAGGATATTCGTATTCGAGCTGGGAAAGCGAAAATTCGACCCGCGCCAGAACATGCTGGATCTCGTCGAGCGCCTGGGGACAGTCGCGGAACAGCCGCGCCATCTCGCGCGGATCCTTCAGGTGCCGGTCGGCATTGACCTCCAGGAGACGGCCGGCCGCCTCGATCGTCGTGCCCTCGCGGATGCAGGTCATGACATCCTGCAGGTCGCGCTGGCCGGGCACGTGATAGAGCACGTCGTTGACCGCAACGAGCGCAAGGCCGGCGTCCGCGCCGAGCCGTGCCAGGCGGGCGAGCCGGCGCCGGTCGTCGCCCTGCCGGTGCATGGCCGCGGCGGCCCAGGCGGCACCGGGCGCCGCCTCGGCGACGCGCGCGAGCACGCCGGCAAGGCCGTCGAGGGAGCGGCCGGGCATGACGATGAGCAGGAGGCCGCCGGTGTCGGCGAGGAGATCGTTCAGGGCGATCAGGCATTCGCCTTTTTTCGCCTTGCGGTTGCCCATGGTCAGCAGCCGGCAGAGCCGGCCCCAGCCGGCCCTGTTCGCGGGATAGGCGATGATGTCGGGTGCGCCGTCGGTGAAGACGAGGCGTGCCCCGACCGCAAGCTTGAAGCGGGCGGCCGCCTCGGCCGCCGGTCCGCCCGCCGCGGCAAGCTGCTCGCGGATCTGGTTCAGCGCCGCATAGGCCCTGACGACGCCGGCCACGGTGTTGCGGTCGGCGATGCCGATGCCGGCATGGCCGAGCGCGAAGGCCGTCAGGACCAGGTCCCGGGCATGGGAGGCGCCGCGCAGGAAGGAAAAATTGGTTGATGTCGCAAGCTCGGCATAGGTCGGGTCGTGGCTCATGCGAACAGCCCCTGCAGGAACCAGCGCGGTGGCGCGTCCGCGCCATAGGCGCCGCTGCGGAACAGCCAGAACCGGCGCCCCTCGGCATCCTCCACCCGGTAATAGTCGCGCGCCGGCCGGTCGGGCTCACGCCACCATTCCGCGGCGATCCGCTCCGGTCCCTCGGACCTTGCGACATCGTGGCGGCAGCGCCGCCACAGGAAGCTCACGGGCGGTCCGTCGGGCACCTCGGCAATGACCTCGACCGGCTGCGGCGGATCGAAGACGTGCAGCGGGCGGGTGGGCGGCGCCTCGGCTTCGGCCTGCGGCCAGGCCGCCTCCCCTGTCTCCGGCGGTCCTGCCGGCACCAGCCGGGCCGCCCGTTCGGGATCGTGGCTGTCCTGCGCGGCAAACCGCAGCACCCGGTCGGCGCCGAAACGGGCGGTCAGCCGGTCGACCAGGGCGGCCAGTTCGTCGGCTTCCACCTGGCGGCCGTCGAGGCTGGCCTGGGCGATCGTGAAAGGTTCGGTCGCCGGCACGGAGAGGCGGATCAGGTCGAAACCGAAGCCGGGATCGATCGGATCGGCGAGCGCCTCGATGCGCTCGTTGATCAGCCGCATCACGGTTGCGGCGTCGCGCACCGGCCGGCCGGTCTCCACCATGATGCGCCTGACGACGCCGTCGGTCCGGAAGAAGCTCGCCTCGAAGGCCCGCCCGCCCTCGCCGCGCTGTTCGAGCAGCCCCGCCCCCCGCCGCATCAGCATGGCGAGCGCCGCCTCGATATCGTCTGCCCGACCGATCGGCTCGGCGAACCGCCGTTCGACGATGCAGGCCGGAACCGGCCGGCGCGGCGTGATGCGGATGTCCTCCTGCCCCCGCGCGCGCTGCAGCAGCGCGACGAGCCGGGCACCGAAACGGGCGGCGAGCGGCGTCGACGGCCGGGCGGCGAGATCCCCGATGGTCTTCAGTCCGGCCCGCGACAGCGCCAGCACGGTTTCCGCGTCGAGGCCGAGCGCCAGGACCGGCAGCGGCGCCACGGCCTGCGCCTCGCCGCCCGGAGCGACGACGGCGAGCCTGCCGAACCGGGCAAGCGCCCGCGCGGCCTCCGGCGTGCCGGCGACCGTGGCGCGCGCTTCGACCCCGGCGCCGGCGAAGCGCCCGATGAGATCGGCCCGCAGGGAGGCTTCGCCGCCGAACAGGTGGGAACAGCCGGTCATGTCGAGCACCAGCCCGTCGGCCCCGTCCATGGCCACCAGAGGCGTATAGCGATCGCAGGCCTCGGCGAGCCGCATGAGCAGGGCCGCGTCCCTGGCCGGATCGGCATCCACCGCCAGGAGACCCGGCACCCGCGCCCGGGCATCGGCCAGAGTCAGGCCGGGATTGAGCCCGAGCGCCAGCGCCCGCCGGTCGACGGCAACAAGCCTCAGGGCGCTGCGGACCTTCTCGGTGAAGACCAGCGGCGGGTCATCCGGCCCGCCGGAGGGGCAAAGCCTCCTCCACCGGTCCGCCGGCAGGAAGGGCAGCCAGACGGCCAGGTAGCGGCGCGGCGACAGGCTGCCGTGCGCCGGCAAGGGCCCCGTTTCGGAAGGTTCCGTCCTTGAAACGAGTTTCGTCACGATCCCACTCCACGCGCCATTGCCGGGGCGGCACGCCGGCCCGGTGACGCAACAAACTGATGGCGAAGGCGGGAAAACCCGGGGCATTGGCCTCCAGCGGCCGGGAGGCGAGCGCCGCGACCGACCAGCGGGAGGCGGCGGCGCTCGGCATGGGGGCGGCGGCGACACGCACCATCAAGGTGGACACCCGCGAGGCCGCGGCGATCAGCGACAGCCGGCGCGACGCGTTCAGATCCAGCACTTTCGGAGCACCCCAGGGCTCGATCAGCACGGCGCCGAGCGCCGCGCAGCGGGCGGCCTCCGCGCCGGCCTTGAGCACGTCGGTGCCGTCCTTGGCCCGGACCAGCACCAGGCGGCCGGGATCGAGGCCGAACTCGGCCAGTCCGAGGGCATCGAGCCGGCCCGCCTCCAGATCGGCGAAGTCCTGCCGGACCCAGACGATGCGCCCCTCGCCCGCCGCCCGGAGCGCCAGGCCCAGGGCAAAACCGGCCGCGGCCGCGGCATCGGCCGGTGCACGCGCGAACACTTCGTGCAGCGCCGCGCGATCGAGCCCGCCGCCCAGCGGATCATCCACCATCGGCAGGCCGAAAGAGAAGATTTGCGACGCATCAAAGGCCGCCGGCCGCTCCAGAGCCGCCAGCTGCAATTTCAGCGCGCGGAGGGTATCCGGTGCCGCGCCCATGTCTTGTTCCTATTTTGTTCTCATCAAACAGCTTTGCCAGACCGGAGTCAAGGCATCGTTTGCGCCAGTCCTGCCTCCGCCTGAGCGACGCGATACATTAAATCTTCCGCAACGGAAGAATGCCCCTGTTGGAGACACCGCGAGCTTGGCGCACGGCAAAAGCCGCAATCCACGCAGCAAGGCGAAGTCACAAGGGAAAAAATCCGGCACGTATCGATCATATACACCAAGAATGAGACATGTCTTTTAGGTTTGCTGGACAGATCCGTCCATTTCTGCATGCTATCGCCTCGCTGAGAAAGGCAGATGGTCTGCGGGTCAAGCAATGGGCGAAAGCCAGCAAGCCGATAGCGCGTGTGCACTCTTTGGTCCGGTCCTGGAGCAGGCCATCGACGCCGTCGTCATGTTCGGTCCCGACGATACGGTGACGTTCTTCAATCAGGCGGCGGAACGCCTGTGGGGCTATGGCCGCCACGAGGTGATCGGCCGCGAGAGCAGCCTGCTTCTGTCGCTGCCGACGCCCAGGCGATCGCCCTCCACCAGGCCGTCGGGCGCCTCCCCGCCCCGTCCCGGCACCAGCACGGAGCTGCCGGTCGCACGCAAGGACGGCAGCATCGCCTGGATCACGCTTTCGCTATCCGACATCCGCTCCGGCGACCTCCGCTTCCGCGCGGCCTTCGCCAGGGACATCACCGCCGACATGCAGCGGCGCGAGGAGATCTATCTTCCCTCGCTGGTCGCCGACGAAACCGACCGGGCCGTCATCATTACCGACATCAGGCGTCGCATCGTCTATTGCAACCGGGCCTTCACGACCATGTTCGGCTATGAACGGTCCGAGGTGATGGGCCGCTCGCCCACCGCGCTCCTGCGCGGCCGCCACACCGATCCGAAGACCCTCGCCCATCTCAACGGCCTTGCCGGCCGCGAGCGCGGGCTGCGCGAGGAGATCCTCGGCTATACCAAATCCGGTCGTGAAATCTGGCTCTCGGCCTCGATCAACCCGATCCGCGACCAGACCGGGCGGTTCCGCCATGCCGTCTCCGTCATCGCCGACATCACCGAAGCCAAGCAGACCCAGATGCTGCAGCAGCGCGTGCTCGAGGCGCTTGCCAACGACCGGCCGCTGGGCGAGGTCACCGATCTCATCTGCCGTCAGGTCGAGGCGATCACCCCCGGCGTCGTCTGCTCGATCCTGCGCATCGACGGCGCCGGCTGCATCCGCCCGCTCGCCGGCCCCAGCCTGCCCGACCACTACAGCCGGGCGCTCGACGGCGTGCCGATCGGTCCCAATGTCGGCTCCTGCGGCACGGCCGCCTATCTCGGCATTCCCGTTCTCGTCGACGACATCGACACGAGCCCGCTCTGGGCGCCGTACAAGGAACTGCCGCTGCCGCTCGGCCTGCTCGCCTGCTGGTCGAGCCCGATCAAGCTCAAGGATGGCCGCGTCGCCGGCACCTTCGCCTTCTATTTCCGCGAGAAGCGCGGGCCGAGTGCCTGGCACGAGCGTCTGGTCGAGGCCTGCGTGCATCTCTGCGCGCTCGCCATCGAGCGCCACGATGCCAAGGCCTATATCGACCAGCTCGCCTATTACGACACGCTGACCGGCCTGCCGAACCGTCTCATGCTCGGCGCCAGGATCGACCAGACGATCGCCACGGCCGCCGCCGGCGGCAGGCAGCTCGCGCTGCTGTTCCTCGACATCGACAATTTCAAGGACGTAAACGACTCGCTCGGCCATTCCGCCGGCGACGCCCTGCTCGTCGAGATCGCCCGCCGCCTGCAGGCCGAGCTGAGGGCCGGCGACATCGTCAGCCGGCTCGGCGGCGACGAATTCGTGGTCATGCTGAACGACTGCGGCATCGGCGATGCCGCCCAGGTGGCCGACCGCATCCTCGGCGCGCTCGCCGATCCGGTCCAGGTCGAGACCATGGCCCTGCCGGTCTCCGCCAGCATCGGCATCAGCCTCTACCCGCGCGACGGGCTGAACAAGGAGGCCCTGCTGAAACATGCCGACACCGCCATGTACGAGGCCAAGGCCTCCGGCCGCGGCACGCATCGTTTCTTCAGCCAGGACATGAATCAGCTGTCCCAGGAGCGGCTCGTCCTGGGCGCGGCGCTCGGCGACGCGCTCGGCCAGGGCGGCCTGCAACTGCACTACCAGCCGCAGGTGCGTGCCGAGGACGACGCCCTGCAGGGCGTCGAGGCGCTGGCCCGCTGGCACCATCCGGTGCTCGGCAACATCCCGCCCGACAAGTTCATCGCCGTTGCGGAGGAAACCGGCCTGATCGAGCAGGTCGGCGAATGGGTGCTGGGCGAAGCCTGCCGCCAGATGGCGGAATGGCGCCAGCGCGGCATCCTCATCCCCACCGTCTCGGTCAATCTGTCGCCGCTCAACTTCCGCAGCCGCCGCCTGCCTGACATCGTTGCCGCGGCGCTGCAACGTCACGGGCTCGACGCCAGGGAGCTCACCCTCGAAATCACCGAGGGCGTCATGATGGATCAGCGCGCGGACACCACCGCCACCGTGCAGGCGGTCCATGCGCTCGGCGTCCGCCTGTCGCTCGATGATTTCGGCATCGGCTATTCCAGCCTGTCGTCGATCACCCGCCTGCCGATCGAGGAGCTGAAGATCGACCGCAGCTTCATGCGCGATCTCGAAACCGACCAGAACGCCCGCGCCGTCGCCTCTGCGGTCATCCGCATCGGCCACAGCCTGGCGCTGAACGTCGTCGCCGAGGGCGTGGAGAGCGAGGCGCAGCGGCGCTTCCTGCAGGCGCTGCGCTGCCATGTGCTGCAGGGCTTCCTTTATGCCAAGGCGCTGCCGCCCCGCGATCTCGAAGCCTGGGTCCGCCGGCGCGGCACGGCCCATCTCGATGCGCAGATGGCCTGACCGAAGCGTCAGGCCGGCCGCAGCGCCGACAGCAGCAGGAACGGCGGCCGCCGCGCATGCAGCGCCAGCTCCGGCCGTGCCGCCAGCGCAGCGGCGGTCGGCGCCGGCTCGCCCAGCGCCTCGATCCGGAAACCGGCAGCGATCAGTCCCGTGACATAGGTCTCGACGGTGCGGTGATATTTGACGACGCCGTCGACGAACCAGCGGGTGTCGCGCCTGCCCTCCTCGCGATAGCGGTCGACCGGCCAATGCAGCGGCCGGCCCGCCGCATCGCAGGTCCAGCCTGAGGGATCAGCCGTGCACATCGGATGTTCCACCGAGAAGACGAAACGGCCCGCGGGCGCTAGCGCGTCGAAGACGCGCGACACCGCCGACCGGTAGTCCGCCACGTAATGCAGGGCGAGCGAGGAGACGGCGAGGTCGAAGGCGCCCGAGACCGGCCGGAAATCCTCGATCGAGGCCCTGACATAGCCGATGGCCGGATCGTCGGTGAGCCGTGCCGCCTCCTCCAGCATGCGCTCGGAAATGTCGAGCCCGGTCACCGCCGCCGCGCCCTGCCTCCGGGCGAACCGCACGAAATCGCCGAAACCGCAGCCGAGATCGAGCACCCGGAGACCGGCAAGCGCCGGCAGGAGCGCGCGCAGCGCCGGGGTCTCCAGCGCGCCGTTGAGGCCGCTGTCGTTCTGGCGCAAGGCCCGGTAACCGGCGAAGAAGGTCGGGTCGTCATAGATGTTCTGTGGCTCCGCAGGCACGTCGCGGCTCATTGTCCGCCTCCTGTTGCTCGGGCGCGATCCGGCGGCGGCTTAGATGGGCAGGTCCTCACCGGCAAGCGGCGCAGGCACAACCGAGCCATGCGGCGCCGGCCGCGCCCGAGGCGCCGTCCGCATGCCGGTGGTCAGAGCGCCCGCCGCCCGAGCGCGGCGGCATGGGCCTTCAATGTCGCGAAATAGCCTGATGCCACGAGCTCGCGCGCGTGATCGCCGAGCGTCGAGATGCTGAGCGCACCGAGCAATTGCCCGTGCCGGTCGACGACCGGCACGCCGAGCGCCGTAAGCCCGACAATATAGTCGTCCGCCGCCAGGACCGCGCCGTCGCGGGCGATCTCGGCGGCCCGGGCGGTGAGCTCACTCCTGTCGACCAGGCTGAACGGCGTCCGCCGCACCATGACCTGGTCGAGGGCGCGCGCACGGTCGGCCGGCGCGAGATGGCCGAGCAGCGCCAGCGGCCCGCCGCCGCTGTTCAGCGTGGTGCGGCTTCCGACCGCCGACCAGGTGACCTCGACGCGCGGGGCGGTCGGCCGCACGCGCTCGATGCAGACCGCCATGCCGTCCCGGTGCACCCACAGGAAGGCCGTCGACGACGTCTCCTCGGCGATCACGCGCAGCACCGGCGCCGCCACCTCGCGCAGCGACCCACCGATATCGACGGCGGAGAACAGTTCGAGCAGGCCATGGCTCAGCGCATAGAGCCCGTCCTTGTGATCGACCAGCCCGCCCGCCTCCAGCGTGTGCAGCAGCCGCCGCGCGGTGTTCTTGTCGAGCGAGGTGGCGCCGGCCAGCTCGGTCAGCGTCTGCCGCGGCCGGCCGGGCTGAAACACCCGCAGCAGCGCGATCGAGCGCTCGACCGCCCGTACGATCGGCACCCCGGCACGGGTCGGCACCTTTCTCGGTGGCTCAGGCATGGTCGCGGCTTTCGGCGGCAAATGATCTCTCCTCACCGGTAGAGCCGATGGTCAGAGTCGGCAACGCGCGGCACCGCCTCGTCGGCAAAGTACCACCTGTTGACACTTGTATCATTTTAATCGAGGCTGCGCCGCGCTGCTCCCTCGGAGGAACCCATCGATGTCGCTTGTCGCCGCGGTCCATGAAACCGAGCTTGCCGAGGCCATCATGGCCTGGGCACGCATCCACAGCCCGACCTTCGACAAGGCCGGCGTCGACAGGATGATGGATCTGGCGGCGGCCGAGGCGGCGCGCCTCGGCCTGGCGGTCGAGCGCAAGCCTGGCGAGGTCTATGGCGACACGGTGATCGCGCGGCTCGCCGGCCCCGGCGGCGAGATCGAGGGCGGCATCCTGGTGCTCGGCCATCTCGACACCGTGCACGGCGCCGATTCCGTCGGCCGCGACCTCGCCGTCTCGATCGAGGGTGACCGGATCTATGGCCCCGGCATCTATGACATGAAGGGCGGCATGCGCATGGCGCTCCATGCCCTGGAGCTCATCGGCCGGCTGAACCTGAAACCGAAGCTTCCCGTCACCTTCCTGTTCATTCCCGATGAGGAGATCGGCAGCCCGACCAGCCGCGACCTGATCGAACGGGAAGCGCTGCGCCAGCGCTACGTGCTGGTGCCGGAGCCCTCCCATGACGGGCGGGTGGTCACCGGCCGGCATGCCTTCCAGCGCTTCGTCATCCGGACGCGCGGCCGGCCGGCCCATGCCGGCGTCGACAACCGCCGCGGCAAGAGCGCCATCGCCGCCATGGCCGAGCTGATCGGCGAGATCGAGACGCGGTCCGATTTCGACACCGGCGAGACCTTCAGCGTCGGCGTCGTCAGGGGCGGCAAGTTCGTCAATGTCATCCCGACGGCCTGCGAGGCCGAGGTGCTCTGCGTCTCGCCGACGGAAGCGAGCGTCGCCCGTGTCCGCGCCGCCATGCTCGGCCTTGCCGACGAGCGCGGCCAGGGCGTGACCGTGGAGGTCGAGCCCGGCCCGGTCCGCCCGCTCTTCCAGTGCGGGCGCGGCACGCTCGCCCTGTTCGAGCGCGCCCGCGCGATCGCGGCCGAGGCCGGCCTCAAGCTCGGCCATGGCCAGTTCGGCGGCGGCAGCGACGGCAACTTCACCGGCGCCCTCGGCATCCCGACCCTCGACGGCCTCGGCGTCGACGGCGCGGGCCTGCACACGCCCGGCGAATACATGATCCGCTCCACGCTGGCGCGCCGCTGCGCGATCCTCGCCGGCCTGCTGCGCGACCTCGACTGATCCGCCACCCGAAGCTTCATCCCCGATGTCCGGATGTCGCCGTGACCCGCATTCCCTGCCTGACCTACGGCCCGCTCGCCGAAAACATCCATGGCTTCGACGAGCGCGTCAGGATCTCGTCGATCCGCCGGATCACTGGCGCGATCGCCCTGTTCATCGCCGAGTGGTGCGGGCTCGAACCGGTCGCGCCCTGATGCCGCCTCAGCCCGGCCGCGCCGTCGACATCCTGCGGAACTCCGCGACGAAGTCGGTGGCGATCCGCGACAGCGGCCGGTTGGTCGGGCGGAACATGGCGAATTTGTAGAAGAGCTGCGGCTCGAACGGCCGGATCACCAGGCCGAGCTTGTCGAAATGCGCGCCGGTCGCGGCGTCGACGATGGTGACACCGAGATTTTCCATGACCAGCGCGCAGGCCGAGCCGAAGAACTCGACATGGGCCGCCATCTTCAGCGCCACGCCGGCCTCGGCGAAGGCCCGTTCGATCGCCTCGTGCAGGAAGTGATCGGCATAGAGCGAGATGACCGGCACGCCTTCGAGCAGGGCCGGCGTGATCACCGGATGCCGGCCGAGCGGATGACGGGCCGGCAGCACCGCGACGCAGCCGATCTGGAAGACCTCGATGATGGCCGCCGGACTGTCGATCGGCAGTTCGGCAAAGCCGATATCGAAGGCATCGATGCGGCCGAGATCGCGCACCGTCGGCGACGAGCGGGTGATGAAGCGCACGGTGCCGTCGGGCCAGCGCTTCAGGAGTTCGGCAATGATCGGCGGCAGCACATAGGTCGCAAGGCCCGGCTGGCTCGCCAGCGCCAGCGTGCCCGATTTCACGCGCTTCAGGTCGCGCGCCACCTCCATGGTGCGCTCCAGCGCGCCGAGCGAGCGGCGCGCCTCCTCGTAGAACAGCGCCGCCTCGGGGGTGGCTTCCAGCTTGCCCTTGCGCCGCTTGAACAGGGCGAGCCCGAGTTCGTCCTCGAGGCGGGTGATGAGATTGCTCACCGCCGGCTGCGACTTGCCGGTGAGCGCGGCGGCCGCCGTCATCGAACCGGTTTCGATCACCGCGCGAAAGGCTTCCAGATGACGGGTATCCATGGCGTTTCCTCGCCCGGGGACGGCATAGTCGCCAGGTGGTTATAATTTGAGATTATATATTTTGCATATAATTCGTTTTGACCTCCAGGTCGTGCTGGACCAACACTTTTGGCGTTTTTGGGGCGCCCGGGGGCGCTGGGACGAACGGGGCGTCGAGGCGGTGAAAAACAATCTGGTCTTGTCCGGTCTTGCCAAGCGCTATGGCGACTTCGTCGCGCTGCACGAGACCCATCTCGACATCAAGGCCGGCGAGTTCGTCACGCTGCTCGGCCCGTCGGGGTCCGGCAAGACGACGATCCTGATGAGCATTGCCGGGTTCGTCGCGCCCTCCGCGGGCCAGATCCTGCTCGACGGGGTCGACGTGACCGGCCTGCCGCCGGAGCGGCGCAATTTCGGCGTGGTGTTCCAGGGCTATGCGCTGTTCCCGCACCTGACCGTCTATGACAACGTCGCCTTTCCGCTGCGCGCCCGCGGCATCCGCGGCGCGGCGGCCCGCCCGAAGATCGAGGCGGCGCTCGAAATGGCCCAGCTCGGCGCCTTTGCCGGCCGCCTGCCGCGCCAGCTTTCCGGCGGCCAGCAGCAGCGCGTGGCGCTCGCCCGCTCGCTGGTGTTCGAGCCCGAGCTGCTGCTGCTGGACGAGCCCCTGAGCGCGCTCGACCGGGCGCTGCGCAAGGACTTCCAGTCGGAGTTCAAGGCGATCCACCGCCAGGTCGGCACCACCTTCATCTATGTGACCCACGACCAGGAGGAGGCGCTGACCATGTCGGACCGCATCGTCATCCTGGACCGCGGCCGCATCCTGCAATGCGCGCCGCCGGCCGAGCTCTACGAGCGGCCGGCCACCGAATTCGTCGCCGGCTTCCTCGGCAAGAGCAATTTCCTGCGCGGCCGCATCGGCCGCCGCGCCGACGGCCTTGCCGAAATCGCCGGCCCGGCGCTGACGAGCTGGGCCGCTGTCGGCCGGCAGCAGGACCTTGGCGAGGGCGCCCGGGCGGTCGCCGCGCTGCGCCCGGAAAAGATCCGCCTGCACCGCACCGAGCCTTCGGCGGATGCCTGTTCGGCGCGCGGCCGGGTCAGCGAGCTCACCTATCTCGGCGCGACCTGCGAGGTGACGCTGACCCTGGCGGACGGCTCGCAGCTCGCCGCCCTGATGCCGGCGGGCGCCATCGCGCTCGCCGAAGGCGACGAGATCGTCGCCTCCTGGGCCCCCGACGCGGCGATCCTGGTGGAGCCGCGCGCGGAGCCTGGCCGATGAGCGCCGCGGCGATCGACACTCCCGGCCGCGCGCATGGCGAGTGGCTCTACTGGGCGCTCCTGATCGCGCCCTGCATCGTGCTCGGCCTGTTCTACGTGGTGCCGGTGGTCAACGTCCTGGTGATGAGCGTCACCGTGCCGAAGACCGGCCTTGCCAACTATGCCGAACTCGCCAGCAACGGCGCGGTGCAGCGCGTGCTGATCACCACGCTGAGGATCGGCGCGATCACGACGGTCGTGACCCTGCTGCTCGGCTATGCCGTCGCCTATGCCCTCGTCCAGTGCGGCCCGCGCGAGCGCCAGATCCTGCTCGCCGTCGTGCTGGCGAGCTTCTGGATCAGCGCGCTGATCCGTGCCTTCGCCTGGGTCGCGATCCTGCAGTCCTCCGGCCTCGTCAACGCGACCTTGATGGGCCTCGGCCTGATCGATGCGCCGCTGCAGCTGGTGCGCAACGAAACCGGCGTGATGATCGGCATGATCCACTACATGCTGCCCTATGCCATCCTGCCGCTCTATGCCAACATGGCCGGCATCGACCGCAGCCTGATGCCGGCGGCCCGTGCGCTCGGCGCGACGCGCTTCCAGGCCTTCCGCTGGGTGTTCCTGCCGATGAGCCTGCCCGGGCTGATCGGCGCCGGCGTGATCGTGCTGATCTTTTCGCTCGGCTTCTACATCACCCCCGCCATCCTCGGCGGCGGCAAGACCATCATGGTCGCCGAATATGTCAGCGTGCAGATCTCCGAGACCCTGCGCTGGGGCCTTGCCGCCATGCTCGCCTCCACCCTGCTCGCCAGCGTCCTTCTCCTGGTCTTCTGGCTCAGCCGCTTCATGGATGTCGAAGCGGCTCTGAAGAAGTGACGGGCGCAACCATGGCACTGCAAGACGAACGCCCGACCGGCCTGTCCCTCCCCCGCATCCTCGCCTGGGCGACGGCGGCCTTCCTGATCCTGCCGATCCTGGTGGTGATCCCGATCTCGTTCACCCCGGAGCGCTATCTGTCGCTCCCTTCGGGCAGCCTGTCGCTGCGCCACTATGCGAGCCTCGTCAACGATGCGCGCTGGTCGAAGAGCATTCTCGACAGCCTGATGGTGGCGCTCGGCGCCACCGTCCTCGCCGGCAGCCTCGGCACCGCCTTCGCGGTCGGCGCCTGGCGGCTCGGCGTGCCGCTCGCCCGGCGCCTCAGGCTGCTCATGCTGGCGCCGATCATCGTTCCGCCGATCGTCCACGCCATCGCCTTCTACAAGGCCTGGGCGGTGATCGGCCTGCTCGACAGCTATCTCGGCCTCGTGCTCATCCACACCATGAAGGGCCTGCCCTTCGTCGTGCTGACGGTGGCCGGCGCGCTCGCCAATCTCGACCACAAGCTGGAACAGGCCGCGCGCAGCCTCGGCGCCACCGCCTCCCAGGCCATGCGCTGGGTCGTGCTGCCGCAGATCGCCACCGGCGTCGCCTCCGGTGCGGTCTTCGCCTTCATCACCTCCTGGGACGAGACGGTGGTCGCGCTGTTCGTCACCAGCCGGCGCGTCACCACCCTGCCGCGCCGCATCTGGGAGGGACTTGCCGACAATATCGATCCGGCGATCGCCGCCATGGGCACGCTGATGATCGTGGCGACGGTCGCCGTCGTCGCCGTCAAGACATTCCGGACCCGCGAAGCCAGGGCCTGAAGCGGGCACCACAGAGGAGGGCAGCATGTCGACGTCAGAACATCAGGAATTCCGCGAGGACTGCCTCGCCATCCTGCGCGAAGAGAGCGAGGGCAAGCGCGTCCATCGCCGCCGCTTCCTGCAGGCGATCGCCGCCCTCGGCGTGGTGCCCGCCGGCTTGCGCTTCACCCCGGCCCATGCCGCCGCCTCCGAAGTGGTGGTGGTCAATTGGGGCGGCGACGCCGTGCCGGCCTATGACGACATCTGGGCCAAGCCCTTCTCCGCCGCCAATGCCGGCGTCAAGGCGGTGATCAACGGCGCCGGCCCGACCTCGGGCAAGATCAAGGCGATGGTCGAGAGCCGCGCGGTCACCTGGGACGTCTGCGACCGGACCATGCCGGCCTCGCTCGAGCTCGGCCGGCAGAATCTGCTCGAGCAGGTCGACTGGAACATCGTCGCCTACAACAAGCTGCGCCCGGCGCACCGGTCCGACTGGGGCGTCGGCGCCTATCTCTACTCCTTCGCGCTGACCTACGACCGCGAGGCGCTGAAGGGCGCGACGCCGAAATCCTGGGCCGACTTCTGGAACGTCAAGGATTTCCCGGGCAAGCGCACCCTGCGCAACAATATCGAGGGCATGCTGGAAGCGGCCCTGATGGCCGACGGGGTCGCGCCCGACAAGATCTATCCGATCAACGTCGACCGCGCCCTCGACAAGATCAAGCAGATCAAGCAGCACACCATCTTCTGGAGCACCGGCGCGGAGAGCCAGCAGCTGTTCCGCAACAAGGAGGTGGTCATGGGCAATCTGTGGCACACCCGCTCCATGCTGCTCGCCAAGGAGGTCGGCGACCGCATCCAGTTCACCTTCGACCAGGGCGTGCTGTTCGCCGGTGCCTGGATCGTGCCGAAGGGCAATCCGGCCGGCCCGCTCGCCTGGAAATTCATCGCCTCGGCCCAGGACCCGCAAAGCCAGGTCGAGCTGTTCAAGCGCGTCGGCAACGGCCCGATCAATCCCGCCGCCTCGGCGCTGGTGCCGGCCGAGCTGAAGGCGCTCGACTGCGGCTCGCCGGAGAACTTCGCCAAGCAGGTGATCGTCGAAGCCGAGTGGTATGCCGAGCACTATGCCGCGGCCCTCAACCGCTACATGGACGTGATCGCGTCCTGATCGCGTCCGCGCGCTTCGCGCGAAGCGCCGTCCGCTCACGCATCCCATTGCGGGCCGGCCACTGCCGGCCCGCTGCGACATCCCCCGAAAAGGCAGCAGGACCCATCATGACGGCGACCCCCTTCGCCTTCGCGCCCACCTTCATGGGCGTGCCCCACCGCACCGAGATCGGCGATGCCAAGGCGGTGATCCTCGGCCTGCCCTTCGACTGCGGCACCCATCCCCAGCGCATCGGCTCGCGCCTCGGCCCCGCCGCCATCCGCGAGCAGTCCCAGCTCCTGCGCGCCTATGACTGGACCACCGGCATCAATCCGCTCGAAGCCCTCGGCGTCATCGACGTCGGCGACGCGCGCGTCCTCTCCGGCGAGGTCGAGCCGTCCTATGCCGCCATCGAGGCGGCCGTCGGAGCGATTGCCGAGAAGCGCGCCGTGGTGGTCTCGCTCGGCGGCGACGGCGCCATCGCGCTGCCCGAGATGCGCGCCCTCCACCGCGTCTATCCCGACCTCGTCATCCTCCACATCGACGCCCATACCGACGCCTATCCGATCCCCGGCTACAACACCGCCACGGCCTTCTCCCGGGCGGTCGAGGAAGGCCTCGTCGACGCCGAGCGCTCGTTCCAGGTCGGCATGCGCGGCGCCACCATGGTGCCCGGTGTGCACGCCCATGGCCTGGCACTGGGCTACCGGGTGGTTCCGATGAACGAGCTCCTCTCGCGCGGCATCGACGATGTCTTCGCCGAGATCCGCCGCACCATCGGCGACCGTCCGGTCTACCTCTCCTACGACATGGACTTTTTCGATCCGTCGGTGGCGCCGGGCGTCTGCACCCCCACCTGGGGCGGTGCCTCGGCCCGCGAGGGCCTTGCCGTGCTGGAGGCCTGCGGCGGGCTCAATCTCGTCGGAATCAACATCAACACGGTCAGCCCGCCCCATGATGTCGGCGGCATGTCGGCCCTGCTGGCGGCGACCGTGGCGCTCAACAGCCTGCAATTGATTGCACGCCAGCACCAGGCGGCCGGCGCGGCCTGAGTCTCTCCCCGGGACCGGACCGGGGGGTTGACCACCCGCCTCATATCCGCCACAAATTCGGCCAGTTGCCGTCAAAACCTGTGTCGGTCAGGGCACAGGTCCCCCGTCAAGACCCCGGCGGCAGCCTGAAAGACCGTACGCGTAGCCTCTGGCCGATTGACTCCTCCGAACGGTGGAGTATCCCAAGCATAACAACGAAATCGGTCAGCCACCTTTTCGAGACCGACGTTCAACGGGAGTTGGACAATTCGCTGTTCAGATCTCTGGCTGACTGCAACAGAGCGCAGTCCAAACAGGATTAGAAAGGCATAGTCATGAAGAAGTTGCTCCTCGCCGGCACCGCGCTCGCCGCCTTCGCTTCCGGCGCTCAGGCCGCCGACCTCGGCGTTCGTCGCGTCGAAGTCCCGGCCGCTGTCATTGCCCCGGTCTTCTCCTGGACCGGCTTCTACGTCGGTGGCTATCTCGGCGTCAGCCTCCGCAACGCCCGCTTCAACGACCTCGACGGCTACAACACGCCGGGTACCTGGGGTAAGAACACCGCCAACTTCCTCGGCGGTGGCACGATCGGCTACAACTATCAGGTGTCGCCGAACTTCCTCGTCGGTGTTGAAGGCGAACTCGGCTATCTCGGTGGCGCTCGCCGCGCTGACCCGACCTCGCCGGGCCTCGACACGGTCGGCCGTATCAACGACAGCGTCTACGGCCTGATCACCGCCCGCCTCGGCTACACCTTCGATCGCACCCTCATCTACGTGAAGGGCGGTCTTGCTCTCGGCGGCGGCAGCACCCGCGTGACCGACACCTGCTCGGCGGCTCCGTGCGGCCCGCTGACCCTGTCGGGCTCGCGTTCGTCGAATGTCGGCTGGACGATCGGTGGCGGTATCGAATACGCCGCGTACCAGAACTGGACCGTCAAGCTCGAGTACAACTACGTCAGCTTCGGCAACCAGACCATCAACGCTCTGGCTTCGGACGGCTTCAACTACCGCTTCCGTTCGCAGAACAACGACGCTCACCTGATCAAGATCGGTGTGAACTACCTGTTCTCGACCGGCCCGGGCGCCGTGGTTGCTCGCTACTGATAAGCATCGATCTTCGCCAGAAGATCATGACGGACGGGCCGCCTTCGGGCGGCCCGTTTCGTTATGGGACCGGCGTCGCGAACGTGCTGGTGCGCTTATCGGAAACGCGGCAAGGCCGCGGCCTGGCGCAAGCCGCCGCGGCGCTCGGCCTCCTGTCGGATCTTAGGTGAAGCCGGCGGCGCGCCGGGCAAAGACGCCGGCAAGGCGCCCGACCTCCCCGGCATTGGCGGCGGCGGCCGTGCCGGCCCTCGCCCTGACGGCGATTCCGTCGAAGATCGCCGCCCAGCGGAACAGCGCATAGGCCATGTGGAAGGGTGCGAGCCGCGCCCCATGGCCAACCGCGCCATAATAGTCCGCCGCATAGGCCTCCTGGCCGGGAATGCCGAGGGTGGCGAGATCGAGGCCGGCCAGTCCGCCATATTCGTCCGGCGCGGTCAGCCAGGCCGTGCAGCTGTGGCTGAGGTCGCCGAGGGGATGGCCGAGCGTCGAAAGCTCCCAGTCGAGCACGGCGATCACGCGCGGCTCGATCGGATGGAACATCAGATTGCCGATCCGATAGTCGCCATGGGCGATGCCCGAGGTTTCGTCGTCGGGAATATGAGCCGGCAACCACGTGATCAGCCGCTTGAAATCGGCATTGGAATCGCTGCCCGCGGCTTCGAGCTGGCGCGTCCAGCGGCTGATCTGCCGGGCGAAATAGGCGCCCGGCCGGCCGAAATCGGCAAGGCCGCAGGCGGCGGGGTCGACATTGTGCAGCGCTGCCAGGGTCTCGGCCATGGAGCGGTACATGGCCGTCCGCTCGGCCGGTGCGACATTCGCCAGGGCGCAATCGTGGAACACCCGGCCTTCGAGCCTGGTCATGACATAGAACGGCGTGCCGATCAGGCTGCGATCGGTGCAGAAGGCGAGCGCCGGCGCCACCGGCACGGGAGTGCCGGCCAGCGCGGAGATGACCCGGAATTCGCGATCGATGGCATGGGCCGAAGGCAGGAGTTCGCCCGGCGGCTGCTTGCGCAGCACCAGCCTGCGGTCGTCATAGGTGACGAAGAAGGTCGGATTGGACTGGCCGCCGGAGATCGGCACGATCTCCGGCCGGCCGGAAACGCCGAGCTCGGCCTTCAGATAGCCATCCAGCTTCTCGACATCGAAGGCCGGCGTCAGCCCGCCCTTGCTCGTTTCCGCCATGATCTCTCCCGGCCTTGATTCCGCCCTCAAGCCCTAGAGGCTGCGGGCGCCGATGGCCAGCCGTCCAAAAGCTGAGGCGCACCGGCGTCGCGGTGCGCCGTTTCCCCCAACGAGGCCGCGTCAGTCGCGCGCGACCGGCCAGCGCCAGAAGTCGGATCCCTCGCCGCTGAGGGCCCGGCTCAGCACCATGCGATGCACCTCGTCGGCGCCGTCGACGATGCGCGCCTGCCGGGCGTAACGATAGATCCATTCGAGCACCGTGTCCTTGGAATAGCCGCGGGCGCCGTTGATCTGGATCGCCACGTCGGCCGCCTGGTGCAGCGTATTGGCCGCCTGGATCTTCGCCATGGAGACCTCCTTGCGGGCGAAATTGCCGCGGTCGAGCTCCCAGGCCGCCTTCATGACCAGGAGCCGGCCGATCTCGATGTTCATGGCGAGCCCGCCGAGCATCAGCTGCACGCTTTCCCGATCGGCCAGCCGCACGCCGAATCCCTGCCGGGTCGCGGCATAGTCGTTGGCGATCTCGACACAGCGCTTGGCAAGGCCCAGCCAGCGCATGCAATGGGTCAGCCGCGCCGGGCCGAGGCGGATCTGGGTGATCTTCATGCCCTGCCCCTCGCCCATCAGCACGTCCTCGGGCGGGATGACCAGGCCGTCGAAGGCGATCTCGCAGTGGCCGCCATGCTCCTCCGGCCCCATGATGCCGATGCGCCTGACGATCTTCCAGCCCGGCTGGTCGCGGTGGAACATGAAGGCGGTCAGACCGCCGCGGGCGTCCTCGCCCGTGCGGGCGATCAGGATGAAGTGTGCGGCCTCGGCAGCCCCGGTGATGAACCATTTGTGGCCGTAGATGCGATAGGAGCCGTCGGCCTGGCGCTCGGCACGCGTCATCATCATCGACGGGTCGGAGCCGCCGCCCGGATGCGGTTCGGTCATGACGAAGGCCGAGCGCACGCGGCCCTCGACGATCGGCTGAAGCCAGCGCTGCTTCTGGTCGGGCGTCGCGATCGCTTCGAGCACCATCATGTTGCCGTCGTCAGGCGCCGCCGAATTGAACACGGCGGGGCCGAAGATCGAGCGGTTCATCGCCTCGTAGCAGACCGCCATGCCGACCCGGCCGGCGCCGAGCCCGCCGGTCTCCGGCCGCAGCTGGAGGCACCAGAGCCCCTGCGCGCGCGCCTTGGCCCTGACCCGGTCGAGCAGGCCGAGCTCGATGTTTTCGTGCGCGTCATAGGAGGCGGGATCGGCCTCCAGCGGCAGGATCTCGGTCTCCACGAAGGCGGCGATGCGCCGGCGCAGGTCGTCGAGTTCGGCTGAGATCGTGAAGTCCATCGACGTACCTTTCAAAAAACGAGCGAGCGCTCGCTTTATAGGCTGAGCCGTGCCATGATGCAATGCGGACGCGCCTCCGCCGAACGGTGGAGACGCGGCCTTGCGGCGACGGCCGCTTTCGGCGATCGAGAGAAGCAGGCCGGGCGCGGCTCACCGCGGCGCGCCGGCCGACCGGAGCGACAGGAATGGACAGGCTTTCAAGCTTCCAGGCGCATTACGATCTCGGCACCGAGGCGCTCTGCGCGCGTATCCTCAAGCGCCACCGCGAGACCATCCGGGTCAAGAAGGCGCATGTCGCGACCGCCAATCTCGCCCGCATCGTCGACGCCACCCTGAAGCTCGCCAACCGTACCGCCTTCCATTCCATGACGGTGCGCGACCTCGTCGCGGAGACCGGGCTCAGCATGGGTGCGCTCTATGCCTATGTCGACACCAAGGACACGCTGCTGGCGATGATCCTCGACACCGTCACCGGCATCGTCGTCGAGGTGCTGGATGCGCCGCCCGCGGAGGTCGCCGGCAACCCGGCCGAACATCTGCGCTGGTTCGTGCGCAGCCACGTCTTCCTGTCGGAGACCATGCTGCCCTGGTTCGTCTTCGCCTATATGGAGGCCAAGGCCTTTCCACCGCAGGAGCGCCGCAAGGCGACGATGAGCGAGCAGCGCACGGAAGGCATGATCGCCGCCATCCTCGAGGCCGGCAAGGCGAAGCGCTCCTTCGCCGTCGGCGACATCACCATGACCGCCGCGCTGATCAAGCCGATGATCCAGGACTGGTATGTCAAGCGCGCCAAATATCGCAAACGCAACGTCGGCCCGGAGGCCTTCGCGGCGGCGCTGATCGGCTTCATCGAGAGCGCCATCCTGAAACGCTGAGGCGCCCTCACGGGATACGATCGAAATCATCGCTTGTCATGGCGGCCGCAGCGGCCGAAATTTCCATATCCGTTGCGCCATTTGATTGTTTGTCGAGAGATTGCCTCGTTCCATGCCCGATTTGCGCCCAGACGACACGTCCGAGCCCATCACGGTCACCGGCCAGACGACCTTGCGGCAGAGCGATCAGTTCCGCTTTCTCGCCACCTGGCTGCCGCGCGTTCTGCTGATCATGTTCGCCCTGTGCTGCCTGGCTTTCACGGCGGCGTGGCTGTTCGGCATGTCCGAGCGCCGGCGCGCCTATTATGCCGCCAACCCCTGGGAGGGCGTCCGGGAGATCCTTGCCGATATCGCCTGGGTGCCCCTTGCCGCGACGGCCTTCTACGGCGTCGCCCTTTTCGCCCTGGCCTGGTTCCAGTTTCGCCGCCTGCCCGCGGCGAGCCGGGCGGTGAGCTACAAGGCCGATGCCGAAGCGCTGATCACCCGCGATGCGGCCGGCGCCGAGCTGAAGGTGCCCTGGAGCATGGTGCGCGAGGTCAGAACGACCGGCCATCTCCTGGTCCTGAAGCTGAAGACCCGTGCCTGGCGCTACCTGCCGCTGCGCGCCTTTGCGGCCGACGA
The DNA here is from genome assembly GCA_000751295.2 of bacterium YEK0313. NCBI lineage: Bacteria > bacterium YEK0313. The sequence continues at coordinate 4,663,358 of CCMO02000001.1, forward strand.
CCAGAAACGCCTGCAGGCCCTGATCGGCCGCCAGGTTGCCGGACGCCCGCCGGCGGCAGGCGGCGGTCCGGACATTTGATCGCCTCCGGCCTCGCTGCTGAAGGAGCATGCCACCAGCGTCATCGAAGGGACCGCCATGACCGCATCCGACCGCGCAAGCCTGACCGGGCAGGCGACATTGTTGCGACGCGATGCCTTCGCCTTCTTCCTGGTTTGGCTACCCCGTGCCGTGCTCGGCATGTTCGTGCTGGCGACCATGGTTTTTGTCGGATTGTGGTTTGCCTTCCTGACCGACGGCCAGCGCGCCGCTTTCGATGCCGATACCGGCGCGGGCATCCGGCACTTCCTTTCCCATGCCGGCTGGTGGCCCGTCGCGGCGACCGCGGCCTGGACCCTGATCCTCGGCCTTGCGACCCAACTCCAGTTTCTCCGCATGCCCATGCCGGCCCGGCGGCTTCACTACGAGGCCGATGCCGAAGGCCTCGTCACGCGTGACGAAGCCGGGGCCGAACTGAAGATCCCCTGGAGCATCGTCCGCGAGATCAGGCCGACGCAGCATCTCCTGCTCTTGAAGCTGAACACGCGTGCCTGGCGCTACCTGCCCTGGCGCGCCTTCGCGCCCGAGGACCGCGCCCGGCTGATCGCCCTGGCGCGCCGGCACAGTGCGCTGCCGGCCGCGGCTCACGGCGCCTGACCGGCGAGGGCCAGCCCATCACAAGGCCGCGAACCTTATCCCCTTTTTATTTGACTCGCGTGCCGGGCGGGGGCATGTCACCCGGCAACGGCGGCCGGGCCCTGCCCTCCCTCCGGACATCCAAGGAAACCCCGACGACAATGCCCAGCGACAGTAGCAGTCGATTGTCCGTGCCGTCGGCGACGCGCGTGCCCGCCTGATCCGCTGAAGGATCGGCTCACCCGTGATCGTCGCGGCCGACGATCGCGCCTCAAGGTGAGCCATGACTTCCCGCCAGTTCCTCGACGCCCTCAGGCAGGCGCCGCCGGGCCTGCGCCTCGCGGCCTATGCTCCGAACCTGTTCGATGCCATCGCCTTCGTTCTGGTGATCGGCCTCTTCAGCATCATCGCCCATTCCTTCGATGGCATGCGAGCGCCTCTCGCCGCCCTCGACATCGCCCCCGTGCGGCTCGACCCTTGGCTCCTGCCGGAATATGCCGCGCGCACCACGCTGCGGCTCTTCGCGGCCATGGCCTTTTCGCTCGTCTTCACCTTCGTGGTGGCGACCCTCGCGGCCAAGAGCCGCTGGGCGGCCATGGTGATCATTCCCACCCTCGACATCCTGCAATCCGTGCCGGTGCTGGGCTTCCTCACCTTCACGGTGATGTTTTTCCTCGGCCTGTTCCCCGGCAGCCAGCTCGGCGCCGAATGCGCGGCGATCTTCGCCATCTTCACCGCCCAGGCCTGGAACATGGCCTTCTCCTTCTATCAGTCGCTGCGCACCGTGCCCGGCGACCTGAAGGAGGTAAGCCGCCAGTTCGGCTTTTCGCCCTGGCTGCGCTTCTGGCGGCTGGAAGCCCCCTTCGCCGTGCCCGGTCTCGTCTGGAACGCGATGATGTCCATGTCGGGCGCCTGGTTCTTCGTCGTCGCCTCGGAAGCGATTTCGGTCGGCGACGTCAATATCGCCCTGCCCGGCATCGGCTCCTGGCTGGCCCTCGCCATAACCGAACGCGATATGACGGCGGTGGCCCTGGCGGTGGCGGCGATCGCCGCCACCATCCTCGTCTACGACCAGCTCGTCTTCCGGCCGGTGGTCGCCTGGGCCGACAAGTTCCGCTTCGAGACCACGGCGGCGCAGCGCCAGCCCCAGTCCTGGGTCTATGACCTCATCCGCAAGACGCGGCTGATGAAGCATCTCGTCCTGCCGCTCGTCCGACTGGTCGGGCTGATCGGCCGCCTTGCCGCGCGGCCGGCGCGCCTGCCTTCGGCGCCCTTGCCGCGGCTTGCCGCGCCGCTGGCCGGCCTCATCTGGTTCGGCCTCGTCGGCCTCGCGGTCGGCTATGGCCTGTGGCAGATGACCGCCTATCTCTCGGCAAGGCTCTCGCCGGCCGACGTCGCGGCCGCCTTCGGCTACGGTTTCGTCACGCTCGTGCGCGTCATGGTGCTGATCGCCCTCGCCTCGCTGGTCTGGGTGCCGGTCGGCGTCTGGATCGGCCTGAGGCCGATGGTTGCGCAGAAGGTGCAACCGGTCGCCCAGTTTCTCGCCGCCTTTCCCGCCAATGTCCTGTTCCCCTTCGCCGTCGTGCTGATCGTGCATTTCGGCCTCGACCCGGACATCTGGCTGTCGCCGCTGATGGTGCTCGGCACCCAGTGGTACATCCTGTTCAACGTCATTGCCGGCGCGAGCGCCTTCCCGACCGACCTGCGCGAAGCCTCCGTGCTGTTCCGGCTGAAACGCTGGCAATGGTGGCGCCGGGTCATCCTGCCCGGCATCTTCCCCTACTATGTCACCGGCGCGCTGACCGCCTCGGGCGGCTCCTGGAACGCCAGCATCGTCGCCGAGGTGGCGAGCTGGGGCGAGACGCGCCTGCGGGCCGCCGGGCTCGGCGCCTATATCGCCGACGCCACGGCCGGCGGCGACTATCCGCGCGTCGTGCTGGGCGTCGCGGTCATGTCGCTGTTCGTCGTCGTCTTCAACCAGCTGCTCTGGCGCCCGCTCTACCGCTTCGCCGAGCGCCGTCTTACCCTCACCTGACCGGAGGCTTCCCGATGAACAGCCACACCGTTCAAGCGCCGCCGACGGCCGCCGCTGGCCATGGCGCGCTGGTCACCGTCGACAGGCTGCGCCACCTCTACCGGAAGGGCGCGACGAACGACCTGCTCGTGCTCGACGACGTCGCCCTCACCCTCCGCGACAACGAGATCGTTTCCCTGCTCGGCCGCTCCGGCTCCGGCAAGTCGACCCTCCTGCGCATCATTGCCGGCCTGATGCCGGCCAGCGCCGGCACGGTCGCGATCGACGGACGCCCGGTGCGGGGGCCGGCGAGCGAGGTCGCCATGGTGTTCCAGTCCTTTGCCCTGTTCCCCTGGCTGACGGTGCTGGAGAATGTCGAGATCGGCCTGGAGGCCAAGGGCGTCGCACGCGCCGAGCGGCGCAAGCGGGCGCTCGCCGCCATCGACCTCATCGGCCTCGACGGCTTCGAAAGCGCCTATCCGAAGGAGCTGTCCGGCGGCATGCGCCAGCGTGTCGGTCTTGCCCGCGCGCTCGTCGTGCACCCTGAGGTCCTGCTGATGGACGAGCCTTTCTCGGCCCTCGACGTCCTGACCGCCGAGACGTTGCGCACCGACCTCCTGGACCTGTGGACGGAGGGCCGGATGCCGATCCGCTCGATCCTGATGGTCACCCACAATATCGAGGAGGCGGTGCTGATGTCCGACCGCATCCTGGTCTTCTCGTCCAATCCCGGCCGGGTGATCGCCGAGATCGGGGTGGAGCTGCCGCAGCCGCGCAACCGGCTCGATCCAGCCTTCCGCCAGATCGTCGACGACATCTATGCGCGCATGACCGCCCGGCCGACCCAGCGCGGCGGCGTCTTCCACGGCGCGGGCATCGGCATGATCCTGCCGCCGGTCTCCACCAATGTGCTGGCTGGCCTGATGGAAGCGGTGAGCGGCCGCCCGCACGACGGCCGCGCCGCCCTGCAGACGCTCGCTTCCGAACTGCAGCTCGAGGTCGACGAACTCTTCCCGATCGCCGAAACCCTGCAGCTGCTGCGCTTTGCCGAACTCGACGTCGGCACCGTGCGGCTTACCGAAGAGGGCCGGCGCTTCGCCGCGAGCGAGGTCGATGCGCGCAAGAGCCTGTTCGCCCAGCACCTGCTCGCCTACGTGCCGCTGGCCGCTCACATCCGCCGCGTACTGGACGAGCGGCCGAGCCATCGGGCGCCGGCCGCCCGCTTCCAGGACGAGCTCGAGGACCACATGTCCGAGACCTTCGCCACGCAGACGCTCGACGGCGTCACCTCCTGGGCGCGTTATGCCGAAACCTTCGCCTTCGACCAGGATACCGGCATGTTCAGTTTGGAAAATCCGGACTGAGGTCGAATGGCGAATGAGGGAGCTGAGAGCCGCCGGGATGACAAGACGTCTGTCGCGCAGTTCCCTACTCGCTGTTCGCCCTCTATCGCAGCCCATAGCGATAGACGCCCGTATCGTCGAGCCGGCGCGTCACGCGGCCACGGCGGAGGAGATGATTGAGGTGCGCGAGCGTCTCCCCGACGGCAAACTTCATCTGCCTGTGGTCGAGCGGCCGGCGGAACAGGCCGCCCGCTATGTCGGCGGCGCTGCGTGCGCCGTCGCACTGGACGAGGATCCGGGCGCGGCGCGCCTCGTGGCCGGCAACGAGCGCATCGATGCGGCGATGCAATCCATGGAAGGGCATGCCGTGGGACGGCAGCACCAGCGTATCCTCCGGCAGCGCCCTGAACCGGTCGAGCGCCGCGAGATAGTCGCCCAGCGGATCGCCGTCCGGCTCCTGCGCGACGACGCCGATATAGGGCGAGATGGTTTCGAGCACATGGTCGGCCGCGATCAGCAGCCGCCGGCGCGGCTCGAACAGGCAGATCTGTTCGGGCGCATGACCGGCCGCGACGATGACGCGCCAGCTGGCTGCGCCGATGCCGATCTCGTCGCCGTCGGCAAGGCGCACGAAGGACGGCGGCAAGGGGCCGACCAGGTCCGTGTAGAACGACTGGTGGCCGGCGAGATAATCCAGGAAGCCGGCATTGCAGCCGGCGGTCCGGTGGAAGGCCTGGGCGCGGGCGAGCGAGGCCGCCGGATCCTCGGCAAGCGCGTGGCGCGCCAGCAGCCAGTCGGTCCTGGAGATCCACAGCGGCACGCCGAACCGCTCGACGATCCAGCCGGCAAGGCCGACATGGTCGAGATGGGCATGGGTGATGACGAGGCGCTTCAGCGGCCGCCCCGCCAGATGCCCGGCGAACACCTTGTCCCACAGGGCGCGGCTCTCGGCATCGTCGGTGCCGGCATCGACCAGCGTCCAGCCCTCGCCGTCGGCCATCAGCCAGGCATTGACGTGCCAGGGCGAAAAGGACAGCGGCAGGCGCACCAGGAAGATGCCGGGCGCGACCGGCATCGGCTCGCCCGGAGCCGGCGCGATGGCTGCCGCGCCCTCGGTCTCGGCCGGCCGACATGCGCGTCTCGCATCACCCGACACCCGCTCGTCTCCCTCGTCCCCGCCAGGCCCGAATGCGACGGCGGACCATGAAATATAATTCTGCATCGCGAAAATGGCAGCGGCCTTTCGACAGAGGCCGCGCGCGCCGCGCGCAGATCGCGCGGGCCGGAAAAATGCAGACGGAGCATGAGGATAGCAAAGGCGGAGAAGATTGGGCGCGTGGCCGTTTTTGGGTTGACAGGCCGAGCCGCCCGCACTACGCCGGTCGTGCCTGGTTCGTCCGGGCCCTTTTCCCACAATCGAAGCAGATCGATGGACAGCTACCCTAGTAGCACCACGGCGGTCGGCCTGACTGCCCGGGTGCTCCAACAACTGAGCAGGACGGGATCCGACCCGATCGGTCGGGTGATCGACGCCAGGGCTTAAGGGCTCCATCGTCGCTCGCCTCCGGCCGGGTCCGATCCGGTCAGGAGGTGAGCCATGAACTTCACGTTCGCAACGCTTCTTGCCGTGCGGGCCTCGCGGCCCGAGAACAACCGCCGGCATGCCGGCGATCGTCCCCGCGCGATGCGCGTCGTTCATCAACCGTACCGCGGCGTGGCCGGCGCCGGTCGGGCGTCCTGCCCGCGCGCCGCCTGGCGCATCTGCCCCGTCACCGGACGACCGGTGCTGCGCTGGTCGGCCGAACCGCAAGGCGACGGCAGTCGCTGCCGCCGGCACGGCGCATCCGCACAAGGGAGGCCATGATGGACGACCCTTCTAGTAGTCCCGTCCCGGCCCGCGCCCATTCTCCGGCGCCGGCCGGGCGGGCCTTCGTCGATCCCACCGAGCCCATTGAACCGGTCACGCCACATGCGGATCGGCACGCCGAGGCACGCCCGTCCAGCGGGTGATGACCTGGCCTGCCGCCGCGCGTAGCGGGAGGCAGAGCCATGAACCAGATCACCTTCCGTTCCGACCTGAGGAAGGCGGAACCCATCGAAGACAAGCGCCTGTCCATGCGCGCCGTGCGCGAGGCGCAAAACAGCCTCGAGGCGACCTTTGCCAATGTGAGAGGCGGCCCCGAGGGGCTGACCGTGGCGGAGGCGGTCGAGCGGCTCGGCCGCGAGGGCAGGAACGAGGTCGCGCATGATCGGCCGCCGCACTGGCTGCTGCAGCTTGCCGGCTGTTTCAACAACCCCTTCATCCTCGTCCTGGTGGCGCTGGCCGTCATTCAGTTCGTCTCCAGCCCGGACGAGCTCAAGCCCGTGATCATCGTCGCCGTGATGGTCGGGGTCAGCGTCGCCTTGCGGTTCTGGCAGGAATTCCGCTCGGCTCGTGCCGCCGACAGGCTGAAGGCCATGGTGCGCACCACGGCGACCGTCCTGCGCCGCGGCTGGGACGAGGGCGAGGCCACGCCGCGCGAGATCGATATGCGTGACCTGGTCGCCGGCGACGTCATCTGCCTTTCCGCTGGCGACATGGTGCCGGCCGATGTCAGGCTGATCACCTCGCGCGACCTGTTCATCAGCCAGGCCGTGCTGACGGGAGAATCCATCCCGATCGAGAAATACGACACATCAGGCCACGTCGCGGCAAAGTCGGCGCAACTGCCGGCCGTCGATCCCGCCGACGTGCTCGATCTGCCGAATATCTGCTTCACGGGCACCAATGTCGTCAGCGGCACCGCCACGGCGATCGTCGTCGCCACCGGTCGGCGCACCTATTTCGGATCGCTGGCAAGATCGATCGTCGGCCAGCGCGCGCAGACGAGCTTCGACCGCGGCGTCAACAGCGTGAGCTGGCTGCTCATCCGCTTCATGCTGGTCATGGTGCCCGTCGTCTTCGCCATCAACGGCTTCACCAAGGGCGACTGGAGCGAGGCGCTGCTGTTCGCCATCTCGGTTGCGGTCGGCCTGACGCCGGAAATGCTGCCGATGATCGTCAGCGCCAATCTGTCCAAGGGCGCGGTCGCCATGGCCCGGCGCAAGGTGGTGGTGAAAAGGCTCAACGCCATTCAGAACCTCGGCGCCATGGACGTCTTGTGCACCGACAAGACCGGCACGCTGACCCAGGATCGGGTCATCCTGGAGCGTCATCTCGACGTGCACGGACGGGACGACGAGGCAGTGCTTCGCCTCGCCTTCCTCAACAGCCATCACCAGAGCGGCATGAAGAACCTGATGGACCAGGCGGTGCTGCGCTTCATGGCGGAGAAGGGCCGGGGCTGCGACGCCACGCTCTACAGGAAGATCGACGAGCTGCCGTTCGACTTCGTCCGCCGCCGCCTGTCGATCGTGGTCGAGACGCTGAAACGCGAGCATCTGATGATCGCCAAGGGGGCGGTCGAGGAAATGCTCGCCGTTTCCAGCCATGTGCGCGACGGCGACGCCGTGGTGCCGCTGGACGATGCGCGCCGCGCCGCGCTGCTGGGCCTTGCCCGCCCAGAATGCCGACGGCTTCCGCGTCCTCATCGTCGCGACCCGCCTCCTGGTCGCCGGCGACGTGAAGCAGCTCTATGCCAATGCCGACGAGCGCGACCTGACCATCGAGGGTTTCCTGACCTTCCTCGACCCGCCCAAGGAGACCGCAGGCCCCGCCATCGCGGCGCTGCGCGGCAATGGCGTCGCGGTCAAGATCCTGACCGGCGACAACGCCGTCGTATCGTCGAAGATCTGCCGCGATGTGGGGCTCGAGCCTGGCGAGCCGCTGCTCGGCCGCGATGTCGAAAAGCTCGACGAGCCCGCGTTGCGCGCCGCCGTCGAGGCCCATGCCGTCTTCGCCAAGATGTCGCCGCTGCAGAAGGCGCGCGTCGTCAGGGCGCTGCAGGCGAACGGCCACACGGTCGGCTTCCTCGGCGACGGCATCAACGATGCGCCGGCCCTGCGCGATGCCGATGTCGGCATCTCCGTCGATACCGGCGCCGACATCGCCAAGGAATCGGCGGACATCATCCTTCTGGAAAAGAGCCTGATGGTGCTGGAGGAAGGCATCATCAAAGGCCGGGAGACCTTCGGCAACATCATCAAATACATCAAGATGACCGCCAGCTCGAATTTCGGCAACGTCTTCTCGGTGCTGGTGGCGAGCGCCTTCCTGCCCTTCCTGCCGATGCTGGCGCTGCATCTGCTGATCCAGAACCTCTGCTACGACATCTCCCAGCTCTCGCTGCCCTGGGACAGGATGGACCGCGAGTTCCTGCGCGAGCCGCGCAAATGGGCCGCCGGTGATATCGGCCGGTTCATGATCTGCATCGGGCCGATCTCGTCGATCTTCGACATCTCGACCTATTGCCTCATGTGGTTCGTCTTCGCCGCCAATGCGCCCGAACATCAATCGCTGTTCCAGTCGGGCTGGTTCATCGAGGGCCTGCTGTCGCAGACGCTGATCGTCCACATGATCCGCACGCAGAAGATCCCGTTCGTCCAGAGCACGGCGGCCTGGCCGGTCCTGCTCCTGACCGGCGCGATCATGGCCTTCGGCATCTACCTGCCGTTCTCGCCGATCGGCGCGGCCGTCGGCCTCCAGCCCCTGCCGCCGGCCTATTTCCCATGGCTGGTGGCGACCCTCGTCGGCTACTGCGTGCTGACCCAGATCGTCAAGACGCTCTACATCCGCCGCTTCAAGACCTGGCTGTGAAGCGCGCGGCCCGGCCGGAAAGCCATGCCGGCCGGGCCACCGCAAAGGCCGGGATCCATTCGAAACAAGGTCCGGGCCCGCCAGCGCAAAGCCGCCTCAGGGCCACGATCAAAACGGAGAAACCCCATGCGTCTTCTGATCTGTGGCGGGCGCCACTACGACGATGCCGACGCCATCCGCCAGGCGCTCGACCGCCAGCATCGCGAACGGCCGGTCAGCGTTCTCGTTCACGGCGGACTCGCGGGTATCGGCTCGACGGCCGAAGCCTGGGCGCGTGAACACAATGTCCATGTCATACGCTATCCGCCGAACTGGACGCTGCTCGGCAGCAGGGCCGAGGCACACCGCAATGCCTTCATGCTGACGGACAGCCGGCCGGACTTCGTCATCGCCTTTCCGGGCGGGCGCGACACGCTCGAACTCCTGCGCATGGCCAGGGCCGCCGGGCTGCCGGTGCTGCATGCCAGGGCTGGCGCGGGCATGACCGAGGCCGTGCAGGACGGCTGCGAAGCCGCTGCCGAGGATCAGCCGGAGGGCCGACCGTGGGGCGCCGCGAGGCTGAGGCGCCATCACCACCCCGTGCTGAGCGCACCGCTGCAGTGAGGCGAGGGCGCGCCGCGGCACAAAAGAAGGCCCGCCCCCGGGAGGAAGGGGACAGGCCCACGAGGTTATCCATGCCTCCTGCGGCGCCGGTCAGGCGCCGTGCTGGCCGATGACGACGACCGAGCAGACGTTCTGGTGCGGGAAGCCGCCGAGATTGTGCGTCACCCCGAAGACCGGCGGCTGCTGGCGCTGGCGCTCGCCCGCCCGGCCCTGCATCTGCAGGTACATCTCGTAGATCATCCTCAGGCCGGACGCGCCGATCGGATGGCCGAAACATTTCAGGCCGCCGTCGATCTGGCAGGGGATCTTGCCGTCGGCATCGAAGAAGCCGTCCATCACGTCGCGCAGCGCCCCGCCCTCGGGCGACAGATGCAGGTCCTCCATGGTGACGAATTCGGTCACCGAGAAGCAGTCGTGCACCTCGACGAGCGAGATCTGCTCGCGCGGATTGGTGATGCCGGCTTCCGCATAGGCGCGCTTGGAGGCGATCCTGGTGGTGGCGAAATAGGTGCTGTCCCAGGAATTGTGCTGGGCCTCGGTGCCGTTCGAGACCGAGAGCTGCAGCGCCTTGACCGAGACGAGATCATGCTTGCCGAGGCTGCGCGCGATCTCCGGCGTCGTGACGATGGCGCAGGCCGCGCCGTCGGACACGCCGCAGCAGTCGAACAGGCCGAGAGGCTCTGCCACCATCGGCGCCTTCATCACCGTTTCCTCGGTGATCTTGTTGCGCAGATGGGCTTTCGGATTGCGCGAGCCGTTGTCGTGGCTCTTCACCGAGATATGGGCGAGCGCGCGCTTGAAGTCGCCCGCATCGACGCCGTGCTTCGCACGGTAGGCGGCGCCGAGCTGGGCGAACACCCCGGGCGCCGACAGGTTCGGCCAATACATGGAATTGACGACGCCCCGGCCGCGCTGCGGCAGGCCGCCATAGCCGGTGTCCTTCAGCTTCTCGACGCCCAGAGCCAGCGCTATGTCGCAGGCGCCCGACGCGACCGCATAGGTCGCGCCACGGAAGGCCTCCGAGCCGGACGCGCAATAGTTCTCGACCCGCGTCACCGGGATGTAGCCGAGCCTGAGCGCCACCGCGAGCGGCACGCCGGACTTGCCGACATGTTGTTCCTCGATGCCGGTGGCGAACCAGGCGGCCTCGATCTGCTTGGTCTCGATGCCGGCGTCGGTCAGCGCCTCCTCATAGGCCTCGACCATCAGGTCTTCGGCGTTGCAGTCCCAGCGCTCGCCGAATTTCGAGCAGCCCATGCCGAGGATGGCGACCTTGTCGCGAATGCCTGAAGCCATAACCCCGCTCCTTCAGCTCTCAGCCGCGGCGACCGGCGCCGCCTTCCAGAAATAACGCGTGAACCCGCGCTGTTGGTCCTGATCCTTGATCCGGAACACCATGCGCATGGGCATGCCGACCTCCACCTTGCCGAGCTCGACATCGGTGATGTCCATCATGATGCGTCCGCCGTCGCGGAACTGGATCATGCCGAAATGCTGCGGCGGTTCGGGACTGTAGGTCAGCATGTCGGCCGTGTAGGACATGACTTCGCCGGTCATTTCGGCGAAGGGATGGTCGACCTGCGTATGCACCGCATGGCAGTTCGGCCCGACGCAGATCTTGGTCTTGGGAAATTGCAGCGTGCCGCAGGCCGTGCAGCGGCCGCCGACGAGTCCCTGGACCATCTCGTTGTTGCGGTAGAGCGCCGTCATGGCGGTGGCCTTGTCGAGCTCGGCCCGCATGCCGCGCTCCAACGGGATCAGGTCGTTGAACGCCAGGAACTTGGCATAGCTCGTCTCGGCCCGCCGGCGCTTGAGGCTGCCGGTGACGCCGCGCCGCGGCTGAAGCGCGCCGATCGCCTCGGTCACCTCCAAAACCAGCACGTCGCAGCCCTGGCCGAAGCCGACCACCACGATGCGCTCGCCGGGCTTGGCGCCTTCCAGCGTCTGCGCCAGCATCACGAGGGCATGGGCCGCGCCGGTATCGCCGCAGACGCCCGCGAGATTGTCGCGGACCGAAGCTTCCGGCAGCTTGCTCCTCTGCGCGACCATCTGCGCGATGCGCGGCAATATGCCGGGCATGCAGAAATGGCCGACCGCGTCGGGCGCCATGCCGGCCTTGCCGAGCGCCGCGGCGATCGCCGGCGGCACGATCTTCAGATAGCCCTCGTCGCGGATCCAGCGCTCCTCCCAGCCATAGTCGAAGGAACGGTCGAAGGCACGGAACTGGTCGACGAAATCGACCGTCTCGCTATGGCTGGCAACCAGCCTGGCGATCGGCCTGCCCTCGCCGACCAGCAGCGCCACGGCGCCGTCGCCATATTGCAGCTCCTGCGCGCTGCCGGCCTTGGCCTTGCGCTTCTCGCTCGCCGCAAACAGCGTCGGGCCGCGCCCGGCCGGCGCTTCCAGCGCGGCGATCAGGCCTGAGGTCGCGGCGCGCCGCGAGCCCGTCAGGTCCTGCGTGCGGATGCTTGACGGCAGGTTGAGCGCGGCGGCCACCACCGCGCTGTTCGACCGGTCGGCGAAGGGCAAGGTGGTCGATGCAAGATGCACCGCCCCGAGCGTCTCGCGCGGGAGGTCGCCGAGGCAGTCGCGCGCCGCCTCCACCGCCATGGTGATCGGATCCTCGTCCCAGCCGGCCATCGACCGCTCGCCCTTGCCGAGCGACTTGAGGGCCGGGTTGAACCAGGCATTGGCTTCCGCCGCCGCCTGGCGCTGCAGTCTCAGGCGCGGCACATGCGCGCCGTAGCTCAGGATTCCCATGGACATGCCGGTCACCTCAGATCGGATCCCAGGTGAAGATGTCGCCCGACCGCTCGAGCGGATAGAACGCCGTCTTCAACGCCGGAATGCCGTGTTCGGCCAGCGACTGGCAGCTCCAGCCTTCGGAGCGGTGGATCGACCGGACCGGCCGGGACTGGCCCATCAGGAAGATCTCGTTCATGCGCACGGCGAAGATCTGGCCGGTCACGTCCTTGGCGGCGTCGGTCAGCAGGAACACCGACAGCGGCGCGATCTTTTCCGGGCCCATCGCCTGGATCTTGGCGACCCGCGCCTTCTGCGCCTCGGTCTCGGTCGGGATGGTGCCGATCAGCCGGCTCCAGGCGAACGGCGAGACGCAGTTGGAGCGCACGTTGAAGCGGGCCATGTCGAGCGCGATCGACTTGGACATGCCGACGATGCCGAGCTTGGCGGCAGCGTAGTTGGCCTGGCCGAAATTGCCGATCAGGCCGGAGGTCGAGGTGAAGTGCACCATCGAGCCGCTGCCCTGGTCGCGGAACAGCCGCGCAGCCGCGTGCGAGACGTAGAAGCTGCCGAGCAGGTGCACCTTCACCACCAGCTCGAAATCGGCAACGCTCATCTTGTGGAAGATCGCGTCGCGCAGGATGCCGGCATTGTTCACGATGCCGTCGAGCCGGCCATAGCTGTCGAGCGCCGTCTTGACGATGGCATTGGCGGAGGCGGGCTCTGCGACGCTGTCGAAATTGGCCACCGCCGTGCCGCCGCGCTTCCTGATCTCTTCCACGACCTCCTCGGCGGGCGCGGCGCTGGCACCGTCGCCGTCGGCCGAGCCGCCGAGATCGTTGACCACCACCTTGGCCCCCTCGGCCGCCGCCAGCAGCGCGATCTCGCGGCCGATGCCGCGGCCGGCACCGGTGACGATCACCACCTTGCCGTCGAGATTTGTCGTCTGGCTCATCTGGTTTCCTCTCTCATCGCGCCTGTCGTTCCAGGCGCCCAAGGCCGGCCGCCGCGCTGCGTCCGACAGGCCCATCTTCGATACGGATCCATCAAAGGTCAAACTTGTGCGGAAATCAATTCCGCCTTACGGAATAGGCCAACACACGGGGACACGCTTCGCAGGAGGAAATGGCCATGGTGCCGAGGACGATCTACACGCCCGAACACGAGATGTTCCGAGACAGCGTGCGCCGCTTCATCGCGCGCGAGGTCGCCCCTCATCACGCCCAGTGGGAGAAGGACGGCCAGGTCAGCCGCGAGCTCTGGAAAAAGGCCGGCGAGCTCGGCCTGCTCTGCACGGCGATCCCCGCCGAATATGGCGGCGGCGGCGGTGATTTCCGCCACAGCGCGATCATGACCGAGGAGTTCGCCCGGCAGATCTACAGCGGCCCCGGCTTCCGCCTGCATTCGGACATCGCGGCCTTCTACATCCTGCACCAGGGCAGCGAGGAGCAGAAGCGAAAATGGCTTCCGAAAATGGCGACCGGCGAAGTGATCTTCGCCCTCGCCATGACCGAGCCTGCCGCCGGCAGCGATCTGCAGGGCATCCGCACCACCGCCATCCGCGACGGCGATCACTACGTCGTCAACGGCTCGAAGACCTTCATCACCAACGGCCAGCTCGCCGATGTCGTGATCCTCGCCTGCAAGACCGACCCGCGCGAAGGGGCCAAGGGCGTCAGCCTCCTGCTTGTCGAGACCGACCAGCCGGGCTTCCGGCGCGGCCGCAATCTCGACAAGCTCGGCATGAAGGCGCAGGACACGTCCGAACTGTTCTTCGACGACATGCGCGTTCCCGTCGCCAACATTCTCGGCGAGGAAGGCCGCGGCTTCCGCACGCTCATGGCCGAGCTGCCGCAGGAGCGCCTGCTGGTCGCCATGTCCTCGATCGCCGGCGCCGAGGGCGCGCTGGAGGCGACCCTTGCCTATACCCGCGACCGCAAGGCCTTCGGCCAGGCCATCGCCGACTTCCAGTACAACCGCTTCAAGCTCGCGGAAATGAAGACCCAGGTCACCATCGGCCGCAGCTTCGTCGACCGCTGCACGGAGCTGCTGCTCGACGGCAAGCTCGATGTCGAGACCGCCGCCATGTGCAAGTACTGGGTCACCGAAATGGAAGGCCGGCTCGTCGACACCTGCCTGCAGATGCATGGCGGCTACGGCTACATGACCGAATACCCGATCGCCCGCGCCTATGCCGATGCCCGCGTCCGCCGGATCTTCGGCGGCGCCAACGAGATCATGCTCGAGCTGATCGCCCGCAATCTCTGACGAGGAGGCGCAGCGACCATCAGATCTACGAAGTTCGCTCGCGGTCCGGATCGGGCGGCGAGCGAACGCCGCAAGACCGAACGAGGACAACGGGATTGCTCGCGCGGTTTATCGGCTGTGATCGTCATGATCGATCGGGCGTCACGAGCAACGCCCACCCTTGCCGGCTCAACTCGGACAATCGTCCGCGACCTTGCGCGTGACTGGCTCGAAATCTCGATCAGCAGGCGGCAATTGCCATCTTTGTGCTCAATGAGATCATTGAGGATCGGATGGCCGGGAACCTTCATGTCCGCAATTTGGACGACCACCTCATCGCCAAACTCAAGACGCGTGCCGCCCGTCACGGACGCTCGGCGGAAGCAGAGCATCGCGAGATTCTAAAACAGGCCTTGGAAACCGAGATCGAACCCTCATGCGATGAACTTGCGGCCCAGTTGAGGCGGCTCACGGCGCGGCGCAAACAGACGCCAGCCGAGGTCCTGCTACGCGAAGGGCGCGATGAGCGGTGACGGAAACCCTGGTCATCGATGCCAGCATCGCCATCAAATGGGTGGTCTAAGAAGACGCGACGCCTCGCGCGCTTGGCCTGCGGCAAGGTCATCGTTTTGCGGCACCGGAGCTGCTGATAGTCGAGTGTGCCAACATTCTCTCGAAAAAAGTTCAACGTGGCGAACTCAGTCGCAAAGAGGCGGCACTCGCGGCGAATTTGCTCGAGCACAGCGATATCGAGCTGTTCGGCATGCGCGGATTGCTCGCCCGAGCGACTGCACTGGCAACGGATATCAGCCATCCGGCCTATGACTGCATGTATATCTGTCTCGCGGCGCGCCGGAACTGGCGCTTCGTGACCGCCGATGAGCGGCTGATACGGGTGCTCGCGCAAAAGGCTCCGCGTGAAATCACCGACCTCTGTGTGACCTCGCGGCGGATTTCGGCCGGCTCCGGCTGAAACCTGAGAGAAATCGGCTGCCCTGCCCGATTACGGACCTTCGGCCAGTTCGTCCGCGATCCACGCGGTGAAAGCCTTTGCGGCCGGCGTCTCCAACCGTTCCGAGGCGGGCACGATGGCAAGCCCGTCCGCGAACGGGACGAAGCCCGCCGGAGCGACCAGCCGGCCCTGCGCGATGTCGTCCCGCACCATGCGCCGCTCGACAAGCGCCACGCCGAGCCCGGCGACGGCGGCCTCGATGCACAGATGCGTGTGCGGAAAGCTCAGCTCGGCCGTGTTGGCGACGGCCAGCCCCGCATGGGCTTGCCACAGGCTCCAGGCCCGCGACGTATATTCATGCAGGATGCGCGTCGCGCAGGTCAGCCGCCGGCCCTTGATCGCAACCCGATAGTCCGGCGCACAGACCGGGCCGAAGGCGACGTCGGCGACCCGGATGGAGCGGGCCTGGTCACGCTCCGGATAGGTGGCGCGATCCCACGCGACGATCAGGTCCGCGCCCTGATGGCGGATCTCGCGCGCCGACGTCATCGACAGCCTGACGCGCATGTCCGGATGGCGCCGGTAGAACCCCGCAAGGTGCGGCACGAGCCAGCGCATCGCGAAGGTCGCGCTGCAGGCGACATGGACGCTCGGCGCGCGCGCATCGTCGAGCACGCGCTGCCACCCCGCCTCGAGCTGATCCAGGGCCTGCGTCACCACCGGCAGCAATGCCTCCCCGGAAGCATTGAGCCGCAGACCGGTTCCAGCCTTCTCGAACAGGGCGATGCCGGCAAAATCCTGCAGTGCGCGCACCTGCCGGCTGACCGCGCCATGCGTGCGGCCGAGCTCCTCCGCCGCCCGGGTCACCGAGCCGAGCCGCGCGGCCGCTTCGAAAGCCTTGAGCGAGGAGAGCGGCGGAAGGCGCCGGGCCATGATCCAATTCTTTCGTGAGAAAAGCTCACACATGGAGGAAATTAACTCGATAGCAGAACCGGCCTTGCCGCGATAGCTATCAGGCATGGAGGCTTGGCGACGCCAGGGGTGAGGCGGGCCTCCCTTATCGTGCACATAACTCACATATGGCAGAGCCGGAAAGGCATCGGCGATGACGGCGATCAGGCATATCAGTGGCCACGAAATCCTCGACAGCCGCGGCAATCCGACGGTCGAGGTGGATGTCGTCCTCGACGACGGCACCATGGCGTCGGCCGCCGTTCCATCAGGAGCCTCGACCGGCGCGCATGAGGCACACGAACTGCGCGACGGCGGCACGCGCTTCCACGGCAAGGGCGTGCTGAAGGCGGTGGCGGCGGTCAACGGCGAGATCGCCGCCGCCCTCAGCGGCATGAACGCGCTGTCGCAGGCGAGCATCGACCGCGCCATGATCGCGCTCGACGGAACGCCGAACAAAAGCCGCCTCGGCGCCAATGCCATCCTCGGCGTCTCGCTCGCCGTCGCCAGGGCCGCCGCCGCATCGCTGAACCTGCCGCTCTATCGCGCCATCGGCGGCGCGAACGCCTATCTGCTGCCCGCCCCCGGCATGAACATCGTCAATGGCGGGGCCCATGCCGACAATCCGCTGGACTTCCAGGAGTTCATGATCATGCCTGTCGGCGCGGCCACCTTTGCCGAGGCCGTCCGCATGGGCTCGGAGGTCTTTCACGCCCTGAAGCTGCAGTTGATGCGCGCCGGCCACCAGACCAATGTCGGCGACGAAGGCGGCTTCGCGCCCCATATCCGCAGCGCGCCGGAAGCGATCGAAGCCATCCTGGCCGCAATCGAGGCCGCAGGCTATCGGGCCGGCCGCGACATCGCCATCGTCATGGATCCGGCCGCCTCCGAGCTCTTCGAGGACGGCGCCTATCATTACCGGGGCGAGAGCCTCGTCCGCTCCACCGAGCAGCATCTGCGCTATCTGATCGACCTGGTCCGGCAATATCCCATCTGCGCGATCGAGGACCCGATGGCGGAGACCGACGCCGAGGGCTGGCAGGAGATCACCCGCGCGATCGGCGCGACATGCCAGATCACCGGCGACGACGTGTTCTGCACCAATATCGGTCTTCTCGACGACGGCATCCGCTCAGGCATCGCCAACGCCATCCTCGTCAAGGTCAATCAGATCGGCACGCTGACCGAAGCCCTGCGCACCGTCGAGCGGGCCCACAAGGCCGGTTATGCCGTGATGATGTCGCATCGTTCGGGCGAGACCGAAGACACCACGATCGCCGATCTCGCCGTGGCGACCGGATGCGGCCAGATCAAGACGGGCTCGCTCTCGCGATCCGACCGGACGGCGAAATACAACCGGCTGATGCGTATCGAACGCGAGCTCGGCGGCGAGGCGCGCTATGCCGGCCGCGGCCTTTTCGACCGGGCCCTTGCCGCGCGCCGCCTCAACTGAGGCCCGGACAGGCGATCGCGGCCCGCAGGCGCGACCGCACCCGGCGCCGGGGAGCGTCGGGAAACGCGGCCGACGCGCGCCCGCGCGCTAGCCTTTCCGCCGCTTCAGCGCCAATTCGACGAGCGGCAGCTGGTCGTTGCCGAAATACATGTCGTCGCCGTCGACGAATAGTGTCGGCGAGCCGAAGCCGCCGCGCGCGATCACCTCGTCGGTATTGGCCCTCAGCCGAGCCTTGATCTCGTCGGTGACCGACAAGGCGCGGATGGCAGTGCCGTCGAGGCCGGCAGCGTTGGCCGCCGCGACCAGCACGTCGGGATCGTCGAGATTTTCGGCCCGGCCGAAATAGGCTTCGAACGCCGCCTTGGCGAAGCGCTGAAGCGCCGGCTGGTCGGTTTCGAGCGCGGTCGCCATGCGCATGGCGTGGATGCTCTTCGCCGGATGATAGGCCGATGGGAAGTTCATGGTGACGCCAGTGAAGGCCGCCCAGTCCTTGAGCGCCTTGGCATTGTGCCGCATGCGCGGACTGTCCATGTTCTCGCGCTGCTTGTAGAGGTCCTGGTTGACCGCGTTGAACACGCCGCCGACCAGGATCGGTCTCAGCACGAGGCGCGCGCCCGTGCGCTCGGCCAGCGGCTGGACATTGGTGAAGCCGAGATAGGTCCAGGGACTGGACAGGTCGAAGAAGAACTCGAGCATCGTCATGCCGGCCTCCGGAACAGGATGTCGCGCGCCTTCTCGTCGTCGGCCGCGGCGTTGGATACCTTGTCGCGCAGGAGCGCCATGCCGGCCTGCACCTTGGGCCGGGCGCGCACCTGCGCGAACCAGCGCTGGACATGCGGGAACCGCGCCATCGGAATGTCCTGCCGCTTGTGCGTCACCACCCAGGGAAAGATCGCCATGTCGGCGAGCGAATAGTCGCCGGCGACGAAAGCGCCGGTCCGCCCGAGCTGGGCGTCCAGGACGCCGTAGAGCCGGTTCGCCTCGCGCTCGTAGCGGTCGATGGCATAGGGGATCTTTTCCGGCGCATAGAGCTTGAAATGGCCGTTCTGACCGAGCATTGGGCCGAAGCCGGCCATCTGCCACATCAGCCATTCGGTGACCTTCACCTTGGCCTTGACGTCGGTGGGACAGAACCGCCCGGTCTTCTCGGCGAGATAGAGGAGGATAGCCCCGCTCTCGAAGATGCTGACCGGCGCGCCGCCGCCGGGCGGATCGTGATCGACGATGGCGGGCATGCGGCCGTTGGGGCTGAGCCGCAGGAAGTCCTCCGAGAACTGCTCGCCGGCGCCGATATTGACCGGCACGGTCCGGTAGTCGAGGCCAGTCTCCTCCAGCATGATGCTGATCTTCCAGCCGTTCGGCGTCGGCCAGTAATAGAGGTCGATCATTCCGGTTTCTCCGCCTGACCGGCCGACTGTGGCGAAAGCCGGCGCCGATTGCCAGCGCCGGCTCGACATGCCTGCAAGGCTGGAGGCCTCAGCCGCCCTGCCCTTCGGCGGCCGGCGCCGATGCTCCCGCCTTTTCCGCCGGCGGCGCGCGGCGGAAGGCCCGGAACAGCCGCGCCAAGGTCGGCCCGATCCCTTGCGGCAGGGCCAGGATCACCACCACGACGATGGTACCGTAGATGAAGTAGTGCAGCCCCGGCAGCACGCCGCCGAGCTGGCCGCGCAGGAGCTCGCCGAGCGGCACCAGGAGGATGGCGCCGACCACCGGCCCGAAGGCGGTGCCGAGCCCGCCGATGGTGGCGAACAGCACGATCTCGATGGTCAGCACGGGCGAGGCGAACAGGTGCGGGTCGATGAAGGTCGAATAGCGCGCATAGGCCGTGCCGATCATCGAGGTGAGCACCGCGCTGATCGCCATGGCGATCATCTTGTTGCGCAGGAGCCCGACGCCGAGCGCCTGGGCGGCGTTCTCGTTGTCCCGGATGGCCCGCAGGAAATAGCCGAGCGGCGCGTTGATGATGGCAAGGTTGACCACCAGCGCCAGCGTCGCAAGCGTCAGCACCAGCCAGAAATAGCCATGCGAGCCGCCGAACTGGAACAGCAGGACATGGCCCTCGTCGCGCGGCAGCGACTGTCCGGAGGCGCCGCCGACGAAGTCCCAGCCGAGCACGACGAGCTCGGCCATTTCGGCGAAGGCGAGCGTGATCAGCGCGAAGGACAGGTGGCCGAGCCGGAAGCGGTGGTCGATCCAGGCGATCGCCGCCCCCATGGCCGCCGACAGCGCGGCGGCGATGCCCGCGGCGAGCCAGAGATTGATGCCGAGTTGCAGCAGCAGCGCGCTGGCGAAGACCGAACCCATGCCGACGAAGATCGAATGGGCGAGCGAGATCTGCCCGGTCAGGCCGCCGACGATGTTCCAGGCACTGGCAAGGCCGGCATAGATCAGCGCCAGCGTCGCGATATGCAGATAATAGCTCGGCAGCCAGAGCGGCAGGGTCGCGAGCGCCGCGAGCGCCGCCCACCAGAACGGCGACAGGACGACGTGGAAGAAGTTCGGTCGCATGTCAGGCTTTCCCCAGAAGGCCGGCGGGGCGGAACAGCAGGATCACCACCAGGATGAGATAGGGCAGCATCATGCCGAGGATGCCGGAGATGTAGATGGTGCCGATCGCCTCGGAGAGGCCGATGACCAGGCCCCCGAGCAGGATGCCGACGAAGTTGGTCATGCCGCCGAGGACCAGGGTCAGGAGGGTGATGACGGTGTAGCGCAGGCCCATGCTGGGATGCAGGGGCGTGCCCGGCAGCAGCAGCGCGCCGGCAATGGCGAGGAGGCCGATGCCGAGGGCGAAGACCAGGATGCGCACGCGCGCGACGTTCACCCCCATCAGCGCCGCCGCCTTGGGGTTCTGGTGCACCGCGCGGATGCTGCGGCCGAAATCCGTGCGGTTGAGCATCAGGAACAGCAGGCCGGCGAGCACGACAGAGGCGCAGAAGGCGATGACCAGCGGCCAGCGCATGATGATGTCGCCGACGATCAGCAGCTTCGTTTCCATGATGGACGGCACCCTGAGCGGCTGGCCGCCGAACACCATCAGCATGCCGTTCTGCAGGATCAGGTTGAGCCCCAGCGTGAGCTGGATGATCATCAGGAGATGGCCCGAGATGACCGGCCGGATCAGCGTCCAGTAGACCAGCGCGCCGGCGACCGCGAGCACCGGGAAGGTGATGAAGACCGAGACATAGGGGTCGAGCGCGAAGGCGGCGTAGAGCGCGTAGCTGACGAACATGGCGAGCGACAGGAAATCGCCATGGGAGAAGTTGACGACGCCGGAGACGCTGTAGATGAGGCCGAGGCCGAGCGCGACCGTGCCGTAGGTGCTGCCGATGAGCAGGCCCTGAACCACGGCCTGCAGAAGGATGTCGGTATCCATGAAGCGGTTCCGGTCTAGAGGCCGAGATAGGCCTTGCGCGTCGCGGGGTCGTCCTTGACCACGGCGCTCGGGCCCTCGATGGCGACCTTGCCGCGCTCCAGCACGTAGCAGCGCGAGGCATGGCGGAAGGTCAGGTTGGAGTTCTGTTCGACGAGCAGGATCGTCAGGCCGCTTTCATGCAGGCTGCGGATCGTCTCGAAGATGTACTGCACGAACAGCGGCGACAGGCCGAGCGAAGGCTCGTCGAGCATCAGCACGCGGGCGCCCGCCATCATGCCGCGGCCGATCGCCAGCATCTGCTGCTCGCCGCCGGACAAGGTGCCGGCGTCCTGCGTCAGGCGCTCCTTCAGCCGCGGGAAGGTCTCGAGCACGACCTCCATGCGCGCCGCGCGTCCGGCCCGGGCCTGCCGGCCGACGCCGCCCATCAGCAGGTTCTCGCGCACGCTCATCTGCGGGAAGACCAGCCGGCCCTCGGGCACCTGGATGATGCCGCGCTCGACCACCTCGTGCGGCGCGAGGCCGACGATCTCCTCGCCCTCGAAGCGGATCGAGCCGGAGCGCGGCACGACGGCGCCGGACAGGCAGTTGATGAGCGTGCTCTTGCCGGCATTGTTGGCGCCGAGCAGGCCGACGAGCTCGCCCTGGCGGAT
The DNA here is from genome assembly GCA_000751295.2 of bacterium YEK0313. Taxonomy (NCBI): domain Bacteria; species bacterium YEK0313. The sequence goes on from CCMO02000001.1 coordinate 4,685,097, forward strand.
CTCCATCGAGACGTCGTCGAGCGCGGTGCTGCCGTCATAGCCGGCGGTGATCGAGCGGACCTCAAGCATGGGAATCGTCACCGAAATAGGCCTCGCGGACGCGCGCATCGGCGACGATCTCGTCGGGCGTGCCGGCGGCCACCTGTTCGCCGAAATTCAGCACGACCAGCCGGTCGGCCGTGTTCATGATGACCGGCATGACGTGCTCGACCATGACGAAGGTCATGCCGGATGCCCTCAGGTCCCTGATGATGGCGAGCGGCACCTGCGCTTCGCCGAGGGTGAGGCCGGCCATCACCTCGTCGAGCAGGATCATGTCGGGTTCGGTCGCCAGGCACTTGGCGAGCTCCAGCAGCTTCTTGTCCTGCAGCGACAGCGAGGCCGGCGTTTCCTCCGCCTTGTCGCGCAACCCGACGCGCTCCAGCACGGCGGTCGCGCGCTTGATCGCCTCGCGCATCGGATGACGCAGCAGGGCGGCGGTGGTCACCACGTCGATGACGCTCATCGCCGCGAAGACCTGGACGATCTGGAAGCTGCGGGAGAGGCCGAGCCGCGCCACGCGGTGCGGCGGCAGCCCGACGATCGACCGGCCCTTGAACCGGACGTCGCCGCCGCTCGGCGGCAGGAAGCCTGAAATGAGCCCGAAAAGCGTGGTCTTGCCAGCGCCGTTCGGGCCGATAATGCCGAGGATCTCGGCCGGTTCGACGGAAAAGCTGACATCGGACACGGCCTTGAGCCCGCCGAAGCGCTTGCTGACATTGTCGACTTCAAGAATGGCCACGAAGGCGCCTCATCAGGTGTCTCGGGGAAGATCGCGCGCGGCGGCAACTGGCACGGCCGCGCTTCGCTCAGGCGCGCGGGCGCGGCGCGACGTCGCCGAACTGGGCGGGGAACACGACCTGCTGCTGGTGGTCCGGCAGCCACTGGATCATCAGCGCCGTGCTGTCCGCGGGCATGCGATCCTCGCCGAATTTCAGCCCCTGCGGCCGGGCGAGGTAGAGGTGCTCGTGGCCGAAGGGAATATCGACCGCCTTCAGCCCCTTCATCAGCGCCGCGCGGTCGAGGCTGCCGGCCGCCTCCAGCGCATGCTGCAGCACGCGCGCGGCCTGCGCCGCCTGCACCGCGGCCTGGCCGATCTCCACCTTGAGATCGGCGGCCCGCAGCTCGCGCACGATCGCCTGCATGGATTCGAGCTTCGCGCCGGGGCTGAAGCCGGTCATGCCGAACGTGTTGCGCGTCAGCACCGAGGCGCCGATGTTCTGGCCGAGCTCCTTCCACAGCGAGAAGTCCGAATAGCCGCCGGTGCCGCCGACGAACAGGCTGTCGTGATAGTTCAGGTTGAAGCGCGCCTGATGCAGCAGGATGCCGTCGCGCGGCGTGACGAGGCCCGTCACCACGTCCGGCTTGAACGAGCGGATACGCACCATCGCGGCAGTCTGGTCCTGCGCCTTGGTGTCGAGCGGCACGTCGCCGATCACCTGGATGCCGGCGGCCTGGAGCTTGGCCTTGAGGAAGTGATTGACCTGCTGGCCGGCCTCGTAGTTCGAATAGGCCATGACCGCGGTCCTGACGCGGAAGGCCGGGGCCTTGGCCAGTTCCCGGATGAACGCCGCCAGCGTCTCGGCATAACCCTTGTCATAGGGAAAGCCGAGCGAGAACATCTGGTTCGAGCGCGCGGCCCCGGCCCAGATCGACAGGGTCGGGATCTGCAATTCGTCGACGACGGGCGTCAGCGCCAGCATCTGCGCCGACAGGATGCTGCCGACCAGCATCGACACCTGCCGCTCGGTGACGAGCCGCCGCGCTTCGGCGGCGGTGCGCGCCGGCTGGCTGGCATCGTCGGCGAGGATCACCTCGATCTTCGCCCCGCCGAGGCTCTTGATGCCGCCCTCGCCATTGATCTTCCGGATCATGTACTCGAAGACCGGCTGGCCTTCGGTCGCGTAGGCCGCGAGATTGCCGCTCATCGGCTGGATCATGCCGATCTTCACCGTCTGCGCGCCCTGCGCCCGCACGAGGCCCGGCATCGACAGGCTCGCGGCCGTCGCCGCCGTGCCGGCGAGAAAGGCGCGGCGCTTCAGAATCATCGGCTTCGAACCGTCCATCGTTCCCTCTCCCCTCCGGTGCATCATGCCCCGGCCTCGACCGCGGCCAGTCCGGCCGGTGATGACTTGTGCCCGGCTTCGCCGGGCCGGTAGCGCGCATCATCGGCCCCGAGGGCCGGCGATGGTCGCGCGTCGGGCGGCAGGGCCGGCATCGCGACCGGAAACCGGGCGAGCAGGCCGCCGCCGTTCCGGCCGAGCACCCTGTCGTCCGGCGCATCGAGCATGGCCTCCGGCGCAGTGACGCCGTTCGCCGGAACATCGTGAGCCTGGAGCCGCGCGAGCCAGACGGCGAGCGGCTCGCGCCCGAAGGCCGCTTCGAGCTGCGCGCGGATGGTCTCGTGCCGGGCCTGCCGCTGCCGGTAGGTCGCAAGGTCGGGGCCTGCCAGCGCGTCGAGCCCGAGCACGGCGACGAGGCGGCGCCAGAAATGATCCTCGATCGCGCCGAGCACCAGCACGCCGCCGTCGGCGCAGGTGAACAGGCCGTAGCCGGGACGCTGGCCGAGCTGGCTCGGCCCGTCCGCAAGCAGCATGCCCAGCCGTGGTGTCATCCAGTGCTTGAGCGCGTCGGTGATCGCGACGTCGAGATATTGCCCCTGCCCGCTCGCCTGCCGCTGCATCAGCGCCGCCAGCACCGAGACGACGGCGAACATGCTGCCGGCAAGGTCGCCGACCGGCAGGCCGATGCCGTAGGGCCGCCCCGGCTCCGGGGTCGGATAGAGACCGAGCACGCCGCTGGCCGCGAGATAGTTGAGGTCGTGGCCGGGCTGGTCGGCCATGGCGCCGGTCTGTCCGTAGCCGGTCAGCGAAACATAGATCAGCCGCGGATTGATGGCCGTGAGCGTCGGATAGTCGACGCGAAGGCGCCGGGCGACGCCAGGCCGGAAGCCCTCGACCAGCACGTCGGCCTCGGCCACCAGCCCATGCAGGCGGCGGACGCCGTCCTCGGTCTTCAGGTCGATGACGATACTGTCCTTGCCGCGGTTGACCGCCGCGAACAGGCCCGGAAGGATGGCGCGGGCATTGTCGCCGCCCGGCCGCTCGACCTTGATCACGGTGGCGCCGAGATCGCCCAGGAGCTGCGTCGCGTAGGGCCCCGGCAAAAGCTCCGACAGGTCGACGACGCGAACGCCGGCGAGCGGTGACTGCATGTTTTCCTCCAGGACGCGAAACGGCTTTTCGCCATCGCTATTTTTACCGATGCTAGCCGAGCGTCACCGGCTGCCGCAATAGGCCGTTGGGGATATGCGAAACACAATTTCGCAACTTTCCTCAACGCATGACCGATCCGCAGTGTCGTTGGTAGTGCGACGCCGAAATCCGCTTCAGTCTGGGCATGGGCGGACCTGATCTTCCGATTCAACAAGCGCCCGTAACCCATTGCCGTTCAGCCGGGTTGCGCAGCAGGCGGCCACGCCGCAGCCCGCGGCCGGCGCCTCGATCATGCCGGAGCCTGGCCCATGGCCGTGACATCGCCGACCGTGACCTCCGCCGCGCCGAGCCCGGTCCCCGCTGTCGCGCTCGGCACCGTGCTGGCCGCCACCATCGCGCAGGGCATGACCGGAGCGTCGGTCTGGCTGATCCCGGCCGGGCTTGCCCTGGTGCTCTATCTTGTCGCCGGCTGGCCCGGCATCCGGCCGGTGCCGCGCCTGCTGGTCGCCATCGGCATCGCGGTGGTCGTGGCTGCCATGATCCGCCGCGGCAATGCCGCGCCGCTGCCCGAGGCGGTTGCCCGGGCCTCGTTTTTCGCCGCCTTCCCGGTGGCCATGACGCTGCTGCGCGAGGCCGCGGTCACCTCGCCCCTGATGCTCAGGGCCAGCCGATACCTGGTCAACCAGCCGCCTGGCCGGCGCTACTGGGCGCTGACCTGGGGCGGCCACCTGATCGGCCTGCTTCTGTCCTTCGGTGCGCTGACTTTGCTCACCACCATGATCCGGCAGTCCAACACGACGACCGACGCCCGCATTCGCGACATCCGGGAAAAGCGCATGGTGACCGCCGTCATGCGCGGCTTCATCACCATGCCGCTGTGGTCGCCGACCTCGATCGCGCTGATCGCGATCCTGCAGGGCACGCCCTCGCTGCACTGGATCGACGTCGCCCCCGTCGGCTTCGCCCTCGCCGCGGCGATCATCGTGCTCGGCTGGCTCGTCGACCGCCTGCAATATCGCCCGCGCGGCGTCGCGCCGGTCGAAGCCGATCCCGGCCCCTGGACCGCCGTGCTTGGCCTCGCGGGTCTGATCCTGACACTCACCGTGCTCTGCATCGCGACCGCCTGGCTCACCGGTTCCAGCCTGCAGCTTGCCACCATGCTGGTCGTGCCCCTCTTCACCTTGGCCTGGGCCACGGCCCAGGCCTGGACCGGGCCCGCCGCCTGGAGGGCGGCGATCGGCCGATCGATCGGCCAGATCGGCGGCGCGGCGCGCGCAAGCTTTCCGGCCGGTCGCAACGAGACCGCGCTGTTCGCCGCCTCGGGCCTGATCAGCGCCGGCGCGGTCGACCTCATCCCCGCCGGTGCCGCGCCCTGGCTCGTCGGCCTGTTCGCCGGCCATCCCGGCCTGTTCCTGGTGGCGCTGGTCTGGCTGGTGGTGGCGCTGGCGCTCGCCGGCCTCACCCCCATGGTGACGGTGGCTCTGTTCGCCTCCGCGCTCGGCCAGAGCCCGCCGCCCGAACTCGACCCGATCAAGCTCGCGGTCGCGCTCGCCGGCGGCTGGGCCCTGTCGGTCGGCGTCGCGCCGCTGAGCAATTCCGTGCTGCTGGTCGCGCCGCTGATCCAGCGGACGCCGATCGAGGTCGGGCCGCGCTGGAACGGCCTGTTCAGCGCGCTCGCCCTGGTGCTGCTCAGCCTCGGGCTGGCACTGTTCTAGCCGGCCCCGCCGGTCAGCGTCTTGCGCATGGTGACCGAGGTCGGCCGGTCATAGCCGGGATGGGCCGTTCTGGCGGTTTCGACGAAACCAAGTCGCGTGAAGGCCTTGTGGTTGCCGGTCAGCTCGATGCGTGTCTGCAGCTGCAGCGCGGGCTTGCCAGCCGCGCGCGCAAGCTCCTCGGCATGACGCACCAGAAGGCGGCCGACGCCGCGACCCTGCAGGTCGCGGGCGACCGCGAGCTTGCCGAGATAGAGGTGATCCTCGCGCGGGCTCAGGAAGGCGCAGCCGACGATCCGCCCGTCGGCGAGCGCGAGGAGCCCCGTCTCCGCCAGGGCCTTTTCGCGCAGCGCGGTCACCGTCAGCGCCAGCCCCGACGCCGGCGGATCGACCACGCCCCGCATATAGGCGAAGCTGTCGTGGATCAGCGCCAGCAATTCGTCCCAGCGCTGGAAGCCCGCCTCGATCGCGACGATCGCGGGCTCGGCCGTTCGGCTCATGGCATCGGCTCCGGTCTCGGTCCGCCCGGACTAGCAGCCTCGCCCGCTCCCGCCAACCCGGAGCCGGTCCGGCGGGAGCGTCTTCGGGCGAAGCGGATGCCGGTTCGCCTGAAAAGCGCGTGTCGCGCGGACGCCTAGGACGCGAGATCCGCCCGGCCATTGCCGAGCACCATCAGATTGCGCTCCTCGACGAGGCAGCGGAACGAGACCACCGCGCCGTCGCGCCAGATCTCGGTGCGGATCGTCTCGCCGGGATAGACCGGCGCCGTGAAGCGCACGCGCATGGACTTGAGCGCCTCGGGACGATAACCACCGACAGCCTTCAGCAGCGCATGGCCGGCGACGCCGAAAGTGCAGAGCCCGTGCAGGATCGGCCGGTCGAAGCCGCCGGCGCGCGCCACCTTCGGATCGGCATGCAGCGGATTGTAGTCGCCCGACAGGCGGTAGATCAGCGCGGCCTGCGGCAGGGTCGGCAGGCTGACCGTCAGATCGGGCGCGCGCTCCGGCAGGGCATGGGGCGCCGCGACCGGGCCGGACGGACCGCCGAAGCCGCCATCGCCGCGCAGGAACGAGGTCGAGGACAGGCGCGTCAGCAGCTTGCCGCTCGCCTTGTCGATGATGTCGCGCTCGGAAATGACCAGGGCGCCCTTGTCCTTGCCCTTGTCGATGACGTCGACGACGCGGGTGCGGCCGATCACCGTGCCGGCCTCCGGCAGCGGCGCGAACACTTCCAGCGACTGTTCGCCATGGAGGAGCCGCTTCCAGTCGGCGCCGGTGCGCGGGTCGCTCAGCCAGAAGCCCGGATAGCCGAGCACGACCGACATGGTCGGCAGCGCCTTCAGGCCGTTCTCATAGACGAAGGGCAACTGCGCCTCGTCCAGGGGATCGGCACCGAGTCCGACGCCGAGCGCGTAAAGAATGGTGTCACGCGCAGTGTAGGTCTGCTCGACGTCCTGGAACGGCCAGTTCAGCAGTTGCTGGCGATCGATCGGCATGGGGCATGTCCTCAAGCTCGGGTCCCGGCACGGGGCCGCCCTGCGCAGCGCCCGCACGATGCCGCGCAGGCTAACACATGCGGAATTGATTTCTGCAATACGAAATGCGACATTGGTCGATGGGACGATAGGCGGGCTTGTCGGATCGCCGCGAAGTCAATAGATCTCGCCGCGGGGCGCCGCAAAACCCGCGTCTCCACGGTTCGATCGACGGCCTTTGCGCCCCGGCGAAACGATGCTTCGCAATTCATGCCGTTCGCGCCGGCAGGCCGCGCCACCGAGAGGACCGAACCACGATGCCGCGCAGCCCCTCGCCGGCCAGGAATCTCGCCAAGACCAAGACTGGCGGCAAGCCCAAGAATGGCGGCGAGGTCCGTCCGCTCGACAAGGACGGCGGGTCGGAAGCGACCGTGGTCGCGGCCGCCGGCAAGCGTGCCGTCAAGGCGGCGACGCCCCGCACGGTCGCCGCCGAGGCGCGGAGCCCGCGCGAGTCGGCCAGGAGCACCGGCGCCTCGCGCCATGCCACCCGCCGGCCGCGGGTGCGCGAGGAGGACGACCTCGACGGCGGCGAAGGCGGCGATCGCCAGTTCGTCACCGCGCTCGCGCGCGGGCTCGACGTGCTCGCCGCCTTCCGTCCCGGCGAAGGCCGTCTCGGCAACCAGGAGCTGGCCGAGCGCACCGGCCTGCCCAAGCCGACGGTCTCGCGCATCACCCATACGCTGACCCAGCTCGGCTATCTCAACTACAACCAGCGGCTCAGCCAGTACGAGCTCGGCGGCGCCACCCTGTCGCTCGGCTATGCCGCGCTCTCCAATCTCGACGTCAGGCGCATCGCCCGGCCGTTCATGCAGGAGCTCGCCAACAGCACCAACATGACCGCCGCGCTCGGCCTGCGCGACAAGCTGATGATCCTCAACGTCGAGGCCGCGATGAGCCAGGCGCTGATCGGCCTGAGGCTTTATGCCGGCTCGCGCGTGCCGCTCGCCACCACGGCCATGGGGCGGGCCTATCTCGCCGTCATCGGCGAGGCCGAGCGGGAAACCCTGCTCGACGAGATCCGCGACCGGCACGGCGACGAATGGCCGGGCATGCGCCGGGCGATCGACCGCGCCATCCGCGACATGGAGGAGAACGGCTTCTGCCTGTCGATCGGCGACTGGCAGAAGGACATCAACGGCGCGGGCGCGGCCATTCCGCTGCCCGACGGACTCGGCATCTATGCGATCGGCATTGCCGGTCCCGCCTATCTTGCCTCGCCCGACTATGTCTCCGCCGAGGCCGGCCCCCAGCTTGCGGACGCCGCGCGCAAGATCGTCGCCCAGCTCGGCGGCGACCAGCCGGCGCGGGGCGCGCGCAAGTAGCGCGCCGGCCGGCCCCGTTATCGCGGCACGAAGCCACGATCGGTCAGGGCGACCCTGCGCAGGTCGAAGCCGCGCCGCACATAGCTTTCCGCCGTCTGCGCCGCGAGCTGCCGGCCCGCCTCCGGCGTGCCGGTACGCGCCGCCGCCTCCTGGGCGTAGAGCATGGCGGTGACGTCGTACATCATCTGCTCGGCCGCCATTTGCCGCTCGCGCGCTGCGGCGGGCGGCCTGCTGGTCTCCATTCGCGCCGCCACCTGCGCGCGGACGCCCTGCACCTGCGCGCGGGTCGGCGGCGGAGCACCGTTGACGATCGTCCAGGCGGTGACGAAATGGGCGGTCGTGACGTCGCGCATGTCGGCATCGGTCAAGCCGTAGGGCGCGGCCGCAGCCAGGAAGGCCTGCCGCACCGGGCGAGCCGTATAGAGGGCCGCCACGGCCCGGGCGGCCTGCCCCGCCGAACCGAACCGGGCGAAGAACTGATCGCGCGCCTGGTCCGAAACCTGCGGGTCCGTGCCGATCGCGAAGGCGCCCGGCACGGCCGCCACGGCAGGAGCCGCCGGCCGGACGGCCTCGGCGCCGGGCCTTGCCGCGCGGCGCGCCTGGGCTTCGTTCGCGCGGCGCGCGGCATCGATCCCGATGAGCCCGATCGCCGAGTTCATGTAGATCGGCGCCATCGTATTGGGCACGGCGGCAAGGCCCTGCGCGCCGGCCGGCGAGGCCGCCGCCAGGACGAGTGCCGCCAAGATTGCCATCCGTCCCGCCATGGTCCTCCTCCGCATAGGCCAGCGGCCGCTCCTCCATAGCACGGCCGCGCGGCGCAGGCTCGCGCGGCCGCGCCGGGGCTGCCATTGCAGAGGCTTGCTGGCCGTTGCGCTCGCCCGCCGCGCGGAGGCCCGCTCAGATGGCGCGCCGGGCGTCCCGCCAATAGGGCTCGCGCAGCACGCGCTTGAAGATCTTGCCGGAATCCTCGCGCGGAAGCTCGGCGCGAAACTCGATGCGCCGCGGCACCTTGTAGTCGGCGATGCGGGACTTCAGATAGGCCCGCACCGCCTCCGCCGTCAGGCTGCCCTCGGCGAAGGGCTGCACCAGCGCGATCAGCGCTTCGCCATATTCGGCGTCGGGAATGCCGAACACCGCGCAATCGCGCACGCCGGGCATGGCGGCGAGCGCCGCCTCGATCTCGGCCGGATAGACGTTGACGCCGCCGACGATCACCATGTCGCGCTTGCGGTCGCAAATGTAGAGGAAGCCGTCCTCGTCGAAATAGCCGACATCACCGCAGGTGATGAGGCCATCCCGATCGATCTCGCGGCGCTTCTCGTCCTGGTTGTGATAGGTGAAATCGGGATAGTAGTGGATGCGCATGAAGATCTCGCCGGTCTCGCCGACGCCGGCCTTGCGGCCGTCGTCGGTGATCACCTCGATGGTCGCCTCGTCGATCGCCCGGCCGACCGTGCCGCGATGGGCGAGCCATTCCTGCGGCGTGCAATAGGCCGCGGGTCCCGATTCCGTGCCGCCGTAGAATTCGTGCACGATCGGCCCGAACCAGGCGATCATGGCCTCCTTCACGTCGGGCGGACAGGGCGCACCGGCGTGAATGATGAAGCGCATCGACGAGATGTCGTAGCGCGCCTTCACCTCCGGCGGCAGCTTGGTGAGGCGGACGAACATGGTCGGCACCATGAACATGTGCGTCAGCCGCTCCTGCTCGATCATGGCGAGCACCTGCTCGGGATCGAAGCGCGGCAGCAGCATGAGGAGGCCGCCCTGGCGCGAGGCGTTCATGCCGTAGCTGTTCGGCGCGGAGTGGTAGAGCGGCGCGCTGACCGCGGTGCGCATGCCCGGCTCCAGCCCGTAGATCGCGGTGCGCATCGCAATCACCTTGGCCGCCTGCTCGGCGGTCGGCAATTGCCGGCGCACCGCCTTCGGCCGCCCCGTCGTGCCCGACGTATAGATCATGCTCTCGCTGGATCGCGGCGGGGCGGCGAGCGCCGGGTCCTGCGCTTCGAGGAACGCTTCCCAGACCGTGGCGCCGGGCGCCGGTCGGGCGAGATCCGGGGCGATGCGGTAGGCCGCGATGATTTCCGGCGGCGTCTCGACGACGAGCACGCTGACGCCGGCCGGCACGGCATCGGCGAGCCCGGCGATGAGATCGGCGTGCACGACGAGGGCGCGCGCGTCGCAATCCTCGAGGATGTAGCGGATCTCCTCGGCCTTGAAGTGCCAGTTGATCGGCACCGCATAGGCGCCGAGCCGCTGGGCGGCGCTGGTCGCCTCGATGAAGGCGAAGTCGTTGCGCAGCAGCAGCGCGACGCAATCGCCGACCCCGATGCCGAGCCCGGTGAAGCCGACGGCAGCCCGCCGGACCCTTTCGTCGTGCTCGGCGACCGAAACGTGCCGGTCGCCGCTGACGAGGCCGGTCCTCAACTTCATCGCATTCTCCCGCTGTTCAGTTCACCTGCCGGTCGCGGCCGGCCCAGAACGGGGCCCGCAGCGCCGCCTTGTTGATCTTGTTGACGCTCGACAGCGGCAGCGGCTCGCGCCGGACCTCGACGCTGCGCGGGCATTTGTAGCCGGCGATCAGCGTCCGGCAGTGGCTGATCACCGCGGCTTCGCTCAGTTCCCGGCCGTCGCGCGGCACCACGATGGCATGCACCGCCTCGCCCCATTTGGCGTCGGGGATGCCGATCACCGCGCACTGCGCCACCGCCGGGTGCTGGCTCACCGCATTCTCGACCTCGGTCGAATAGACGCTCTCGCCGCCCGAGACGATCATGTCCTTGGTCCGGTCGACGACATAGAGATAGCCGTCCTCGTCGAAATAGCCGGCATCGCCCGTGTGCATCCAGCCGCCGCGAAGCGCGATCGCGGTCAGTTCGGGCTGGCGCCAGTAGCCCTTCATGACGGTCGGGCCGCGCGCCACCACCTCGCCGATCTTGCCCGGCGGCAGCGGCTGGTCGGCCTCGTCGACCACGCGCACTTCGACGCCGGGCACGGCACGCCCGGCCGAGCGCAGGCGCTTCGTATCGCCATCGAGACGATGGTCCTCGGGCGCCAGGAAGGTCGCCATCGGCGACAGCTCGGTCATGCCGTAGGACTGGGCGAAGGCGACGCCCGGAAACCGCGCCAGCCCCTCGCGCAGCAGCGCCTCCGGCATGGGCGAAGCGCCATAGGTGATGCGCGTCAGCGAGGAGAGGTCATAGGCGTCGAAATCGGGCAGCTGCAGGATCATGCCGAGCATGGTCGGCACGAAGGTCGCCGTGGTGACCTTCTCGCGAGCAATGATCTCCAGCGCGTCCTTCGGCGTAAAGCGCGCCGCCACTACGTGCCGGCCGCCGGCGACGGTGGTCGCGAACACTCGCCCGCCGGCGGCGAGATGAAACAGCGGGCCGGCATGCAGATGCGCCAGCGTCTCGTCGAACCCGTTGACCTCGAGCGTGTTCAGCGCATTGGCGATCAGGTTGCCGTGGCTGAGCATGACGCCCTTGGCCCGGCCGGTGGTGCCGCCGGTATAGAACAGGCAGGCGACGTCGTCGCCGTCGCGGCCGGCATCGGCGACCGGACTGGCCGCGGCGATCGCCGCCTCGTAGGAGATCATGCCGTCGCGCGCCGGGCCGTCGCCGGCAAGGATCACGTGGCGGAACGACGGTGCCGCCTGCATGAGCGGCGGCGCCTGGTCGGCGAAGGCCTCGTCGACGATCAGCACGACCGGTTCGGCATCGCGCGCCTGCTCGACGATTTCGGGCAGGGCGAGACGCGTGTTGAGGGGCACCATGATGCCGCCCGCCCACAGCGTCGCATAATAATATTCGATATAGCGGTGGCTGCTGTTGGCGAGCATCGCCACCCTGTCGCCGGTACCGACGCCCAGGTCGCGCAGCACGCCGGCGAGCCGGCTGACCCGGTCCTCGAATGCACGCCAACTATAGGACTTGTCCTCGAACACCAGCGCGATCGCTTCGCCGCGCTGCCGGCTGGCGCGCGTCAGCCACTGCGTCAGACCCATCGTGGCGCATCTCCCGCATCGTCTCGTTGTCAGTTGCCGGCATGATTTCACAGAGGCGCGCTTTGCCGCAATGCGAAATCGATTTCTGCAACGATGGCCGTTCGGCCGATGGACAGCATCGCCGACATCGGTGACGATGCAAAATCGATTTCTGCATATGGAGAATGCCGTGGACGCGGTGGTGATCGAGAGACGCGGCGCGGTGGCGGTGATCCGGCTCAACCAGCCCGAAACGATGAATGCCATCAGCCCGGAGGTCAAAGCCGGGCTGGGCGCGGGGGTGCCGGCACTGGTCGACGACCCGGCCGTGCGCTGCATCGTCATCACCGGAACCGGCAATGCCTTCTGCGCCGGCGGCGACCTGCGCAACATGCAGGACCGGCGGGCGCCCCAGGTGATGGAGCGCATGCATCAGACCTATGCCTGGGTCGAGCGGCTGGTCAACGGCCGCACGCCCGTCGTCGCCGCCGTCAACGGCGCGGCCGCCGGTGCCGGCTTCTCGCTCGCCATGCTCTGCGACCTCGTGCTGGTGTCGGACACGGCCTCGTTCCGCGCCGGCTTCCCGAATATCGGCGCGGCGCCCGATCTCGGCCTAGCCTACACCCTGCCGCGCGTCATCGGCGTCCAGCGCGCCCGCGAGCTGCTCCTGACCAACCGGCGCGTCGCCGCCGACGAGGCGGTGGCGCTCGGCATCGCCCTGCGCGCGGTGCCGGCGGCCAGCCTGATGGACGAAGCCATGGCGCTGGCCACCACCATCGCGACCGGACCGTCGCTGTCGCTCGGCCTGACCAAGATGCTGCTCAACGAGGCGCTCGGCCCGACCTTCCCCGCCTTCCTGGACAAGGAGGCGATGGCCCAGGCGGTCGCCTTCGGCGGCGACCAGTTCGCCGAGGGCGTCCGCGCATTCCTGGAGAAACGCAAACCCGACTTCACAGCCATTTGACGCGAAGGGCCCGCAGAGGCCCGCGCCACCGAGGGAGACCGCCCCATGCCGACGCTGACGCGCCGGGCCGCCGTCAAGGGGGCCGCCGGCACCATCATCATGCCGCTCGCCGCCCCCGCGCTGCGCGCCCAGGGCCCCGCCATCCGCATCGGCCTCGTCCAGCCGATGAGCGGCCCGCTCTCCGCCTATGGCCAGGAGACCCAGCCGGTGGTCGAGATGGTCGCGGCCAATATCAATGCGGGCGGCGGCATCAGGAGCCTCGGCGGCGCCCGGCTCGAAATCGTATTGGCCGACAATGGCGGCTCGCCCGCGCGCGCCGCGAACGAGGCCCGCCGGCTCGTCACCCAGGAGAAGGTGTCGATCCTCGCCGGTGCGATCATCACCCACGAGGCGCTCGCGGTCGGACCGGCCCTCGACGAGTTGAAGGTGCCGATGATCTCCTTCGTCTCGGGCACCAGCCGCTCGCCCTATCTGTTCTCCTTCGGCCTGCCCTATGACCGCGGCTATGCCGAGACCATGGTCACGTTCCTGGACGCGCTGCGCAAGGATCACGGCGCGCGGGCGCAGCGGATCGTCACCGCCAGTTCCAACTACGAGGCCGGCCAGCAGATCACCGGCTTCCTGACCGCCAAGCTGAAGGCGCGCGGCTTCGATCTCGTCGGCGACGTGCCGCTCGACACCAAGGCGCAGGACCTCGGCGCGGCCATGCTGAAGATCCGCTCGCTGCGTCCCGACGCGGTGGTCGGCCTGCAGACCCAGCGCGAGCTTCTGCTGCTCCAGCGCGCCCGCTACGACCTGCAATATTTCGACAGCATCTTCATCAGCAATCTCGGCGTCTCCGACCCCTCGGTCTGGACCGACCTCGGACCGGAGATCGGCGCGCGCGTGCTGCCGCGCAACACCTTCGGCCTGGCGCTTTATGCGCCGAGCCTGGCGATTGCCCCGCTCACCGCCATCGCGACGCAGGCCAAGGAGTTGCCGCGCCTGAAGCACGGCCTCGGCCAGTTCTCGATCTTCGCCGCCCAGGCCATGCTGGTCATCAAGGAAGCGCTCGAACAGGCCGCCTCCGTCGATCCGCAGAAGCTCACCGAGACGCTCGGCCGGCTGGAGTTGCCGTTCGGCCATCCCGCCATGATCCTGCCGCGTGCCGGCGGCGTCGCCTTCGCCGACGACCGCCTCACCCGCGACGCCTCGACCCTGGTCGTCCAGTGGGATGCCGACCGCACCCTGCAGGTGGTGCATCCGCAGCAGTTCGCCACCCGCAAGCCGGCCGTCACGGCCCGCTGACCGAGCGCCGACGGAGGGATCGTCCCATGTCCAGCATAACCCGCCGCACGGTCGTCGCGGCCGCCACGGCAACGCTCGCGGCCCCGCTCGTCCGTGCCCAGCCGCGGCCGATCCGCATCGGCATGATCCAGCCGATGAGCGGCGCCCTGTCGAACTATGGCCAGCAGGGCCAGCCGGCGCTCGACCACGTCGTCAAGCAGATCAATGCCGGCGGCGGCATCGCCAAATTCGGCGGCGCGCCGATCGAGCTCGTCCTGGCCGACGATGCCAGCCAGCCGGCGCGCAGCGCGACCGAGGCGCGCCGCCTGATCACCCAGGAGCGCGTGGCCATGCTGATGGGCACGATGACGACGCCGCAGAGCCTCGCCATCGGGCCGGTGATCGACGAGCTGAAAGTGCCGGCGGTGTCGATCTGGGCCGGAACCGTCCGCGCCAGCCACCTCTATTCGCTCGGCCTCGCCTTCGACCGCGGTTATGCCCAGCCGATCGCCGATTTCGCCGGCTGGCTCAACCGCGAGCGCGGCTACGGCCTGAAGACCGCGGTCATGGCCTTCTCCAACTACGAGGCCGGGCAGCAGGTCAACGGCTTCCTGAAGACCCGCCTCAAGGCCCATGGCATCGAGGCGATCGACGAGGTGCCGCTCGACACCCGCGCCCAGGATCTCACCCCCGCCATGGTGCGCATCCGCTCGCGCAAGCCCGATCTCGTCGCCGGCCTGATCCTGCCCCGCGACGGCGTGCTGCTGCAGCAGGCCCGGCATAGCCTCGCCGTGCACGAACCGGTCTTCCTGTCGCCTGGCTATGGCGACATCAGCTTCTGGCACGATCTCGGCCAGGCGATCGGCGATGCCGTGCTGACGCGCAACCTGTTCGCGCTGGTCGGCGTCTCGACGGGCGCGCGGCTGCCGGCGCTGCGCCGGCTGGTCGAGGAGATCCAGCGGCAGCCGGGCCTGCATCTGAGCACGGCGGCGCTGCAGACCGCACAGGCCGGCCGCGTGCTGCAGGCCGTGCTGGAAACCGCCGAAGCCCCCGAGCCGGCGGCGGTCCATGCCGCCCTCGCCCGCTTCCAGCTGCCGGCCGGCGATCCCAACCTCTACCTCGCCTGTCCGGACGGCATGCGCTTCGGCCCCGACCGGATGCTGACCGACAGCTACGGCCTGCTCGTCCAGTGGCGCGCCGACAAGGGCCAGGAGGTCGTCTATCCCGCCCAGTTCGCCGCCGGCGAACCGCGGCCGCGGTCGCGCTGACGGCCGCCCCCATTCACCTTCGTGCGACCAGGAAAGAGACCAGCATCATGACGCTCAATCGCAGGCAGGCCGCGGCGCTTCTGTCCGGCGCCCTCGGCGGCCTTGCCGCCCGCGGCACGGCGCATGCGCAAGCCGGCGGGACCATCCGCATCGGCGTCATCCAGCCGATGTCCGGCCCGACCGCCGCCTATGGCCAGGAAACCCAGCCGGTGGTCGAATATCTGGTCGGCAAGATCAATGCGGCCGGCGGCATCAGGAGCCTCGGCGGAGCCAAGTTGGAGATCGTCCTGGCCGATTCCACCGGCCAGCCGGCCCGCGCCGCCGCCGAGGCGCTGCGGCTCGTCGCCCAGGAGAACGTCGCCCTGCTCACCGGCTTCGTGCTGACCTCCGAGGCGCTCGCCATCGGTCCGGTACTCGATGCCCATGCCTGTCCGATGGTCACCTTCATGGCCTCGGAAAGCGCCTCCCCCTTCCTGTTCTCGCTCGGCCTGCACAATGACCGCGGCTACGTCCAGTCGATGAAGGGCTTCATCGACTTCCTGGGCGCCAGGCGCGGCCGCAAGCTCGGCACCATCGTCACCGCCTCGTCGAACTACGAGGCCGGCCAGAAGTTCACCCGGCTCGCCAGCGAGCGGCTGAAGGAGGCCGGCTATACGATCGCCGGCGACGTGCCGCTCGACACCAGGGCACAGGACCATACTGCCGCGCTCCTCAAGATCCGGGCGCTGAAGCCCGACGCCGTGATCGGCTTCAACACCCAGGGCGACATCGTCAAGCTGCACCGGGCGCGCTACGATACGCAGTATCGCGGCGCCGTGTTCATCGGCAGCACCGGCGCGGCCGACCCCTCGCTCTGGCACGAGCTCGGCCGCGACATTGCCGGCCAGGTGCTGACCCGCGACTATTACAGCCTCGCTTTGTTCGCGCCCGGCCTGCCCGGCCCGACCAATGCCTTCATCGACGACGTCGTGCGCCATGCCCGTCTGAAGCGCTCCTTCGGCCAGTTCTCCATGTTCGCGGCGCAGTCGATCCTCGTCCTCAAGGAGGCGCTGGAAGCGGCCGGCTCGGCCGAGCGCCCGCGCATCGCGGAAGCGATCCGCGCCATCAACCTGCCGTTCGGCCATCCCTCCATGATCATGCCGCGGCAGAACGGCCTCGCCTTCGCCGAGGACCGGCTGCCCCGCGACTCCTCCGCCCTCATGGTCGAATGGACAGGCGACGCGGCGCTCAAGGTGGTCTATCCCGAGGCGTTCGTGAAGGCGAGCTGAGGCCAGCGGGCGTCCCCGACGGCCGATGGTTCCGTCTCGCCAATTGCCGTTCTCGTTCAGCAATGCGCGAGGCCTTCGGCGGCCCGACGCGGCAGCGTCCCGGGCCGCCGTTTTGAGAAAGGGAGAGCACCATGGCCGGCGAGACACCCGACATGGTTCTGGACCGCCTGCTGGCGAGCCGGTTCAGCTGCCGGGCCTATCGGCCGGAAGCGGTGCCGGAGGCCACCATCCGGCGGATCCTGTCGATCGCGCAGCGCACCGCGACCTGGTGCAACACGCAGCCCTGGCAGGTCACCATCACCATGCCGCCAGCCACCGAGCGCCTGCGCAAGCTGCTCCATGCGCGGGCGGCCCAGGGGATCGACGAGGAATCCGATCTCGGCTGGCCGCGCGAATATCGCGGCGTCTACCTGCAGCGCCGGCGCGAGACCGGCTTCGCGCTCTATGACGCGGTCGGCATCGCCAAGGGCGACATGGCCGGCCGCGAGCGCCAGACCCTGGAGAACTTCCGCCTGTTCGGCGCGCCGCATCTGGCGTTGATCACCTCGGACGAGGCGCTCGGCCCCTATGGCGCGCTCGATTGCGGCGCCTATGTCGCCAACTTCCTCAACGCCGCCGAGGCCTTGGGCGTCGGCGCCATCCCGCAGGCCGCCCTCGCCCGGCACTCGCGCTTCCTGCGCGGCCATTTCGGCCTCGGCGACGACCGCATGGTCATCTGCGGCATCTCCTTCGGCTTCGCCGACAGGGACGCACCGGTGAACGGCTTCCGCACCACCCGCGCGCCGATCGAGGATGCCGTCACCTTCGTCGCCGACTGAACGATACCGGAGGCTTCAGGTCGAAGCCTTCAGGCCGCCGTCGGTCATTCGGTACCAGCCGATGATCGCCGAGACGTAGAGCTTGTGCAGCGCGTGGAACGGCAGCGGCGCGATCGGCACGACCGGGAACGGCAGGCCCGCCTTGTCGCCGGTCGCGGCATAATCGGCCAGCGCCTCGCCGATCGCCGTCTGCAGGCCGACGCCGCGGCCCATGCAGCCGATATCGACGATCAGCCCCGGCTCCGGCTCGTGGATATGCGGCAGGAAATCCCGCGTCAGCGTCACCCGGCCGCACCAGCGGTGATCGAAGGCGACACCCTTGATCTGCGGGAACAGCTTCACCGCGGCCCGTTCCAGGTGCCCCCAGTCGTCGGCCGATTTCGGCTCGCGAAACGGCCCGCGGCCGCCCATCAGCAGGCGGTTGGTGTGGTCGCGCCGGAAATAGAGCAGCAATTGCCGGGTGTCCGAGATCACCTGGCCGCCGGGCAGGATCGAGCCGGCAATGTTGTCGCCGAGCGGCTCGGTGGCGGCGATGAACGAGTTCGGCGCGATCACCGTCTCGCGCAGCCTGGGGATCAGGCCGTCGCCATAGCCGCCGGTCGCCACGATCACCCGCCGCGCCGTCACCGTCGGCCCTTGCGTGGTGGCCACCTCGAACACTTCGCCGCGCTTGACGATGCTCACCACGCGGCTGTCGCCGTGGATCTGGGCGCCCGCCTTCTGCGCGGCGCGGACGAGGCCGCGGGCATAGGCGAGCGGATGGATCGCGCCGGCGCGGCCATCCTGCCAGCCGGCGAGATATTGCCGGGCGCCGACCGCCGCGGCCATGCCGTCGGCATCGTAGAGCGTCACCGCGACGCCGCGCTCGGCCCATTCGCCGGCGCGCCGCTTGACCGTCTCGACCATGGCCGGGTTGTGCGCGCCCTGGATCCAGCCGGCTCGGACATGCGGCACCTCCATGCCGTGCCGCGCGATCAGGTCGAACACCTTGTCGGCGGTAGCGCCGACGAAGCGGATCAGCGCCTCGCCCGCCGCCGAGCCATATTTGGCGACGAGCTCGCTCGGGTCGTATTTGATGCCGGGGATGACCTGGCCGCCATTGCGGCCGGAGGCGCCCCAGCCCGGCTCGCGTGATTCCAGCAGCACGACGCCGACGCCGCGCTCGGCGAGCCGCAGCGCCGCCGACAGGCCGGCATAGCCGCCGCCGACGATGCAGGTCTCGACCGCCACCGACTGGTCGAGCGGCGGCGTCGCCGCGGCCGGCGGCGCGGTGGTGGCCCAGAGCGAGGGCGCGAGCGGGAACGGTACGGCCATACGGGATGTCCTTCAGATCGGGCGCAGCACGCGGCGCAGGAAATCCTGCGTGCGTGGCTCCTGGGGCGCGCCGAGCACTGCCTCGGCCGGTCCCTGTTCGACGATGACGCCGCCGTCGATGAAGATGACGCGGTCGGCGACCTCGCGCGCGAAGCCCATTTCATGGGTCACGACCACCATGGTCAGGCCCTCGTCGGCCAGGCTGCGCATGACGCTCAGCACCTCCCCGACCAGTTCCGGATCGAGCGCCGAGGTCGGCTCGTCGAACAGGATGGCCTTCGGCTGCATGGCGAGCGCCCGGGCGATGGCCACCCGCTGCTGCTGGCCGCCGGACAGCGAAGCGGGATAGGCATCGGCCTTTTCGCCGAGGCCTACCCGGCCGAGCAGCGCCATGCCGCGGGCGGCCGCGGCCCGAGGGTCCTCGCCCTTCACGTAGATCGGCCCTTCGATGACGTTTTCGAGCGCCGTGCGGTGCGGGAACAGGTTGAACCGCTGGAACACCATCGACACCTGCTGGCGGATCGCGCGGATCGACCGCTGGCGCCGGTCGACCGTCGTGCCCTCCACCGTGATGGTGCCGGCATCGTAGCTCTCCAGGCCGTTCATGCAGCGCAGGATGGTCGACTTGCCGGAGCCCGAGGGGCCGATGATGCAGACCACCTCGCCCTTCTCCACCCGGGCGGTGAAGCCGCGCACCACATGGTTCTGGCCGAAGCTCTTCCTGACGTCGACGAGTTCGATCATGGCCATGGCGTCACTTCCGTCCGAAGCGCTTCTCGAGCCAGGAGACGAGCCCGATCAGGGGCAGGCACATGGCGAGATAGAGCATGGCGACCAGCGTGAAGACCGTGCTGTTCTGGAAGGTGGAGGCGGCGATCAGGCGGCCCTGCTGGGCAAGCTCGGCCACCGTGATGGTGGAAGCCTGGGAGGAATCCTTCAGCATCATCACCATGATGTTGCCGTAGGGCGGCAGGATGATGCGGAAGGCCTGCGGCAGCACGACGCGCCGCATGGTCATCCACCAGCCCATGCCGATGGTTTGCGCCGCCTCGATCTGGCCTGGATCGACGGCCTCGATGCCGGCCCGGAAATTCTCCGCGTGGTAGGCCGAATAGGCGATGCCGAGGCCGATGATCGCCGCCTGCAGGGCGGTGAGCGTGATGCCGAGATCGGGCAGCACGAAATAGATCCAGAACAGCTGGACGATGATCGGAATGCCCCTGATCACATTGACGACGGTCGCCGCGATCACCACCAGCGGCCGGATGCCCGACACCCGCATCAGCGCCCAGACGAGGCCGAGCAGTGTCGACAGCACCAGCGAGCCGAGCGTGACCACGACGGTCAGCCAGAGACCCTGGGCGAGGATGGGCAGAAACTCGACGGCCTGCCGATAGAAGGTCTGCATGAACGAACCCGGTCGCGTGCTCGATCGAGGCCGCGCCGCCTCGCCCACGACGGGCTGCGGCGCGGAAAGTGCGCCTATTCCTGGCCCCATTTGGCCAGCACGCGCTTGACCGTGCCGTCCTGCTTCAGCTTGGCGAGCGAGGTGTTGAGCCGCCTGACGAGCTCCGCATCGGCCTTGCGCACGCCGAAGGCGACCGAGCCGGTTACCGCCGGCTTGTAGCTGCGCACCAGGCGCACCTCCGGAAACCGACCGAGCTGCAGGTTGTAGGCTGCGATCGGGAAATCGGCGAAGCCGGCGCCGAGCCGGCCGGTATTCACGTCGCGCATGATGTCGGGAATGCTCTCGTAGATGCGCACGTCGGAAAAGACGCCCGATGCCTTCAGCGGCTCGACGAAGGCGGTGCCGGCCTGCACGCCGGCAACCTTGCCCTTGAGGCCGGCAAGGTCGGCATAGTCGGTCGTGTCGGTCTTCGGCACCATCAGGCCCTCGCCATAGGTGTAGACCGTGTCGGAGAAGTCGATCACCTGGCGGCGCTGATCGGTCGCGAACATGGCGGCCGAGATGATGTCGATGCGGTTGGAGGTGAGCGCCCCGATCAGTGCCGAGAACTGCATCGGCTCGACCGCGACGTCGAAACCGGCATCCTTGCCGACCTCGGTGATCAGGTCGACCATGATGCCCTGGATGGTGTTGGTCGCCGTGTCCAGGAAGGTGAAGGGAACGCCCGTCGGCGTCGAGCCGACGCGCAGCCTCTGGCGCTGGGCGTGTGACGGCCGGATCGCGGCGGCGGCAAGGCCGGCCCCCGCGGTGGCAAGGAATGTGCGGCGTTCGATGGCGCGCGTCATGGCTGGCTTCCTCTGCTGGCTTACGCCGGTTTTTTCATTGTCGTGAAATCCTGCGCACGATCGAGGCTTGCTTGCAAGTAGATTTCACCAATATGAAATAGCAGTGCATCATCCAGGAATGCCAACATGCCAGGCTCGGTCCTTCCCCTGCCCGCGACCGTCGACCGAGAGGTGGGCGCACGCATTCGCGCCCTGCGCCAGGCCAAGGGCCTGTCGCTGGAGACGGTCGCCGCCAAGGCCAACCTTTCGATCGGGTTCGTCAGCCAGATCGAGCGCGGCCTCTCCTCGCCCTCGCTGAAGGCCCTCGCCTCGCTCGCCGACGCGCTGGGGCTGCCCATTGCCGGCCTGTTCGAGGCGCGGGCTCCCGCCGAGGACGGCCAGGCCGTGGTCGTGCACGCCGATCAGCGCAGCGTGCTGCAGCTCTGGCGCTCCGGCATCGTCAAGCAACTCCTGACGCCCGACGGGCCGGATGCCGCCCTCAACGTCTTCATGATCATTATGGCGCCCGGCGCCTCGACCGGCGCCGAGCCCTACAGCCATCTCGGCGAGGAGGCCGGCCTGGTCCTCGAGGGCGCCATCAGCCTGACCGTCGACGACCGGTCCTGGACGTTGAAGGCCGGCGACAGCTTCCGGTTCGAAAGCTCCCGGCCGCACCGTTTCGCCAATGCCGCGGAGGGCGAGAGCCGGGTGGTCTGGGTCAATGCCCGGACCCGTGCCTGACCGGGCCCCGCAGCCGGCCGTTCCCGCGTAGTCCCTAAACGGCCATCTTGCCTTGCCGCGCCCGGACGCCTCTGATCGGCGGCAGTCCGCGACCCGCAAGAAGGAGCAAGGCGCCATGCAGGATCAGCCCCTCACCGTCACCCGCTCCATGGACGGCCGCCTGGCCGAGATCGGCTTCGACACCGGCACCCCGGCCAATGCGCTCTCGATCGAGGCGATGCAGGCGCTCCACGACTGCGCGCTCGCGCTGCAGCGCGATCGCGACGTGACCGCGGTGGTGCTGGCCGGGCGGCCGGACCGGTTCTCGCTCGGCTTCGACCTGAAGGCCGCCGGCGGCCGGCTGGAGGTCGGCCTCGCCGAACGTCGCGAGCTTCTGTCGATCGGCCCGCGCATGTGCCGCGCCTGGGCCGAGATCGAGGCCTTCACCGTCGCGGCCGTCGAAGGCTGGTGCGTCGGCGGCGGCGTCGCCCTCGCCGTCTCGCTCGACCTCAGGGTCGCCGGCCGGAGCGCCACCTTCTACGTGCCGGAGATCGAGCGCGGCATGAACATGAGCTGGGGTTCGGTGCCGCGCATCGTCAATCTCGTCGGCCCGGCCAAGGCGAAGCGCATCGTGGTGCTGGCCGAGCGGATCGGCGCCGAGCGGGCGCTGGCCTGGGGGCTGGCCGACGAGATCGCCGAGGACGGCGCCGCGGTGACGCTGGCGACGACGCTCGCGCGGCGCGCCGCCAGCCTGCCCCCGGTCGCCGTGCGCATGTGCAAGCAGGGCATCGATCTCTACGCCAATGCGCTGTCGCAGGCCGCCAGCGGGCTCGACCGCGACCAGTATCTGCTGGCCATGACCGGCGAGGACTACGCGGAAGGCGTCGCCTCGTTCCTGGAAAAGCGCGAGCCGCACTGGACCGGACGCTAGCAAGGAGCGCGCGGCCCGCGTGGCCGGCCCCCGAAATGCTTGCGCTCCGGGCGGAAGGCCCGACATCGGGCCGACCGGCTCCCGCGCATGGCGCCCCTGCGGGCATGCCGGAGGCCCGTCGGCACCTGGAGGCTCACCATGGAGACGAGCGTCAGACAGTACTTCGAGCGGTATGAAGGCGTCTTCCGGCGCGCCCTCGGCGGCGACGTCGATCCGAAAGCGCAGGCCGGCGGCCTACGCCGCCGTCCCGACCGGCAGCAGCACGGTCACCGCGAGGCCGCCACCGGCGGCATCCGACAGGATCACGTCGCCGCCATGGGCGCGCACGATCGAGCGCGCGACCGTGAGCCCGAGCCCGACGCCGCCGGTCGCCTTGTTGCGGGACCCCTCGAGCCGGTGGAAGGGGGCGAAGACCGCCTCCCTGTCCGCCGCCGCGATGCCCGGCCCATGGTCGGTCACCACCACTCGCGCCTTGCCGCCCTCGGCCGACACAGCGATGTCCGCGCGCCCGCCATAGGTGATCGCATTCTCGATGACATTGGTGAGGGCCCGCTTCAACGCGAGCTTGCGGCCCGCGATGACCGTGGCGCGCGGCGCGGTGACGCTGGCCGGCCGGCCCATCTCGTCGAGATCGTTGGCGATCGCCTCGACCAGCGAGACGAGATCGACGGGGCGCACCGGCTCGTCCGACCTGTCGCCGCGCAGGAAAGCCAGGGTGCCCTCGATCATCGCCTCCATTTCCGCAATGTCGGCCTCGATCTCCGCCCGGGCCGCGTCGTCGGGCACGTCGACGGTGCGGAAGCGCAGCCGCGTCAGCGGCGATTTCAAGTCATGGGAAATGGCGGCCAGCGTCTGGCTGCGATCGTCCATCAGCTTGCGGATGCGCACCTGCATCTCGTTGAAGGCCGCGGCAAGCTGCCTGACCTCGGTCGGTCCGCGTTCCGGCAGCGCGACCACATCAGCTCCGGTCGCGAACCGCCGGGCGGCGTCCGCCACCAGCTTCACGGGCCGGGTCAGCCAGCCGACGAGCAGGATCGCCACCACCACGAGCCCGCCGGCCATCAGGGACGTCGAGGATATCGTGCCGTGGCTCGTGATCGGCGGCACGCGCACCGGCACCATGCCGACATTGACCCAGCTCCGGTCGGGCAGCTGCATGGAGACCATGGCGATGTGCTCGTCATCGCCGGGCACGGCGCTGGCGCCGATGACCAGCCGGTCGCCGGAAAGTTCCGGCGCGATGGCGGCAAGCCGCCCGCGCAAGCCGTCGAGCCGTCCGGTGCCGGCACCGCGCACCGCCTGGTCCGTCGGTCCCCAGTGCACGTCGAACGGGCCGCCGGAGAGGGCGTGAGCAGTCTGCTCGCGTTCGGCGGGCGCGACGTGCCGGACCGTGCGCATGACCGACACCAGCCGCTCGGCGAGCCGCTGGTCGTTGTTCGAGCCGATCTCGGCCTCCAGGGCGGCGCGATAGGTCGCAAGGCTCGCCAGGTGCAGAATGCCGATCGCCACCAGCAGCACGATGATGGTGCGGCCAGGGACCGAATTGGCGAGAGCGATCACTCCCGCCGCACCGACGGGCTGAACATGTAGCCGACGCCGCGCACCGTCTTGATCATGGAATGCGGACTGTCCGCGTCGTCGATCTTCTTGCGCAGCCGGCTGATCTGCACGTCGATCGACCGGTCGAAGCCGGTCGCGATCCGGTTGCGCGCGGCATCCAGGAGATGCTCGCGGGTGAGCACGCGCTGCGGCGCCTCCAAAAGGGTCAGCAGCAGGTCGTAGTCGCCGCTGGTCAGTTCGATGATCACGCCCTGCGGGTCGATGAGATCGCGCCGCAGCGTGTCCAGGACCCAGCCCTCGAACATGTAGCGCCGGGCCCTGACGACCGGCTCGCCGTCGCGCGGCCCGAAGGCACGGCGCAGCACCGCATTGATCCGCGCCAGCAGTTCGCGCGGATTGAACGGCTTGGTGAGGTAGTCGTCGGCGCCGATCTCGAGGCCGACGATCCGGTCGGTCTCGTCGCCCTTGGCGGTCAGCATGATGATCGGCGTCTGCGCCTGGGCGCGTATCTCCCGGCAGAGCTCGAGGCCGCTGATGCCGGGCAGCATGACGTCGAGAATGATCAGCTCGACCGGCGCATGTCCCATCACCTCGCGCATCTCGTAGCCGTCACGCGCGGCGCTGACCTTGAAGCCGTTGGCGCGCAGGAACTTCGCGACGAGATGGCGGATCTGACCGTCGTCATCGACGACGAGGACATGCGTACCGCTGCCCGGTTCCGGGATGGTGCGCTGGGCGGCGTTGCCGGTGGGAAAGGAGAGGTTCATGGCTGTTCGCGTCGACCCCCGAGGTGACCTGATCGTCCATAGCGGCCTCAGGTCACGCCAGCGTTTCGCCTCGGTTACAAATTGTTGCGGCCGCCGGGCGCTCAGCCCGGCAGAGCCACGCCGCCCCGGAAACGCATGAACATGGAGGGCTGGGCCTCGCCAAAGGCCATCACCTCATAGGTGTCGGGATCGGCGCCCGGCACCTCCATGCCCGGCGAGCCGACCGGCATGCCCGGCACGGCAAGGCCGCGGATCGCCGGCCGTTCGGCGAGCAACCTTGCGAGCGCCTCGGCCGGGACATGGCCCTCCAGCACGAAGCCTTCGACCTCGGCGGTGTGGCACGACCACAAGGGCTGCGGCACGCCGAGACGCGCCTTGACCGCATTGATGCGGGCGTCCTCGACGATGCGGGTCGGATAGCCGGCGGCGGCGACATGCTCGGCCCAGGCGCCGCAGCAGCCGCAGGACGGATCCTTGTGCACCACCACCAGCGGCCTGCCGGCCGCCGACAGCGAACGCGGGCCCGCCGCCATGACCATGGCCGCCAGCGCGGCGCGACGATTAATCATCATGTCGCCAGTCTCCTGGTTGTCGGGAACGGACGGGGCGGCACCGGCCTCCCAACCGGTACCGCCCCGCCTGCCCGCCGTAAAGGCGGAACGGCGTCTCGTCAGCGGGCGCGCTGGATGCGCGTCACGGTGATCTGGCCGTTGACGCGGTCGGCCTCGAAGCGCACGCGGTCGCCCTGGCGGACCTGGGTCAGCATGGCGGGATCGGCGACCCGGAACACCATGGTCATGCCGTCCATGTCGAGATTCGGGATCGGACCGTGCTTCAGGGTGATGCGGCCGCGCTCGGCCTCGATCTTGACCACCTCGCCGCTCACCTGCTGGGCGCTCGCGCCCGTCACCTGACCGGCAACCGCAAACGCTGCGGCGAGGACGAGAGCCTTGAGCCTGTTCATGATGGTTCTCCTTGTTCCGAGCGCGCTCAGCGCACGATGATCCGGCCGTGCATGCCGGCCTGATAGTGCCCCGGGATGAGGCAGGCATATTCGAAGGTGCCGGCATTGGTGAAACGCCAGACGATCTCGCCGCTCTTCGACGGCTCGACTTTGACGGCGTTCGGGTCGGCATGCTCCATGTCGGGATTGCGCTCCATCGCCGCCTTGTGGCGCTGGTTGCCCTCCGGCGTGTCGATGACCATTTCGTGGTCCAGCATGCCGGCATTGCTGACGACGAAACGCACCGTGTCGCCGCGCCTGATGGTGATTTCGGCCGGCTCGAACAGCATGCGGCCGTCGGCCTCCAGCATGCGGACCTCGACGGTGCGGCTGGCATTTTCGCGATGTCCCGCCTCGCCGGCCGGCGACGACGGTCCGTGGGCGACGGCGATGCCGCCGAGCGCGATGAGCCCGGCAAGCGCCGCGAGAGTTGAACGATAGGCCATGATCGATCCCTGTCCGGTGACGTGTCAGTGGTTGGAATGGCCGCGCCGCGACCGGCGCGGCCATTCCAACCACTGACACGTCACCGGACAGGGATCGATCATGGCCGCCGGCGGCGGCGCGCCCTGCCATTCGTAGGCGACCGTGCCGGGCGGGTGCTGGTACCAGCCGGGATCCTTGTAGTCGCCGGCCGCGAGCCCTTCGCGCACCTTCATGACGGTGAACATGCCGCCCATTTCGACCGGGCCGAACGGACCGTCGCCGGTCATCATCGGCAGGGTGTTGGCCGGCAGCGGCATTTCCATCGTGCCCATCTCGCCCATGCCGGTCGAGCCCATCGGCATGAAGCCCGGCACCAGGCCGCGGATGGTGCGCGAGACCTGGCGCTGGTCGACGCCGATCATCGTCAGGGCAGAGTGGCTCATCGGCCCCATCGTATGGTGTGCCTTGTGGCAGTGCAGCGCCCAGTCGCCGGGATATTCGGCGACGAATTCGTAGGCCCGCATGGATCCGACGGGCACGTCCACCGTCACCTCCGGCCAGCGCGCCTCCGGCCGCACCCAGCCGCCATCGGTGCAGGTCACCTCGAAATGGTAGCCGTGCATGTGGATCGGGTGGTTGGTCATGGTGAGGTTGCCGACGCGCACCCGCACCCGGTCGTTCCTGGCCGCCACCAGCGAGGTGATCCCCGGCCAGGTGCGGCTGTTCATGCACCAGATGTTGAACTCCGTCATGGTCGACAGCTTGGGCACATAGGTGCCGGGCTCGATGTCGAAATTGGCCAGCAGGAAGACATAGTCGCGGTCGACGCGGTGGAGTGCCGGATCGCGCGGATGGACCACGAAGAAGCCCATCATGCCCATGCCCATCTGGACCATCTCGTCCGAATGCGGGTGGTACATGAAGGTGCCGCTCTTCTGCAGCTGGAACTCGTAGACGAAGGTCTTGCCGGCCGGAATGTGCGGCTGCGTCAGTCCTCCGACCCCGTCCATTCCGGAGGGCAGGAGCTGGCCGTGCCAGTGCACGGCCGTGCTTTCCGGCAGGCGGTTGGTGACGAAGATGCGCACCTTGTCGCCTTCCACCGCCTCGATGGTGGGCCCCGGGCTCTGGCCGTTGTAGCCCCACAGATGCGCGCGCATGCCCGGCGCGATCTCGCGCACCACGGGCTCGGCGACGAGATGGAACTCCTTCCAGTCGCCGTTCATGCGGTGCGGCAGGGTCCAGCCGTTGAGGGTCACCACCGGATTGTAGTCCGGGCCGCTGGTCGGAATGAGCGGCGGCTGCGCCTCGGGAGTGTTCATGGTCGGCGCTTCCGGCAGGCTCGCCACCTGCGCCCTGCCGCTGACCTGCGATGCGCCGATCAGGGCAAGGCCCGCCCCGGCGCCGCCGACCAGACCACGTCGTGTCACGGTCATGACTGTTTCCCTTTCATCAATCGGCCGCAGCCGCGCCGGCGCTCGCGACGGCTTCCGAAGAGCCGGCTCCCGGCGCGCCGCCGATCGTCACGAATTGCAGGTCGGTATGGGCGATCCAGAAATCGCGCCGCGCCTCGATCGCCGTGGCATTGGCGGCGACCCGCGCCCTGGCGTCGGCAAGCAGCTCGAACACGTCGATGATCATGCCGTTGTAGTGGAGCTGGCCCTCCTCCGCGATGATCTGGCGCAGCGGCAGGACCTGCATCTGGTAGTGGCGGGAATAGTCGAAGCCGCCGCGATAGCGCTGATAGGCCTCGCGCGCCTCGGAGCGGACATTGACGCTCAGCTCGGTCAGCTTGTGGACCGAGCGCAGATAGGTCTCGCGCGCGCCGCGGATCTGGCTTTCGCCGAGATCCAGCGGGACCTGCACCTCCAGGGACAGGCCGGTGACCCGGCTGCGCTCGAAATCCACGACACGGCCCGGCACCGCGCCGCCGGTCTGCCCGTTCAGCGTCGGCGCCGCCTCGGTGGAGGCCCGCGAACGCGAATCCCCGAGCGAACCGCCGATGCTGAGGACATCGAGAAAACGCGACCAGCTCGTCAGCCTGAGCTCGCGGGCGACGGTGTCGACCTCGATCCGCGCGACCCTGAGGTCGAGCCGCTTCTCCAGCGCTTCGCGCTCGATGCTGTCACGCGTGCGCGACCGGGCCGGCAGGGCCGGCAACTGGCCCGGCAGCTTCAGCGCCGCGACATTTTCCCACAGGCCGAGGAGGCGGATCAGCCGCTCGCGGTCGGCCTGCAATTGCAGGCGGGCGCGGGCGAGCTGGGCGGCGACGTCGGCGTAGAAGACATGCTCACGCGCCTGGCTGAGCCGGCTGGTCGCACCGGTCTCGCCGAGCCGCTTGAACAGCTCCGAGGCGCTGCGCGCCGCGGCATTGGTTTCGACCAGGAAGCTGACCAGCTGGCCGGTCGCGACGGCCCTGTAATAGGCGCGCCGGGTTTCCGCGGCGAGGCGCAATGTCTCGTTGGCGGTGCGGAGCTGGGCCTGGCTGAAGCGCAGCGCGGCAATGGTCCGCCGCTCCGGCAAGGTGGCAAGCCCGAGGATGCTGGCGACGACCTGGCGCTCGATGTCGAGCGAGCCGGAGCCGACCGTCCGGCTGAGTGAAAAGCTCGGCGCCGGCGGCAGGCTCGCCTGGGCGAACAGCGCCTCGGCGACGCCGAGATCGTTGTAGGCCGCCTGCAGGCCGCGATTGTTCAGAAGCGCGATCTGCACCGCCCGGTCCACCGAGAGCGGCGCACGGAGCAGCGCCCTGACGCGGCTGCGCACACGCTCGTTGTCGGCCGGCGCGCGAATGCGCCCGACCTCCTGACGCAGCTCGCGCGCCGCGATCTCGCGTGTCGGGCCGAGCCCGCCGTCGGCGCTGTAGGTTACGCAGCCGCCGAGCGCCGCGGCGGCGACGACGATGGCGCCGATGCGCATCGGCCGGACATGCCGCAGGGCCGGCCCCGCGGCCGCGGGCGGATCTCGATGGTCGGCTGGACCTCTTGTCACGATCGCCGCCCTCATCGTGCCGAGGGCGCCGGAGCGACACGCTCATTGGCGCGCCGCCAGTCGATCGGACCGACCGGGCGGTAGCCGACATGGCCGGCGGTCACGGACTGGTAGCGTGCCTGCCGGCTGGCGAGGGCGGGATTGGCCGCCTCTTCGCCGAGACCCGCCCGCGCGCCCGTCTCCGAGCAGGCCGCAAGGGCGAGCCCGGCCGCGGCGAGCGCCCCGGCCGTGCGAAATCTCTTCGTCGTGATGCTTGTCGAATGCTGCATGCGGGCCCCGTCCGGACTGCTCCTCGAGTCGTCGGGACGGACGCTAGCTGCGCTGTTCGCAGGTCTTATTTCCAGAATATTACAATTTGTTGCCCCGCGGTCGGCCGGGCCGGAACGGCCGTCACGACACCGTCTCGAGCCGCGCGAGGACCGCCGGCCGTCTTGTCCGACATTCCCGCGGCCCGAATCCCGGCGTCACAGCCAGCCGGCCCGCCGGAACCGCCAGAACAGCGTGCCGCAGGCCAGGACGATGACGCCGAGCACGGTGAAATAGCCGTATTCCCACTGCAGCTCGGGCATGTGCTTGAAGTTCATGCCGTAGAGCCCGGCAATGGCGGTCGGCACGGCAATGATGGCAAGCCAGGAGGCGAGCTTCTTCGAGACCGCGGTTTCCTGCGCCTGCCCGACCAGAAGGCTCGCCTCGAAAGCGAAGGCCAGCACCTCGCGCAGGGAATCGATGCGTTCCTGGACGGTGCGCACGTGGTCGGTGACATCACGGAACAGCGGCTGCATGGCCGTCCGCACCATGGGCAGGCTGTCATGCTCCAGCCGCCGGCAGACCTCCACCAGCGGCCCGATGGCGTTGCGCAGGCGCAGGAGGTCGCGCCGCAGCCGATAGAGCCGCTCGATCTCGCGCCGGCCCATGCCATGGGCCAGCACGTGCTCCTCCATGGCCTCGACCTCCTCCTGGATGGCTTCCAGCACCGGCGAGTAGTTGTCGACGATGAAATCGAGGATGGCATAGAGGATGTAGTCCTCGCCGCGCGCCAGGGCCCGCGGGCAGCTCTCGCAGCGCTCGCGCACCGGCGCATAGGAGGTCGATGCGCCGTGGCGGACCGAGACGAGATAGCCCTCGCCGACGAACAGATGCGTCTCGCCGAAGGCAATGTCGCCGTCGACGAGCTGGGCCGTGCGGGCGACGATGAAGAGACCGTCGCCATACTGCTCGATCTTCGGCCGCTGGTGCGCGTGATCGGCGTCTTCGATGGCAAGGTCGTGCAGCGCGAACTGTCGCTGCACCTGGGTCAGCACGGCAAGGCTCGGCTCGTGCAGGCCGATCCAGACCACATGGCCCGGGCGCTTGCGCCATCCCTCCGCCTCTTCGATGGCGATATTGGCGACGCGCCGGCCGTCGACATAGGCGCCGGCCGCGACGACGCCGTCGGTCGTCGCAGCACCAGGCAGGACGGGTGAAAGGGGCGCGATCGTCATGGCCTGCCTCCTCGATTCCGCATGCGGATCCGTGCGGCAAGTCTCGACCATGCCGGCCCGCGAGGAAAGCCGGCTGAAAGAACCGCGTCCTGGGCCCGGCCACCGCCGCTTCGGTATCATGATGCCAATCGATCGTTTTTGCCCCGGCCGGCAGGAACAAAAGGCCGCGAGCCCGTGTTGCTGTTCGGCAGGCGACGACATGGCGGGATCTTGCCCAGAGAGGCAACCGCCCGACCGCGCGCCTGCCTGCGGCCGTCGACCGAGCGGAACTGGATGACAGGCAACATGAGTGTGCAGCATCTCGAGCGCTGCGGTAGGCCGGAGGACCCGTTCGATCATGCCAGGGCGCGCGCCGGGGCCGCGCGTCGGGCCGCCGCCAGGCCGGCCATCCGGATGATGCAGCGCTTGCTGCGCAGCATCGTCAGGACGGTCTTTCCGGGCGGCAGTGGTCGCGACCCTTCACACCGATCGAAGGTGCATTCGCCCTTGCAGCAGGATCTATGCTGGTATCGAGAGCGACCGCTCTCGTTTCTCGCGCGCCACGTCATGCGTCGCCCGCTCGCCCATGGCGTCATCCTCGCAGCCGTGCTCGGTGCCGTCATCTGCTCGGTCAGCACCCAATATGGCGTCAAGCTGCTGGTCGATACCCTGTCGGCAGCGCCCGGCCAGAGCCGGGGTCCGTGGCTCGCTTTCGCCGTCCTGGTCTTTTTCGTCGCCTCCGACAACCTGCTCTGGCGCGTTGCCGGCTGGGTCGCGAGCTCGACCTTCGTGCATGTCACCGGCGACGTCCGCTCGGAACTGTTCCGCCATCTCACCGGCCATGCGCCGGGCTATTTCCAGGATCGCCTGCCGGGCGTGTTGACGAGCCGTGTCACCGCCACCTCCAATGCGGTGTTCCAGATCGAGAACATGATGGTCTGGAACGTCCTGCCGCCGCTCGCGGCAACCCTCGGCTCGATCGCCTTCCTGGCCGTGGTCGACGTGACCATGGCGGTGACCCTGATCACCATTGCCGTCGTCATCATCGTCTTCATGCTGCGTTTCGCCGCCGCCGGCCGGCCGCTGCACCACGATTTCGCCAGCAAGGCGGCGGTGGTCGACGGCGAGATGGTCGACGTCATCGGCAATATGGCGCTGGTCAAGGCCTTCGGCGGCATCCGGCGCGAGCATTCGCGCTTCGACACGACGGTGGCCCGCGAGATGCGGGCGCGCCACCGCAGCCTCATCTATCTGGAGAAGCTGCGCCTGACCCACGCGATCATCGTCGTGGTGATGATGCTCGCCCTGCTCGCCTGGGCGATCATGCTCTGGCAGTCGGGCCGGGCCACCGCCGGCGACGTCGTGCTGGTCTGCACGCTCGGCCTGTCCGTGCTGAGCGCCACCCGCGACCTTGCCGTCGCGCTGGTCGACGTGACGCAGCACATGGCGCGCCTCTCCGAAGCGCTCGGCACCCTCCTGTCGCCGCACGAGTTCGGCGACCATCCCGAGGCGGCGACGCTCGTACCCAACGGCGCGCGGATCACGTTCGAGGACATCGCCTTCCGTTATCCCGACGGCAAGCAGGTCTTTACCGGCTTCAACCTCGACATCAGGCCGGGCGAGCGGATCGGCCTCGTCGGGCCTTCGGGCGGCGGCAAGTCGACCCTGGTCGCGCTGCTGCAGCACTTCTACCGCGTCCAGGGCGGCCGCATCCTGATCGACGGCCAGGACATTGCGCGCGCGACGGAGGAGAGCCTGCGCAGCGCCATCGCGATCGTCCCGCAGGACACGGCCCTGCTCAACCGCAGCCTTCTGGAGAACATCCGCTACGGCCGCCCGGACGCCACCGACGAGGAGGTCTGGCAGGCGGCGATCGCGGCGCGCTGCCGCCCGTTCATCGAGAACCTGCCGCTCGGTCTCGACACCATGGTCGGCGACCGCGGCGTGAAGCTCTCGGGCGGCCAGCGCCAGCGCATCGCCATCGCCCGCGCCTTCCTGAAGAATGCGCCCCTGCTGATCCTGGACGAGGCGACCTCGGCGCTCGACAGCGATTCCGAGGAGGCCATTCGCGAGGCGCTGGAGCGCCTGATGGCCGGCCGCACGGTCATCTCGATCGCCCACCGCCTGTCGACCCTGCGCAATTTCGACCGCATCGTCGTGCTGAAGGGCGGGCGCGTCGTCGAGGACGGCAAGCCGGAGGCGCTGATGCGCAGCCAGGGCGTCTATTACGACCTGGTGAGCCGAGAGCTCGGCCGGCTGACCGAGCGGGTGGCGGCGTGAGGCGCAGGCGCCGCCTGCCTGCCTCTTGGCGGTGATGACGGACATGTGACGGCCCGCGGCTTCTGCCGCGGCCCGCAGTGTGTCAGACATGCGTGGTGTCGTGGTTTTCGCACCTTCGCCGATTGCTGGCCGCCCTGATCGTCGCGGGACTTGTCCTCGCGCCGCTCGCCGGCCCTGTCGCGCCAGCCTCGCCTGAGGTCATGGCCGAAGCCGGCATGAGCCCGGACATGCCGTGCTGCCCGCCCGTGCCCGGCGCCGACGACTGCCAGAAATGCCCATTGATCGGCCTGTGCCTTGCCAAGTGCTACCAGGGCCAGATGCGGCTTGCGGCCCTGCCCGCCCCGCGCTCGTTCGAGCCGCACGACATGAAGGCGGGTGACGATCAGTTGGCCGAAGGCCTGGCCCATCCACCGCCGCCGCCACCTCCTCGAAGCCAGAACACGCGCGTCTGACCGCCGCTGCGGCCTTCCCGCCGCCCGGTGACAGCCCGCCGTTGCGGCGGCCGTTCCACTTTCGAGGATATCGACCATGACCTTCCCCACGCGCGCCGTCGCGGCGGCGCTGCTCGGCTTCGGCTTCGCCGGCCCGCCAGCCGCCGCCGATATCGGCGCCTACGAATTCCAGCTTGTCCAACCGACACCACGTCCCCGCGCCGATGCCGTCATCACGGTACGGCTCGTCGAACGAGGGAGCGACCGGCAGGTCGCCGATGCCGTGATCTTCGCAACCCGCCTCGACATGGCGCCCGACGGCATGGCGGAGATGGCCACGGCCGTCACGACACTGCCGACGACGGACGGCAGCGGCCTCTACCGCTTCAAGGCCGAAATCAGCATGGCCGGACGCTGGCGCCTTTCGCTCGCCGCCAAGGTTCAA
Source organism: bacterium YEK0313 (assembly GCA_000751295.2). Lineage (NCBI taxonomy): Bacteria > bacterium YEK0313. Next base: position 4,719,042 of record CCMO02000001.1, read on the forward strand.
GGCGAGGTCGGAACGGTGAGAGCCCGGCTCATCTTCGAGGCCGCGCCATGATCCACCGGTTCTGCCTTGCGCTCGCCATCGTCGCCGCAGCGCCTTTATCGGCCCCTGCCGAAACGCGCCGGCCCGTCATCTATTACCAGGATCCCGACGGCCGGCCCGACTATTCGCTGCAGCCGAAATCAACCGCCGCCGGCCGGCCTTTTGCCCCGGTTTTCGCCGACCAGGAACCGAGCCTCGACGATGACGGCGCCCCAGCCGCGCCGCCGACATCCGCAGCTCCCGGCGGGGCTGCGCGGCGCATCCTCTATTACCGCCATCCCATGGGCCTGCCCGACACCTCTCCGGCGCCGAAGAAGGACAATATGGGCATGGACTATCTGCCGGTCTACGAAGGCGACGACGATGCCGGCACGATCCGCCTGACACCCGAGCGGATTCAGCGCAGCGGCGTGCGCACCGAGCCGGTGACCGAGCGCGTCATCCGCCCGGTGATCCGCGCGCCCGGCACGATCCAGCTCGATGAGCGGCGGATCGCCACCATCTCGCTGCGCGCCGAAGGCTGGATCCAGAAGGTCCAGGACGTCACCACCGGAAGTCGGGTCAGCCGCGGCCAGCCACTTCTCGACATCTACAGTCCCGCCATGTCGGCGGCAGCCGCCGACTATGCCGCCCAGGCCGCGATCCCGGATGGGCCGAACCCCGCCGCCGGCGGCAGCCGCGGCTCGCGCCAGCGTCTCATCAACCTCGATGTCCCCGAGATCGTGATCGCCGCCATCGCGCGCAGCCGCGTCGCCCCGCTGACGATCACCTGGACGGCGCCGCGCGACGGCATCGTGCTCGAGCGCAATGCCGTCGAAGGCGCCCGCGTCAATGCCGGCGACGTGCTGTTCCGCCTCGCCGATATCGGCTTTGTCTGGGCCATGGTCGACATTGCCGAGCGCGACATCGGCAAGCTCGTCGTCGGCCAATCCGCGAGGATCCGCGCGCGCGGCTATCCCGGGCGCGACTTCACCGGCGAGGTCAGCGTCATCTATCCCCAGCTCAACCGCGAAACCCGCAGCCTGAGGGTGCGCATAGAGCTCGCCAATGCCGACGCGGCCCTGCTGCCCGACATGTATGTCGATGCCGAGATCGACACGGGCAGCGCGCAACCGGTGCCGGCCGTGCCCGACGGCGCGGTCATCGACGGCGGCGACCGGCAGTTCGTGCTGGTCGCCACCGGGGACGGCCGCTTCGAGCCGCGCACCGTGACGCTTGGCGCCCGGGATGACGGTCATGTCGAGATCCGCTCCGGCCTCGCACAGGGCGAGCGGGTGGTGACCGCGGCGACCTTCCTGATCGATTCCGAGAGCAATCTGCGCGCGGCCCTGCGCGGCTTCGGCCAGCCGGGAGCCCGGCCATGATCGCCCGCATCATCGCCTGGTCGGCGCACAATCTTCTCATCGTCCTCATCGCCGCCGCATTCGCCGGCGCCGGCGGCGTCTATGCCCTGCGCCATCTGCCGCTGGACGCGATACCCGATCTCTCCGACAGCCAGGTCATCGTCTATACCGATCACCCCGGGCAGAGCCCGCAGGTGGTCGAGGACCAGATCACCTATCCGCTCGCGACCGCCATGCTGACCGTACCGCGGTCGAAGGTGGTGCGCGGCTTCTCCGTGTTCGGCACCTCCTTCGTCTATGTGATCTTCGAGGACGGCACCGACATCTACTGGGCCCGCTCGCGCGTGCTCGAAGCCCTCAATTCCGCCGCGACACGCTTGCCGGCCGGCGTCACGCCGACCCTCGGCCCCGACGCCACCGGCGTCGGATGGGTCTATCAATATGCCGTCACGGCCGAGGACCTCGATCTCGCCCGGAGCCGCTCGCTTCAGGACTGGAACCTGCGTTTCGGCCTTGCAAAGGCAGAAGGCGTCGCCGAGATCGCCAGCGTCGGCGGCTTCGTCCGCCAGTACAACATCGTGCTGGATGCACGGCGCCTGCGCGATCTCGGCATTTCCCTCAAAGCGGTGCGCGACGCGGTGCGCGCCAGCAATGCGGATGTCGGCGGCCGTGCCGTGGAACTCTCCGGCTTCGAACATGTCATTCGCGGGCGCGGCTACCTCTCGGGCATCGCGGACCTGCGCGCCGTTGTCCTGAAGGCGGCGAACGGCACACCGGTCCGCCTCGGCGACGTCGCGCGCGTGGAACTCGGCCCGGACGAGCGGCGCGGCATCACCGAACTCAATGGCGAAGGCGAGGTTGCCGGCGGCATCGTGCTGCAGCGCTACGGCGCCAACGCCCTCGCGGTGATCGACAGCGTCAAGCAGCGCCTCGCCGACCTGGCCGGCTCGCTGCCTTCAGGTGTCGCGATCGTTCCGGTCTATGACCGTTCGACGCTGATCGGGGCCGCCATCGCCACGCTGAAGACGACGCTCGTGGAGGAGAGCCTGGTGGTGGCCTTCGTCTGCGTGCTGTTTCTCCTGCACATGCGTAGCGCCCTGGTGGCGATCCTGATGCTGCCGGTCGGCGTCCTTCTCGCCTTCGTCGCCATGAAGGCGCTGGGGATCGGCGCCAACATCATGAGCCTCGGCGGCATCGCCATCGCCATCGGCGCCATGGTCGACGCGGCCATCGTGATGATCGAAAACGCCCACAAGCATCTCGAGCGGGCCGCGCCCGATCAACCGCGGCTCGCCGTTCTCGTCGCGGCCGCCGCCGAGGTCGGGCCGGCTCTGTTCTTTTCGCTGCTGGTGATCACGGTGTCGTTCCTGCCCATCTTCACGCTGGAGGCGCAGGAGGGACGCCTGTTCGCGCCGCTCGCCTTCACCAAGACCTTCGCCATGGCGGCAGCCGCGCTCCTGTCGATCACCCTCGTGCCGGCGCTCATGGTGCTGTTCGTCCGCGGCCGGATCCTGCCGGAAGCGCGCAATCCGCTGAACCGCGCGATAATGGCGCTCTATCGCCCCGCGATCCGGCTGGTCCTGAAGGCACGCTTGCTTGTCGTCGCGCTGGCCCTGGCGGCGATCGCCGTCACGATCTGGCCGGCCCGGCAACTCGGCACCGAGTTCATGCCCGATCTCGACGAGGGGACGCTGCTCTACATGCCGTCGGCGCTGCCGGGTCTGTCGGTCACCAAGGCTGCCGAGCTGCTGCAGACCCAGAACCGGATCATCCGCTCCTTTCCCGAAGTTGCGAGCGTCTACGGCAAGGCCGGGCGGGCGGCCACCGCCACCGATCCGGCGCCGACCGAAATGTTCGAAACGATCATCGTGCTGAAATCCAGGGCGGACTGGCGGCCGGGCATGACGCGCGAGCGGCTGGTCGCCGAGATGGACCGCTCGCTGCAGTTCCCCGGCCTTTCCAATGTCTGGACCATGCCGATCAAGGCCCGCATCGACATGCTCTCGACCGGCATTCGCACGCCGGTCGGCGTCAAGGTCATGGGCGCCGACCTCGGCGAGATCGATCGCCTCGCTCGCGATATCGAACAGGTCCTCCGCGCCGTGCCCGGCACCAGCTCGGCCTATGCCGAACGGGTCGTCGGCGGCTATTATCTGGACATCGTGCCGGACCGGCGGTCGCTCGCCCGCTACGGCCTCACGATCCAGGACGTGCAGGACGTCATCGCGACCGCGCTCGGCGGCCAGACCGTGACGACGACAGTCGAAGGCCGCGAGCGCTACGGGGTCAACCTGCGCTATCCACGCGACCTGCGCGACAGCCCCGGCGCCATCGCCGACAGCGTCCTGGTGCCCCTGCCCGCCGGCGGCACCGTGCCGCTCGGCGAGGTGGCCCGCCTGGAGCGCAGCCGCGGCGCGACCTCGATCCGAACCGAGAACGGCCAGTTGGCGGTCTATGTCTATGTCGACATTCGCGGCCGTGACCTCGGTGGCTATGTCGCCGCGGCACAGCAGGCGGTGCGCGAGAATGTCGACTTCCCGGCCGGCACCTATGCCGTCTGGAGCGGCCAATACGAATATCTGGAACGGGCGGCGACGCGGCTCAGGATCGTCGTGCCGGCGACGCTCGTCCTCATCTTCCTCCTGCTCTATCTCAATTTCCGAGCCGTGACGGAAACGCTCATCGTCATGCTGTCGCTGCCCTTCGCCGTGATCGGCGGCGTCTGGCTGATGTGGGCGCTCGGCTTCAATCTGTCGGTTGCCGTGGTCGTCGGCTTCATCGCGCTTGCCGGCGTTGCCGCCGAGACCGGCGTGGTGATGCTGATCTATCTCGACCATGCGCTCGACGAGGTGACCGTCCGGGTCCGCGCCGCCGGGCGCGCGCTCACCCGCGCCGATCTCGACGAGGCGATCATGCTCGGCGCCGTCGAGCGCCTGCGACCGAAGATGATGACGGTCGCCGCCATCATCGGCGGGCTCCTGCCGATCCTCTGGAGCACCGGTACCGGCTCCGAGATCATGCAGCGCATCGCCGTGCCGATGATCGGCGGCATGGTATCCTCCACGCTGCTGACGCTGGTGGTGATCCCCGCGCTGTTCAGCCTTGCCAAAGGCTGGCGGCTGCCGCGGCAGCAGGGCACCGCCGCCACGGGAGAGCCGGCCATGCCATGACGATCCGGCAGCATTCGGCCTCGGCCCGCAGCGTCACGGGCCGATCTCGTTCCGGCCAGTGCCGATCAGACGTTGAGGTTCATCCACACCGCCTTCGGCTCGGTGAAGTTTTCCAGCGCCGCCGTGCCATGCTCGCGGCCGAAGCCGGAATCGCGGTGGCCGCCCCAGGGCAGCCGGACGTCGGTATAGCCGTAGGTGTTGATCCAGACCGTGCCGGCCTTGACCTGGCGCACGAAGCGCTGGGCGCGGCCGATATCGCGGCTCCATACGCCGGCGGCGAGGCTGTAGGCCGTGCCGTTGGCGATGCGGACGGCATCGGCCTCGTCCTTGAACCGGATGACGCTGACGACCGGGCCGAAGATCTCCTCCTGCGAGATGCGCATCTCGTGCGCGACATCGCGGAACACCGCCGGGCTGATAAAGAAGCCGCGATCGCCGACGCGCCGGCCGCCGGTGACCAGGCGGGCGCCCTCGGCCTCGCCGATCGCCACATAGTCGAGAATGCCGGCCATCTGCTTGGCCGAGACCACCGGACCGAGGCTGGTCGCCCGGTCGGTGGTATCGCCCATGCGCAGCGCTTGCGCCCGCGCCGCGATCCGCTCCACCACCTCGTCGTAGACGCTGTCGTGGGCGAGCACGCGGGACCCGGCCGAACAGACCTGACCGGCATTGAAGAAGATGCCGGCGGCCGCGGCTTTCGTCGCCGCGTCGAGATCGGCGTCGTCGAAGATGACATTGGCCGACTTGCCGCCGAGCTCGAGCGAGACGCGCTTGAAATTGCCGGCGGCGCCGCGAAGGATGCCGCGGCCGACGCCGGGCGATCCGGTGAAGGTCACCTTGTCGACGTCGGGATGGTTGACCAGGGCATCGCCCACCACCCGGCCCGGGCCGGGCACGATGTTGAGCACGCCCGGCGGCAGGCCGGCTTCCAGCGCCAGCTCGCCGATGCGCAGCGCCGAAAGCGAGGTCAGCTCGGCCGGCTTCATCACGATGGTGCAACCGCAGGCGAGCGCCGGGGCGAGCTTCCACATGCCGATCATCAACGGGAAGTTCCAGGGCACGATCGCCGCTACCACGCCGACCGGCTCGCGCACCGTATAGGTCAGCGCGTCGGTGCGGGTGGCGATCACCTCACCGTGGATCTTGTCGGCCCAGCCGGCATAATAGGTCAGCGTGTCGATGGCGGCCGGCAGGTCCTGCCGCTTGACGCCGGCGATCGGCTTGCCGGCGTCGCGGCATTCGATCAGCGCGATCTCCTCGGCATGCTGCTTCATCAGCTCCGCGAGACGGGCGAGGATCTGGCCGCGCTCGGCCGGACGCATCGCGCCCCAGGGGCCTTCGAGCGCCCGGCGCGCGGCCGCGACCGCCCGGTCGACGTCGGCCTCGCCTCCTTCCGCGACGATCGCGACGACCTCTTCGGTGGCCGGATCGAGCGTCTTGAAGGTGCGTCCGGAGGCGGCATCGACATGCCGGCCGTCGATCAGCAGCTGCTTGTGCATCAGCGCGGATGCGCTACTTTGAGTTTCATATGAAGCCAACATCATATTTCCTCCAGCTGTTTCCTGACACTATGTCGTTGGCATGCCAGAGTAAATATGATCTCTTGTTCCAATGAAGAAGGGCCGGCACAGGACCGGCGACGGAGACCGCCATGTTCATCGAGATCGCGCCGGTCTGGCGCTTCCGGCGCGAGGGCGATCCGCGCACCACGGTGGTGATGCTCGGCGTGCTCAACGAGATCCGCACCAGCGGCAAGATCGCGAGCGCGGCGAACATGGCGGGCCTCTCCTACCGCCACGTCTGGAACCTGATCGAGCAATGGTCCGACTTCTTCGGCGTGCCGCTGGTCGAGACCCGGCGCGGCCGCGGCACGACGCTCACCGCCTTCGGCGAGAAGCTGGTCTGGGCCGGACAGCGCATCGAGGCGCGGCTCGGCCCGCAGCTGGAAAACCTCGCCCAGGAGCTGGCGAGCGAGATCAAGCCGTTCCTGACCCCACGCCCGGCCGTCATCCGCGTCCATGCCAGCCATGGCTTCGCGGTATCGAAGCTGCGCGAGCTGCTCGACCGCGAGGCCGGCATCGGTGTCGACCTGCGTTACGTCAGCAACCAGAATTCGCTGGTGGCGCTGGCCGAGGGGGCCTGCGACCTCGCCGGCGTGCACCTGCCGCGCGGCTCCTTGAGGGCGGCGAGCGTCAAGGCCTGCCGCGACTGGCTCGATCCGCGCGAGGACCGGGTGATCAGCTTCGTGACGCGCGAAATGGGCCTGATGGTCAAGGCCGGCAATCCGCTCGGCATCGCCTCGCTCAAGGACCTTGCCCGCAGCAAGGCGCGCTTCGTCAACCGCGACCACGATTCCGGCACGCGCCGGCTGTTCGACGCGCTGCTCGCGCGCGAGGGCATCGACGAGGCGGTGATCGCCGGCGCCCAGCAGATCGAGTTCACCCATGCCGCCGTCGCCGCCTATGTGGCGAGCGGCATGGCCGACGTCGCCTTCGGCGTCGAGGCGGCGGCCCGCCAGTTCGGCCTCGATTTCGTCCGCCTGCTCACCGAGGACTATGTCTTCGTCTGCCGTCGCGCCTTCCTGGACACCGAACCGATGCGCCGCGTCCTCGCGGTGATGAAGGGTGACGATTTCCACCGGGCGGTCGCCACCCTGCCCGGTTATGTCGCGAACGATCCCGGCACGGTCAGCACGGTCAAGGCCTTCCTCGACAGCGCCGACACGGCCGGCGGCTGACCGGCATGGCCGCCCTGCCATTGACGCGGCATCGATCGAGGGCGCCTCATCGGCCTCATTGCGCGGCAAAGGACCCCGAGCCTCCCATGAAGATCGCCTGCCTGCACACGGCCGACAGCAATATCGCCGTCTTCGAAGCCGCCGCGGCCGGCCTCGGCCTCGCGCCGGGCGCCTTGCGCCACAGGGTACGCGCCGATCTCGCGGCTGCGGCCGAACAGGCCGGCAGTCTCACCCCCGCGATTGCGGCGGCGGTGAGCGAGGACCTCGTCGCCCTGGCGGCCGAGGCCGACGCGGTGCTCCTCACCTGTTCGACACTCGGGCCGGCGGTGACGGCCGCCGGGGAACGGGCGCGCGTGCCGGTGCTGCGGGTCGACGCGGCGCTGGCCGAGACGGCCGTCGCCGCGGGCGGCCGGGTCGTGGTGCTCTGCGCCGTCCAGACCACCGTCGCGCCGACCACGCGCCTGTTTGCCGCCGCGGCGGAGAAGACCGGCGCCGTCGCCGACATTCGCCTCGTCGACGGCGCCTGGGCCCGGTTCAAGGCCGGCGACAGCGACGGCTATTTCGCGCTCATTGCCGCGGCGGCCGCGGCGGCGCGCGAACCCGGCATCGCAGCCGTCGCTCTCGCCCAGGCCTCAATGGCCGGCGCGGCCGACCGGGTCGCCGGGCATCCGAAGCCCCTTACCAGCCCGGCGGCCGGCCTCGCCAGCGCGCTCGCGGCGGCATCCCGGCAGTTGTGAAGGTCGCCACGCCGCATGGTCCAGTGCGGCCCGCTCTCGACGCGGATAAGCAGAGACCCTCGCAAACATCATGAGATTTACTCATGACCGCCATCACTATTCCAGGGATGACCCGAAACAGATCGATCGATTTTAAATTCATCTTCGAACAATACGGGAATCATGGCACTATTTGCGGGCTGAGTGGTGATTCGTCCTGCCCCCAGAACCTTTCACTGCTTGGTCCCCATGGCCGCCTAACAAGTGCCCTTGTTAGGCGGCTCATTCTTGTGATGAGTTTTTTTCATCAAGCAATGACCGGCAATTCGCACAGGCGGCCAAGATTTAACCGAAAACTAAATCGTATAATTCACTGAAACGCTCCACCACCATTGCCTTGGCGCGACGGCTTCCGCCTGCGTCCTGCACTGATCTTTGGAGACGCCACTGTGAATACGGACAAAGTCCGCCGGCCCCTGGTGGAATCCGATCTGGTCTGCTCACTGATCCCGGATCCTGACCTGTCGGCGCTCGACGTCTTCGCCTCGGCCGCCGGCATCACGCGCTCCGAAGCCGCGCGCCAGATCATCAATGAATGGCTGATCGCAAACAGCTATCTGCCCCTCCCGCCCTGGCCGAACGACGACACGTCCAGCCTGCCCTGAGCCCCTGCCCCGCCACCCCGATCGGCGGCCCGTCATCGCCGCATCGCACCTCTGCCCCTGACGCGCGGCTGTCGGCGCGGCTTCGTTTGTCGCGGCCGCGGCGGCCGGCTAGCTTCTCCGGCAGGCATGGAAGGGACGTGAGGAAACGATCATGGCGGAACAGGCTGTTGCGCGGCCGGCACCCGGCGACGAACTGGCGTTCGACCGCTCCAATGCGGGTCAGCCGCCCCTGCAGCCGTCGACCACGCGCGATCGCGGCCTCGGGCCGTTCAAGCGGCTGGTTTTGCGCGGCGCGACCGTCATCGACGGCACCGGCGCGCCGCCGATCGGGCCGACCGACATCGTGGTGGAGGACGGCCGCATCGTCCTGATGAAAAAGGTCGGCTCGGCCAAGACGGTGATCAAGGAAGCGGCCCGGCCGCCCGGCGGCGATCACGAGATCGACTGTCACGGCAAATATGTGACGCCCGGCTTCGTCGATTGCCACGGCCATGCCGGCGTCGCCTTCCACGCGGCCAATGGCTGGGTGCCGCCGGTCGACTATGTCTACAAGCTCTGGCTCGCCCATGGCGTCACCACGGTGCGCGAAATGGGCTCGTTCAACGGCCTCGGCTGGATGCTCGACCAGAAGCGGCGCTCCGACGACAACAGCATCGCCGCGCCGCGGCTGCTGGCCTATGTCTACTTTCCCGCCGTCAACGACATGCTGAAGACCGTCCATACGCCCGAGGAGGGGCGCGCCTGGCTGCGCGAGGCCAAGGCCAGGGGCGCCGACGGCGTGAAGTTCTTCGGCGCGCCGCCGGCCATCATGGAGGCTGCGCTCGACGAGTGCCGCAAGCTCGGGCTGAGGACCGGCTGCCACCATGCCCAGACGGCGGTCACCCGCATGAACGCGCTGACCACCGCCGGCTGGGGTCTCGGCAGCGCCGAGCACTATTACGGCCTGCCCGAGGCGCTGTTCGAGGACCGGGTGGTGCAGAACTATCCGCACGACTACGACTACAACGACGAATATTTCCGCTTCTCGGTCGCCGGCCAGATGTTCCAGCAGGGCGCCAAGCCCGGCTCCGCCAAATGGAACGAGGTGCTGGAAAAGTTTCTGGCGCTCGATTTCACCTTCGTGCCCACCTTCACCATCTACGACGCCAACCGCGACCTGATGCGGGCGCGCCAGGCCGACTGGCACAAGGCCTATACGTGGAAGTCGATGTGGAACTATTTCCAGCCCCAGCGCGGTGGCCACGGCTCCTACTGGTATCGCTGGTCGACCCAGAACGAGATCGAGTGGAAGGAAAACTACCGGCTCTGGATGACCTTCATCAACGAATACAAGAACCGCGGCGGCCGGGTCTGCGCCGGCTCCGATTCCGGCTTCATCTTCCAGATCTTCGGCTTCGGTTATATCCGCGAGCTGGAGCTGCTGCAGGAGGCCGGCTTCCACCCGATCGAAGTGCTGCGCGCGGCGACCTCCCAGGGCGCGGCGCTCTGCGGCCTGGCCGACGAGATCGGCACGGTGGAGGTCGGCAAGAAGGCCGATCTCCTGGTCCACGACCATAATCCCTTGACCGACTTCAAGATGCTCTACGGCACCGGCGCGATGCGGCTCAATGACGAGACGCGGCAGATCGAATGGCACCGCGCGCTGCGCTACACGGTGAAGGACGGGGTGATCTACGATACCGCCGAACTGCTGGCGGATGTCCGCGCCATGGTCGACAAGAGCTGGGAGGATGACGGCCCGACGCTCGCGGAGCGGCCGAAATGAGCGGGAATGCGGGTGCCGGCCCCGGCGCCGGCGCTGCGCCCGCCTTCATCGTGCTGACCGGCTTCCTCGGCAGCGGCAAGACCACGCTCCTGCGCGACTTCCTGGATCTGCCGGAGGCGGCCGATACCGCGATCATCGTCAACGAGGCCGGCGAGATCGGCCTCGACGGCGCGCTTCTCGCCGATGGCGGCGGCGACGTCAGGATGAGCATGCTCGCCAATGGCTGCGTCTGCTGTCAGGGCGCGAGCGATCTCGCGGTCGCCGTCGAGGCGCTGCTGCGCGTCGACCGGCCGCAGGCGCAGGGCCCGCTGAAGCGCATCATCCTGGAAACCAGCGGCCTGTCGAAACCCGGGCCCGTGCTGCGCTCGCTCTCTGTTCTGGCCGAGCACCGCATGCCGGTATCGATCCTCTCGACCTATGACGCGGCGCGCGGCGCCACGCTCGCCGCCTTTCCCGAGGCGCTGGCGCAATGGGCCGGCGCCCAGGCGCTCATCGTGACCAAGGCCGACCTCGTCGCCGCCGATGCCGGCGACGCTGCGGTGCGCGCGGCGGGCGCGGTCAACCCGCTCGCGGGCCGCGCCGCCGGTTGCTGCTGGAAGCCATCGCCTCGGCCGCGGCGCACGCCGCCGGTTTCGAGCCTCCCGAGCCCGGCCCGGGCGAAGCCGCCGCCCATCCCCATATCGGCGTCTTCCTGGTGCGGCCCGCGGGCGAGCCGACCTATGAGGCGCTCGCCGCCTGGCTTGACAATCTCGCGGGCCTGCTCGGCGAGCGGCTGCTCAGGCTGAAGGGCCTGGTGCGCACCGCCGACAGCGACCTGCCCGTGCTGGTCCAGAGTGTCGGCACCCTGTTCTCCATGCCGCGGCCGTTCCGCGCGGCACGGCTCGATCGCGGCCCGTTCATCGTGGTCATCGCGCGCGACACGTCGCTTGCCGAGCTTCGCGGCGTGACGCCGGATCTCGACGCGACGATCACGACGACCGCCGCGAGCGCCTTCGGCGGGCGGAAGGTCGGCGTGGGCGCGCGCCCCGCCGCGGAAGGAGTGACGGCGCCCGGCTGAAGGGCGCAACGGGGGCTTGGGTGTCGTCCCGAAGGCTGGAGGAAGGCTCAGACGGCCCGGCGACCGACCTTTCGCGCGCGATGCTTCTGCAAACGAAATCAGTCTGTTACGCTAGAAGGTCGATTGGTGGGCCCGGCAGGACTCGAACCTGCAACCAGACCGTTATGAGCGGTCGGCTCTAACCATTGAGCTACAGGCCCACCGTTCGGCAAGGGCATGTCGCCCTCGTCCGAAGCGCCGACCGTCCCGGCCGCGGCGCGGCCGCCGGGATCGGCGGGCGCCACAGCAATAGCCGAGCCGCCGGGGCCCGACAACTGGTCGGGCCGCGATAGCCGCCGGTGCGGCAATGCGGACCTCGCCTGCCCAGAAATCGCTGCAAACCGGCGATTTCAGTGCCACAACAGGCACGGATATCCGCCCGGCGCCGCCAGTCCTTCCCCGAGGGCCATCGCCGCCATCCTCTTCACCCACCTCGAAACAAGGAACCCGCTTCATGTCGCTTTCTTCCCGCGCCGGCCGCGCGCTCGCCATCTCGCTCAGCGGCCTCGTGACGATCGCCCAGCCGGCGCTGGCCGAAACCGATGCGCGCCAGCCGCAGCGCACCATCGTCATGCAGGGCGAGGCCCAGGCTTCGGCCAATCCGGATCTTGCCGTCGTCACCGGCGGCACGCAGGTGCAGGCGCGCACGGCGCGCGAGGCGATGGAGGGCAATTCGAAGGTGATGCGCGCCGTGCAGCAGACGCTGCGCGAGGCGGGCATCGAGGAGCGCGACGTCGCGACCTCCTCGCTGTCGCTGCAGCCGACCATCGAATACCAGCAGAACACCAACCGGCCGCGCGTCGTCGGCTATACCGCCGGCCACCAGCTGACCATCCGCGTGCGCGACCTCGCAAAGCTCGGCGACGTGCTCGACCGCATGGTCGGCGCCGGCGCCAACCAGGTGGACGGACTGCAGCTGACCGTTTCCGACTGGTCGAAGAAGCTCGACGAAGCGCGCGGCACGGCGATCGCCGATGCCCGCCGCAAGGCCGAGATCCTGGCCAAGGCCGCCGGCGCACGACTCGGCCGGGTCATGCACATCCAGGAGCAGGGCGCCGCCCCGCCCCGGCCGATGCCGCGCATGGCGGTCGCCCAGGCCCGCGCCGATTCCGTGCCGGTCGCGACCGGCGACCAGAACGTCCAGATGGCGGTGACGGTGACCTGGGAGCTCGTCGACTGACGGAGACGTGCTGACGCGGCCGCGTGCCGGCCCTCGCCCCCGCCTCGCTCTCAGGGTGCCGGGCGACTGCCGGGACCGGGCCGCGCATGGGCTCTTCGGCGAATTGCCGCAAGGGAATATGGCCGCAGTTCCGCCGCCAATTCGCTGCATATGGCGGGCGACTTTGGTGCCGGGCGGCCTGTTCCGCCCGTCAGCCGAAGGAGTGCCAGATGTCGTCAACCCGCCGCGCCGGCCTGATCCGCGCCGCAGCCCTGATCGGTTCCCTGACCCTCGCCGTGCCGGCGCTCGCCCAGTCCGAGCCGCGCCCGCCGATGCGCACCATCGTCATGCAGGGCACCGCCGAGGTTGCGGTGACGCCGGATCTCGCCGTGTTCCAGGCCGGCACCCTGTCCCGGGCGCGCACCGCGCGCGAGGCCATGGATGCCAATTCCCGCACGATGCGCGCCGTGCTCGACGCGCTGCGCCAGGCCGGCGTCGAGGAGCGCGATATCGCGACCTCCGCCCTGTCGCTGCAGCCGACCATCGAATATGCCCGCGGCACCAACCGTCCGCGCGTGACCGGTTATGCCGCCGGCCACACGCTGACGGTGCGCGTGCGCGACCTCGCCAAGCTCGGCGACGCGCTGGACCGGGCGGTCGAGGCCGGCGCCACCGAGGTGCAGGGCCTGCAGCTCACCCTCGCCGACATGCAGAAAAGGATCGACGAGGCCCGCGTCGCGGCGGTCCAGGATGCCAAGCGCAAGGCGGAGATCCTGGTGGGGGCGGCCGGCGCCCGCATCGGCCCCGTCCGGTCGGTTCAGGAGCACAGCGCGCCGCAGCGGCAGGCCGAGGCCTATGGATCGACGCCGCAGATCGCGCTGTCGAACTCCGCGCCGGTGCCGGTGGCAACGGGCGAACGCATGATCCGCAGCACCGTCACGGTGAGCTGGGATCTCGTCGACTGACGCCGACGGGTGAATGGCGAGTGGCGAATAGCGAGTGGGGATGCTCGCTCGAGGGATGCGCTCCAATCAGTGCAGCATCGGCGCTCTGGGCCTCATCCCTATTCCCTATTTCACCATTCGCTCACTCGGCGGCGGCGCTGCGGTCGCCGAACTGGATCGCGACATAGTGAGCATAGAGCCCGTTGCGGGCGATCAGCTCAGCATGGGTGCCGGTCTCGACCACCCGGCCGGCGTCGATCACCAGGATCCTGTCGGCGCGCATGACGGTGGACAGGCGGTGCGCGATGACGAGCGAGGTGCGGCCGGCCATCAACTCGTCGAGCGCGCGCTGAACCTCGTATTCGCTTTCGGAATCGAGCGCCGAGGTGGCCTCGTCGAGCAGCATGATCGGCGCGTTCTTGAGGATCGCGCGGGCGATGGCCACGCGCTGGCGCTGGCCGCCGGAGAGGCCCTGGCCGTGCTCGCCGACCAGCGTCTCGTAGCCCTCGGGCAGGTCCAGGATGAAATCGTGCGCGTGGGCGGCCCGCGCCGCCGCGACGATCTCCTCCTCGCTCGCCCCCGGCCGGCCGACCGCGATGTTCTCGCGCACCGTGCCCTGGAACAGGAAGACGTCCTGGCTGACGAAGGCCATGTGGCCGCGCAGCGAAGCGAAGGTGACGTCGCGCACGTCCTGCCCGTCGACCAGGACGCGGCCGTCGCGCACGTCGAAGAAGCGCTGCACCAGCGAGATGATCGTCGATTTGCCGCCGCCCGACGGGCCGACCAGCGCCGTCATCTTGCCGCCGGCGGCAACGAAGGAGAGATCCTTCAGCACCGGATCCTGGTCGCGATAGCCGAAGGTGACGCCCTCGAAGGCGACCGTGCCGGCCTCGATCTTCAGCGCGGCGGCGTCGGGCTTTTCCTTCAGCGTCGGCTCGGTATCGAGCAGCTCGTACATCAGGCGGACGCCGACGAGGCCCTTTTCCACCTCGACGCCGAGGCGGGCGAGGCGCTTGGCCGGATCATAGGCCAGCAGCAGCGCCGTGACGAAGGCGAAGAACGAGCCGGCATCGACGCCCTGATAGATGACCCGCCAGGCGCCGTAGACGATCGCCGCCGCAATGGCGAGGCCGCCGAGCGTTTCCATCAGCGGCGCGGTGCGGGCGCCGAGCGTCGCGATCTTGTCGGCGCGCTGGCGCACCGCGTCGATGGTCGCGTCCATGCGCGACTGCATCCGGTCCTCCATGCCGAAGGACTTGACGATGCGGACGCCCTGCACGGTCTCCTGCACCACGCCGACCATGGCCGAGAGCGAGGCGAATTCGCTGTTGGCGAGGCGCCGGACGCGCCGGCGCAGCCGGTTCACCCCTTGCACCGCCACCGGCATGACGAGCCCGGAGACGATGAACATCAAGGGATCGGACCAGAGCATGACCGCGACGAGGCCGGCGACGGTGAGGAGGTCGCGGCCGACCGTGGTCACGATATTCTGCAACACGTCGCGCGCGGCCTGGGCATTGTGCGTCACGCGGGTGACGAGATCGGCCGAGGCATGCTGATGATAGAAGTCGACGCCCTGGCCGAGCAGGTGGCGGAAGATGCGCGTCTGCTGCGCGGCGACGATGGAATTGCCGATCCGCGCCAGGATCACGTTGGAGGCATAGGCGGCGACGCCCTTGATCAGGAAGACCGAGAAGACCGTGATGCCGAACCACACGGCGAGGCCGAAATCGCGGTTCTGGAACACCCCGTTGATCAGGTCGCGCATGATCCAGGCGGAAAGCGCCGTGCACACCGCGACGATGGCCATGAACACGAAAGCCAGGGCATAACGGCCGGCATAGGCGTGCAGGCTCTCGGAGACGAGACGTTTCAGCGTCTCTCCGCGCTTGGCGTCGGACTTCATGAACAGGCTGGAAAGCCTCATTGCGCGCGCGGACTCACTTCTTGCGGATGGAACACCGTTCTGGCTGCGCGAATAACAGGTTTGTCAGCCAAGACCAAGATCGTCAGGCATTTCCGAATGTAACAAGCGCGCCAGAACGCAACAAAAGAGGGCAAAGACCGGCATTTCAACGACAGGTTGGCAGCTCGCATGGCTGTTCCGCTTGCGGCGCGGCCAGCCTGGTGCCACAAGGCGAGCCATGCTGGCACTGCAGCCCGGTGCTCAAAGGTAGGCCATGCCGACGCTCGAAAACCTCTTCGTCACCAAGCTCTATCGTGCCGAGATCGAGGCTCCCGACGGCTTCGTCGGCGAGCTCGAACAGGCCTGCCGCTCGCTCGCCGTGGATGACGCCGCCGGCATCCGCTGGTGCGCCAAGCACGACTATCCCGGCTATACCAGCTACGCCTCGCTGAACGACCTGCCCTGGCGCTTCCCGGTGTTCAAGGCGCTGTCGAAACATCTCGACCGCCACATCGCGGCTTTCGCCAGGGAGCTCGCCTTCGATCTCGCCGGCCGCAAGCTGACGCTCGACAGCCTCTGGGTCAACGTGTTGCCCGAGGGCGGCTTTCACGCGGCCCATATCCATCCGCACAGCGTGATCTCGGGCACGTTCTACGTCGCCATGCCCAAGGGCGCGGCCGCGCTCAAGCTGGAAGATCCGCGCCATGCCATGATGATGGCCGCCCCGCCGCGCAAGAAGTCGGCGCCGCGCGAATTGCAGTCCTTCGTGTCCGTCGCGCCGGAGCCGGGCACCGTGCTGCTGTGGGAAAGCTTCCTCCGCCACGAGGTGCCGGTGAACAAGGCGGACGAGGAGCGGATCAGCATCAGCTTCAACTACAATTGGGCCTGACCGGCCGGCCGCCGCGGCCCATCTTGCTCATGCGGCGGCACGGCTGCATGTGCCAACCATTGGCCGGCTGGCCAGGCTCAGCCGTTCCTGCCCTCGTCGATGTGGAAATTGTGCAGGAAGCGGTGGAACAGCGGCATCAGCACCAGGCCCGTGGCCGTCACCACGACGAGGCCGGAGGCGAGCGCGTAGCATCCCGCGAAGACCTTGCCGGCCGCCGTCTTCAATTCGCCGAGCGGGCCCATGCCGGAGAGGATCATCGCGGCATTGACGAAGGCGTCGACCGCGCTCATGCCCTCGAACAGGCTGTAGCCGGCCATGCCGATCGCCAGCATCGCGGCGATCAGGCCGAAGGCGATGGTCATGGCCCGCCTGACCCGCGACCGAAAGGCGTGCCGGGTGGCGAGCGGCTCGTGAAAGCGCTCGTAGCGCATGGCTCAGGCGGGCAGCGGCGGCACCGGCCGCGGCCGGCCGTCGTCGTCGATCGCGACGAAAGCGAAGGTCGCCTCCGTCACCTTCTCCCGGACATGGGTGCGGAAGCGCTGGGCCCAGGCCTCGATATGGATCTTCATCGAGGTGCGGCCGACATGGAACACCTCCGTATAGACCTCCAGCACGTCGCCGACCCGCATCGGCCGGATGAAGGTCATGGCCTCCACGGCAATGGTCACGACGCGGCCCTGCGCCCGGTCGACGCCGGCCATGCCGCCGGCCTGGTCCATGCGGGCCATCACCCAGCCGCCGAAAATGTCGCCATTGGCATTGGTGTCGGCCGGCATGGCGCTGATGCGCAGCATCAGTTCGCCGCGCGGCGTGCCGTCGGCGGCAAGGATGGGATGCGACATCGACTCTTTCGGGGCTCCAGCGGCTCACGTCTCACCCGCCAGTGAGGCAGGGAATCGGCGGCTTGGCAACGCCGGCCGAAAGAGGTGGCTCGCCGGCCGCTACATCGGCGGCGCGACGCCGTCCTTCTCGACCGTCACGCGCGTCGCCGAGAGGCGGCCCTCACCGTCGCGCGCCGCCGACACGAAGACCCTGGCGCCGGGCACGAGGTCGCTGGTGGAAGCCGGGGCCGGCGTCACGATGGGCGTCGTCGCCGGCACGTGCACGGCCACCTTGCGGCCGTGATAGACGATGTTGAGATCGCGGCCGGCCGTGCCCTCGACCACCGCCTCCACCGTGCCGTTGGTCATGGTCGAGCCGACGCCGAGATCCCAGGGATGATGGCCCTCGCCGGTGCCGCGCATGGCCTCGGGGAAGACATGCACCTCACGCGCCTCCAGCCGGCCGTCGGCGCCGGGCTCCGCGGTCGTGCCGATGAAGCTGCCGGCGGCAATGTCCGCAAGCGCGATGCGCCTGAAGGCGCCGACCACCGGCCGGTCGGCGAGGCGGATGGCGAGCCGCGCCCCGTCGCGGGCCTCGACCGTGAGCATCGGCGCGTCGAACGCGACGATCTTGCCGCGCACCCGCGTAGGCCCCGGCGGCTGCGCCTGGCCCCTGGCAACGGCGGACAGCGCCAGCATGACGCCGGCGGCGAGCACAAGGCAGCGGCGATCGAAGTTCATCCCGGGCCTCCGCGTCGAAGGACGGGCGAGCCTATCGCGGCGATGTCCCGCTGTCGCCCGGCCGGCATGCACGAGCGCGTGATGAGCCGGCCGGCCCGGTCTCAGCGGAAGATCCGCTCGCCCTGCTCGTCGATGATCTGCCGGCCCTTGCCGAGCGAGAAGCTCACCGCATCCTCGAAGCTCGTATGGCGGTCGGCGCGCAGGAACTTGTGCTCGTGCTTCACGCCGTCGATCTCCTTTTCGATCGAGCCGGCGGTCTGGAACTGGCCTTCGTTCTTGAACGGCGCGGCGCGGATCACGAAGCCCTTGTAGTCCTGGGCGTGGGCGGGATCGGGCGCCGGGCTCTCCTCGCGCGCGGCGCGGCGGCCGAACAGGGATTTGAGGAACGACATGGCGGCACCTTGCATGGTCTGGCGGTCGGGGTCTGCCGGCAAAATAGCGCGGCAAGCCGCCGAGGGAAACGGCGATGCCCGGCCGAGGGCGGCCGAAGCTTCGCCATTTCGCCCGGGCCGCCCCGCCGCCTGCGCTCTTTCGACGCAGGGAAAATCCCCCTAGTTTGCCCGAGGTCACCAGCAATGAGGGGTTCCCATGACAACAGACCATGTCGACCGGCGCCAGCTTCTGACGCTCGCCGGCGGCCTTGCCGCGGTGATCGCCGCGCCGGCGCTCGTCACCGGCCGGGCCGCCGCCCAGGGCGCCAATGAAGCGACCTTCGACCGGATCATGCGCACCAAGACGATCCGCGTCGCGGGCCTGCCCGGCGAGCTGCCGTTCTTCCAGAAGAGCCTTGCGACCGGCGAATGGTCGGGCGCCTGCGCCGACATGGCCCAGGACATCGCCAAGCAGCTCGGCGGCATGAAGGTCGAATTCCTCGATTCGACCTATGGCAATTCGGTGCTGCAGGTGCAGGCCGGCCAGATCGACATCGCCTTTGCGCTGAATGCGACGCCGGCCCGGGCGCTCGCCATCGATTTCACCCGGCCGGTGTTCAACCATGCCTTCGGCATCGTCGCCAAGCCCGACTTCTCCGCCAAGACCTGGGCCGACATCAACAAGCCCGAGGTGAAGATCGCCGTCGACCTCGGCTCGTCGCAGGAAGCCGCCGCCCGCCGCTTCGCGCCGAAGGCTTCGATCACCGCCTATCGCACCCGCGACGAAGTGGTGCTGGCGCTTGCCTCGGGACGCGCCCAATGCGCGGTCTTCGCGGCGCTCGTCGGGCTGACCGCCGCCAAGCGCAATCCGGCGATCGGCCGCTTCATCATGCTGACGACGCCCGTCGTCTCGCTCACCAGCAATATCGGCGTCAGGCGCGAGCAGGACCGGCGCTGGCGCGACTTCCTCGACGTCTGGATCGACTTCAACCGCGGCACCGGACAGATCCGCGAATGGCTGATCAACGGGCTGACGCCGGCCGGCGTGACCAGCGAGGACGTGCCGGCCGAAGTGACGTTCTGAGGGTGCGGGGCGAATAGCGAGTACGGCGTTTGCCAAGGCGACGAGCGCCGCAGCGGCATCCCCATTCGCCATTCGCCATTTGCCGAGCTGGAGGGGATGCGCGTTGGGCTATCAGTGGAATTTCTTCATCATCCAGCAATATGCGCATCTGTTCGTGAAGGGTCTGGGCTTCACCCTCGCCTTCACGGTCGTGACCATCGTCGCGGGCGGCGTGCTCGGCCTCGTCCTGGGCCTGGCGCGGCTGAGCCAGTCCCGGTTCGTCAACTGGCCGTTGATCGCGGTCATCGAGCTGTTCCGCTGCACGCCGCTGCTGGTGCTGATCATCTGGTTCTACTACGCGATGCCGGTGCTGACCGGCGTCCAGCTCTCCGCCGTGGTCGCCGGCGGCCTGGTGCTGACGCTCTACACCGCCGCCTTCTACGCCGAGATCTTCCGGGGCGGCGTCGCCTCGATCGAAACCGGCCAGTGGGATGCCGCGAGAGCCCTCGGCCTCACCTGGATCGGCCTGATGCGCCTCGTCATCCTGCCGCAGGCGGTCAGGCGCATGATCCCGCCGCTGATGAACCAGTCGGTCCTGCAGTTGAAGAACACCTCGCTCGTTTCGGTCATCGCCGTGCCGGACCTGCTCTACCAGGGCGAGCTGATCACCGCCGAGACCTACCGCCCGCTGGAGGTCTATACGGTGGTGGCGATGCTCTATTTCGCCGTCCTGCTGCCGCTCACGCTCTATGCCCAGCGGCTGGAGCAGCGCCTTGCGGCGCCCGGCCGCTGACGGCATTGGACGGCCGCACTCTGGTTGTCTTTCGGCCACAGTGCGCCGCTAGATGCGTTCCGGCCGGTTGCCGCCGCCAATATTGCCTGTTATTGAGGCATTCCTTTCACGTCGAGCCAGGGAGAACTGCATGATGACAATGCCTCTGCGTTTCACCCCTGGCAGCCTGTCCCGACCGCGTTAGGTCGGAGACCCGCCGATCCGAGCCGGACCGGCCTGACCTCCCAGGGTCTTTCGTGAGCTTGGCCGTCCTCGGTGCGGCCGTCCCCCTTCCGAACGGATAGCGCGCGCGTCGGTAGAGCCGTGCGTTCGTCTTTCCTGGAGCCGGCACCACCGGGTGTCGGAACATTCCCATGTCCGCCCATTTGAAACGTCGCCCGGACGCGCTCCGGACCGTATTGCCTTTCGTCTTTCGCCATTGGGGCCATGAAAAGCTGCTCGTCTGCGGCATTGCCAGCGTCATTGCGCTGGCGACGCTCGCCGACGTGTTCCTGCCCTTGTTCGCCGGCCGGCTGATCGACGCCCTCTCCAACATGGCGCAAGGCCGCGAAGCCGCGCGCGATGCCGCACTGACCGCCTTCCTCGCGATGGTCGGCCTCGGCGCGGCTTTCGTGGTGCTGCGTCACATCGCGTGGATGTGGGTGATCCCGCTCACGCTCCGGATCATGTCGCGCCTGGTGCAGAACGGCTTCCACCGCGTTCAGCGCCTGTCGACCGACTGGCACGCCAACAGCTTCGCCGGCTCGGTGGTGCGCCAGATCACCCGCGGCATGTGGGCGCTCGACACGCTCAACGACACGCTGCTGCTGGCGCTCTGGCCTTCGCTCGTCGTGCTGGTCGGCACCATGATCCTGCTCGGGGTGCACTGGCCGGTGCTCGGCCTGGTGATCGCCATCGGCACGGTCGGCTTCATCACGATGACGGTGCTCTTGTCGACGCGCTACATCGCGCCGGCGGCCAAGCGCTCCAACGCGATGGACACACGGCTCGGCGGCGTGCTCGCCGACGCGCTGTCGTGCAACGCCGTCGTCAAGGCCTTCGGCGCGGAGGAGCGCGAGGACCGGCGGCTCGGGCGTGCCGTCAAGCATTGGCGCGGCCGCACCACCCGGACGTGGAGCCGCTACACGATCACCGGCACCATCCAGCTCGTGGCGCTGCTCGGCATCCGTACAGCCGTCACCGCCATCGCGCTGGCGCTCTGGTGGTACGGCCATGCGACCCCTGGCGAGGTGACCTATGTGCTGACCAGCTACTTCGTCGTGCACGGCTACCTGCGCGACATCGGCATGCACATCAACCACCTGCAGCGCTCGGTGAACGAGATGGAGGAACTGGTCGAGATCCACGCCCAGCCGATCGGCGTCGCCGACCGCAACGAGGCCGTGCCGATCCATATCGGCGCCGGCGAAGTGCGGTTCGAGGACGTCACGTTCCACTATGGCAATCACGCGACGCCGCTCTACGACCGCCTCTCGGTGACGATCGCAGCCGGCGAAAGGGTGGGCCTCGTCGGCCATTCGGGTTCCGGCAAGACGACCTTCGTCAAGCTGGTGCAGCGGCTCTACGACCTGCAGGGCGGCCGCATCCTGATCGACGGCCAGGATCTGGCCGGCGTCACCCAGGCCTCGCTCCGCTCGCAGATCGCCATCGTGCAGCAGGAGCCGGTGCTGTTCCACCGCTCGCTGGCGGAGAACATCGCCTATGCCAGACCGGGTGCCTCGATGGCCGAGATCGAGCGCGCGGCCCGGCTCGCCAATGCCCACGGCTTCATCGCGCGCCTGCCGGCCGGCTACCAGACGCTGGTCGGCGAGCGCGGCGTGAAGCTCTCGGGCGGCGAGCGGCAGCGGGTGGCGCTCGCCCGGGCCTTCCTGGCGGACGCGCCGATCCTGATCCTGGACGAGGCGACCTCCAGCCTCGATTCGGAATCGGAGGCGCTGATCCAGGAGGCGATGGAGCGGCTGATGCAGGGCCGCACCGCGATCGTCATCGCACACCGGCTGTCGACGGTGCGCACGCTCGACCGCATCATGGTGTTCGACCATGGCCGCATCGTCGAGCACGGTACGCACGCCGCCCTGCTCGAAGGTCCCGACGGCGTCTACCGGCGCCTGTTCGAGCGGCAGTCCGGCAGCGACCTGTTCGGCGTCGAGCCCGGCGGCCGGCAGCAGGTGGCCGAAGGCGAAGCTGCCGAGTAAGCGCGGCCCGGTCCCTCCCCTGCGGAGGGGCCGGTCGGCGTTCCGGCGAGGTGAGGCCGGCTTGTCGTATTGACATCCAGGCCGGATGTTTCTCACTGCGGCAGGGTGGGGGTCCGAGCCGGCGTTCGCCACGATCGTATGGCCTTCGGCCAAGGGTTCTCCTGCTCGTCGACCTCACCGGCAGGGCGGGCCCGATCGTTTCCGCCGCTGCGATAGTCTGTTTCGTTTCCTTCCATTGAAGCCAAAAGCCGACGTGCTACATCCATGGCATCATGAAAAAAATCGGCTTTCTCTCGTTCGGCCATTGGTCGGCCTCGCGGCAATCGCAGACACGCTCGGCGTCGGATGCGCTCCTGCAATCCATCGACCTTGCCGTTGCCGCCGAGGAATTGGGCGCGGACGGCGCCTATTTTCGTGTGCATCATTTCGCCCGCCAGCTGGGTTCACCATTCCCGTTGCTTGCGGCCATGGGCGCCAGGACAAGCCGCATCGAAATCGGCACGGCCGTCATCGACATGCGCTACGAAAACCCACTCTACATGGCGGAGAATGCCGGCGCGGCCGACCTGATCGCCGGCGGACGGCTGCAGCTCGGCATCAGCCGCGGTTCGCCGGAGCAAGTGATCGATGGGTGGCGCTATTTTGGCTACACGGCACAGGAGGGCCAGAGCGATGCCGACATGGCCAGGCGCCATGCGGAAGTCTTCCTGGACATGCTCGAGGGCCAAGGCTTCGCGCAACCCAATCCGCACCCGATGTTCCCCAATCCGCCTGGCCTGTTGCGCCTGGAACCGTTCTCCGAAGGCCTGCGGGACAGGATTTGGTGGGGCGCCGCCACCAACGCCACAGCGGAATGGGCGGCCAAGCTCGGCATGAACCTGCAGAGCTCGACGCTGAAATTCGACGAAGGCGGGCAGCCGCTGCACATTCAGCAGGCCGAACAGATCCGCGCCTTCCGCGCGGCGTGGAAGGCCGCTGGCCACACGCGCGAGCCGAGGGTATCCGTCAGCCGCAGCATCTTCGCGCTGGTCGACGAGCGCGACCGCGCCTATTTCGGCGGCAGCGAAAGCCAGGATCATTTCGGTTACATCGAGGCGGACACGCGTGCTGTCTTCGGCCGAACCTATGCGGCAGAGCCGGATGTGCTCATCGAGCAGTTGAAGCAGGATGATGCCATCACAGAGGCCGACACCCTGCTGTTGACCGTGCCCAACCAGCTCGGCGTCGACTACAACGCGCATGTCATCGAAACGATCGTCAAACACGTCGCGCCGGCGCTCGGCTGGCGCTGACGGCCCAAAGGGCGATTGCAATCCACGCTGCCGGGAATGGGATGGTTCGCCCGGACGCGACCATGGCACCTCATGATGTGACGTGCCGCAAGGCACCCGCCTCGTGGGAGCCGGCAGGCGTTCCGTCTTGCCGCACGATCGACCGCCTTGGTTTCGCGCGAATGTTGCATTTACAATGACGTTGCGTCGGCCCGGAGCCGGCGCGAGGCAGTGGAGGCTGACATTCCCATGCAATTGCGACCGGCAAGACGGCGACGGATCGGCGTGATCGTCGCCGGCGCGATGTTCGCCGCGCTCTCGTTTCCGGCCGCCGCCCAGGCTGCCGAAGCCTATGTGACCGCCGATGTCAACATGCGGACGGGTCCGGGCACGGGCTATGCCCGCGTCTTGACGCTTCCGGAAGGCGCGGCCGTCAACGTCCAGGGCTGCTCCGGTGCCTGGTGCCGCGTCGCCTATCGCGGCGCCTTCGGCTGGGTCTCGCGCGCCTATCTCGACGGCGCCGGCGGCGCAGTGGAAATCGCCCCGCCGGTCTATGAGCCGGCCCCCCCGGTTTATGTGCCGCCGCCGGTCTATGTCCAGCCGGACTATTATCCGCCGCCCTATTACGGCCGGCCGCCGCACTGGCACCGCCCGCCGCCGGGACGGCCGCCGGGCTGGGAACGTCCGCCCGGGCGCCCGCCCGGCTGGGACGCCGATGGGCCAGCCGCCCGCCATGCGGCCGCCGGCGGCGGCCCAGCCCCCGGCGATGCGGCCGCCGCCGATGGCCCAGCCGCCCCAGGGACGCGGGCAAGGCCAGGGCCAGGGCATCCGTCGCGAATAGGCGCGTGTTGCTGGCGGCCAGGACCGTGGCAGCCCAAACGAAAATGCCCGGCTCGCGCCGGGCATTTTTTTGAGGTGCTCCGCGAAGGCCGGCTGGCGCCGGTCAGTTG
Organism: bacterium YEK0313; assembly: GCA_000751295.2. NCBI lineage: Bacteria > bacterium YEK0313. Next base: position 4,743,676 of record CCMO02000001.1, read on the forward strand.
TCGAGGAACGAGCGCAGCTTGCGCGAGCGCGAGGGATGCTTGAGCTTGCGCAGCGCCTTCGCCTCGATCTGGCGGATACGCTCGCGGGTCACCGAGAACTGCTGGCCGACCTCTTCCAGCGTGTGGTCGGTGTTCATGCCGATGCCGAAGCGCATGCGCAGCACGCGCTCCTCGCGCGGCGTCAGCGAAGCCAGCACGCGCGTCGTGGTCTCGCGCAGGTTGGACTGGATCGCCGCGTCGATCGGCAGGATGGCGTTCTTGTCCTCGATGAAGTCGCCGAGGTGCGAATCCTCCTCGTCGCCGATCGGCGTCTCCAGGCTGATCGGTTCCTTGGCGATCTTCAGGACCTTGCGCACCTTTTCGAGCGGCATGCCGAGCTTTTCGGCCAGTTCCTCCGGCGTCGGCTCGCGGCCGATCTCGTGCAGCATCTGGCGCGATGTGCGGACGATCTTGTTGATCGTCTCGATCATGTGCACGGGAATGCGGATGGTGCGGGCCTGGTCGGCGATCGAGCGGGTGATCGCCTGGCGGATCCACCAGGTGGCGTAGGTCGAGAACTTGTAGCCGCGCCGGTACTCGAACTTGTCGACCGCCTTCATCAGGCCGATATTGCCCTCCTGGATCAGGTCCAGGAACTGCAGGCCGCGATTGGTGTATTTCTTGGCGATCGAAATGACGAGGCGCAGGTTGGCCTCGACCATTTCCTTCTTGGCCTGACGGGCCTCGCGCTCGCCCTTCTGCACCATCTGGACGATCTTGCGGAATTCGCCGATCTCCAGAGCGGTCTCGGTGGCGAGCGCCTGGATCTCGGCGCGGATCTCCTTCACCGTGTCCTTTTCGGAGGCGACGAAATCCTTCCAGCCGCGGGCGCCGAGCGAGGCGACGCGGCGGATCCAGTTCGGATCGAGCTCCGAGCCCTGATATTCCTTCAGGAACGACAGGCGGTCGACGCCATAGCTTTCGGCCAGGCGCAGCAGCCGGCCTTCATAACCGACGAGGCGCTTGTTGATGTCGTAGAGCTGCTCCACCAACGCGTCGATGCGCGCCTGGTTGAGCGAGAGCGACTTGACGTGCAGGACGAGGTCCTCGGAGAGCTTCTTCGCCCGCCGCTCCTGGCTCGGCGACAGCTTGGTGTCGTTCAGCCGGTTCTCGACGTTCTGGTCCTGCAGGCGGCGCAGCTTCTTGTACTCGTCGGCGATCATGTCGAAGATCTCGAGGACCTTCGGCTTCAGCTCGGCCTCCATGGCGGCGAGCGACACGGCATTCTCCATGTCGTCCTCGTCCATGTCGCCCTCGGTGACGCCGGGCGGCAGACCCTCGCCCTCGCCTTCGGGCGCGATCGGCGCCTCGCCCTCGTTCACCACGGGCGCGTTCTTGGCGTCCGGGCCGGCATAGGTCGCCTCGAGGTCGATGATGTCGCGCAGATAGATCTTGCCCTCGTTGAGCTCGTCCCGCCAGATGATGATCGCCTGGAAGGTCAGCGGGCTCTCGCAGAGACCGGCGATCATCGCCTCGCGACCGGCTTCGATTCGCTTGGCGATGGCGATCTCGCCCTCGCGCGAGAGGAGCTCGACCGAGCCCATTTCGCGCAGATACATGCGCACGGGATCGTCGGTGCGGTCGAGCGGCTCGGAGGCGCGCTCCGACTTGACCACCGCGCGCGAGGCGCCCTCGGTGATCTCGTTGTCGCCGTCATCGCCGTCGTCGGCGCCATCGGCTTCCGCTTCCTCGGCATTGTCCTCGTTGTCGACGACGTTGATGCCCATCTCGGAGAGCATCGCGTTCATGTCTTCGATCTGGTCCGAAGTGAACGAGGCCGCAGGCATGACCGAGTTGATCTCGTCGATGGTCACATAGCCGCGCTTCTTGGCGCGCTTGATCATCGCACGGACACCGGCATCGGAGAGGTCGAGGAGCGGGCTGTCGGGAGCCTCGGTCTCCTGATCCGCACCTTCCGTTTTCTCGGTTGCCTTTGTTGCCATTTCGTCGTCCATCGCTCGCCGGAGCCGGAGGCCCCGCATGGCGCGTCAAGACGGGTTCAAGGCCCGCCGCAACGCCAAAAAAGGGGCAGCGCTCGCCGGGAGCGCGCCCCAACCGCTATTGATTCGCTACCCTTAAGGCGCCGGTCCTTAAGCCCTCACTAAGCATGACTCGCCGCCTCGTTTCCGTTGCGCGGCTCGCATTGTTCCGTCCAAGGCCCAGCATGCTCATCCTGCGCGACTGCCTCGCCCGGACGAATGGCCGAACCCCTCGATCAGGGCTTCGGTGCCGGCAAGCTCAGCCTCGCGACGCTTCACGTCGAGCAGCCAAAGCTCGTTCGCCTCGGTCGGGTCATCGCCGAAAGCACGCTCGGCATCCCTGATTTCCTTAATTAGCGCTTGCTTCTTGCGATGCAAGGCCAGGAGTTGGCTGAACGTGACTTCCACGTCGATTCTGGCGGCGCCCGGCATGGCGCCCCAGACCGCGTTCGAGGTCACAATCGCCCGGATTTGCTGCATCAGCAGCTCGTGTCCCTCGGCGATCAGCGCCGATGCATAGGCAACCTGCTCAGCTTCGACGCCCTGCGCATGCACGTGCAACAAGGCAAGTTTGAGGCTTTCTGCCTGTGGATGACGCAATTCGAGCGCCGCCAGCTCCTCTTCCGCGCCGTCGAGCAGCCAGGGATGATTGAGCAGGGCGGTGAGGATCAGCGCCTCGCGCAGCGGCATGGCCGCGCGCGGACCGCGCACCAGGGCCGAATTGGCGAGCGAGGGCGACGGCCGGTGATCGGCAATGCCGAAGCCGCCACGGAAGCCGCCGCCGGCAAAGCCGCCCTGCCCCCGCTGCGGGCCCGGCCGGCCCCGGCCGCCGCCGCGTCCGTCGCGCCCCAGCGGACGGAACAGGTCGGCGAGCCGGCCGAACACGTCGTCGCGATAATGCCGGCGGACGTTCTCGTCCCCGATGGTCGCGACCACCTCGGCGAGGCGGGCTTCCAGCGCCGCCCGCTTTTCCGGCGTCGAGAACACGCCCGCCTCGGTCTCGCGCTGCCACAGCATGGCGGCGAGCGGCAGCGCCCGGTCGAGCACCGCATCGACCGCCTCGCGGCCCGCCGAGCGGATGAGATCGTCCGGATCCTGGCCTTCCGGCAGGGTCGCGAACATCAGGCTGCGGCCGGGCTTCAGCAGCGGCAGGGCGACATCGACGGCGCGATAGGCGGCGCGCCGGCCCGCCTTGTCGCCGTCGAACAGCAGGATCGGCTCCGGCGCCATGCGCCAGAGCAGTTCGAGCTGGCCCTCGGTCAGCGCCGTGCCGAGCGGGGCGACCGTCTCGCCGAGCCCGGCCATCGCCATGGCGATGGCGTCGACATAACCTTCCACGGCGATGACCCGGCCGGCCTTGTGGCTCGCCTCGCGCGCGCCGAAGGCGTTGTAGAGCAGCGAGCCCTTGTGGAAGAGGTCGGTCTCCGGCGAATTCAGATATTTCGCCGGCACGTCCTTTTCCATGGCCCGGCCGCCGAAGGCGACCACCCGGCCGCGCAGGTCCGTGATCGGGAACATCACCCGGTCGCGGAACCGGTCGTAGGGCACGGGAATGCCCTCGCCATGGACCAGCAGGCCGGCGGCGATCATGTCGTCCACCGGCACGCCGCGGCTGCCGAGATGCTCCTTGAGCGCGAACCGTTCGGCCGGGGCATAGCCGATGCGAAAGCGGATCTGGGTCTGCGGACCGAGCGAGCGCCCGGCGAGATAGCCGCGCGCCTTGGCGCCGCGCCGGTCCTGCAGCTGAGCCTCGAAGAACTTCGCGGCAAGCTCCATCACGTCGTAGAGGCTCTTGGCCTTTTCGGCGCGCTGGACCTCCTCCACCGAGACTTTCGGCAGGGGCACGCCGGCCTGGGAGGCAAGCTGCTCCACCGCTTCGGGAAAGGACAGGCCTTCGGTTTCCATCAGGAAACGGAACTGGTCGCCGTGCTTGCCGGACGAGAAGCAGTGGTAGAAGCCCTTCTGGTCATTGACATAGAAGGACGGCGTCTTCTCGGCATTGAACGGCGACAGGCCCCGCCATTCGCGCCCCTGCTTCTTCAGCTTGACGCGCCGGCCGACCACCTCCGACACCGGAAGGCGTTGCCGGATCTCGTCCAGGAATGAGGGCGGGAAGCGCATGAGCCCGTCCTAGCCCGAATTGAACCGTCGGGCTATGGCCTTGCTTGCCGGCGCGGCTTCAAAGCTGCGGGAGGCCGGCCTGGCCCGGCCGGCCCCTCGCCCTTGCGCGGGCGGCCGCCGCTAGCGGTCGATCAGCTTGCGGTAGAGATGCCAGGTCGCATGGCCGAGCACCGGCATGACGATGGCGAGCCCGACCAGCGCGGGGATCGAGCCCAGCACCAGAAGGCCGGCGACGATGAGGCCCCAGAGCGCCATGGTGACCGGATTGGCCACGACGGCCGCGATCGAGGTCTTGATCGCCGTCGTCGCGTCGACATTGCGGTCGAGCAGCAGCGGGAACGACACCACGCCGACGACCAGCGTCGCCACGGCGAAGACGAAACCGATGGCGTTGCCGATGACGATCAGCGTCCAGCCCTTGCCGGTGGTCAGGATCTCCCGGAAGAAATCGATCGGATCGCGCGGCACGTCGCCGCCATACATGCTGCGGTAGAGGATGAGCGCGGCGGCGAGCCAGCACAGGAACAGGATCATGAGCACGCCGCCGACCTCGGCGATGGCCGCCCTGGAGGGCGAGTGCAGCACGTCGAAGGCGTGGCGCCAGCTCGTCTCCAGCCCCTGCTCGCGGCGGCGGCTGATCTCATAGAGGCCGATCGCCGCGAAGGGGCCGATCAGCGCGAAGCCCGCGGCGAGCGGGAACAGCATGGGCAGGACGTCGAAGCCGACCGCGAGGCGCCCGAGATAGAGGCCGGCGATCGGATAGATCAGGCAGAGGAACAGGAGATGGCTGGGCATCGCCCAGAAATCGTCCAGCCCCTTGGCCAGCGCGTCCTTCAGGTCCGCCGGCGCGATCCTGTTGATGGTGAGCGGAGCCGAGCCTTCCGCGATCGGGGCCGGACCGCCGTCGGTCCGCGTGTCGATGGATTTCGGAAATGCTGCACGTGCTTTTGCCATGTCGCTTCACCCGATAATTGTTTCAGCTGACTTGGAGGCCGTTCCGGCCGTGCCTGCACTGCTGCGATAGCAACCTCTCGTCCTTGCCGGGCCTGTCTCGCCCGAGGCGGTATCGTCATTTGTACACCCACCGCAGCGGCTTGTCGCCCCCGGAGCGCGCCTCGTCAGGCGGGCGTCAGGAGACCGGGACGGCGCCGGCGGCAGGGCGCGCGGCCGCCCGGTTTTCCTCACAGGCCCGCGTGAAGCGCGGATATTCCATCGCGATATGATCGATCAGCGCCCGCACGGCTGGCAGCAGGCCGCGGCGCGTCGTGAAGACAAGGTGGCTGGTGCCGATCGGCGCCGCCCAGTCCGGCAGGACCTGGACGAGCCGGCCGGCGGTGAGCGCCTCGCTCGCCGTCTGCTCGGGCAGCAGCGCAATGCCCAGGCCGTCGAGCGCCGCCTGCCTGAGCACGTCGAAGCTGCCGCTGGTCAGCCGCGGCCTGTGCTTGACGTCCACCGTGCGGCCCGCCGGATCGGTCAGGCGCCAGACATCCTCGCTCGCCTGCTCGTTGATCGACAGCGTCGGCAGTTCACCGAGGGTTTCGACATCGATCCGTCCACCATGACCGGCAACGAAGCCGGGGCTTGCCACCAGCACCGCCCGGCTCTGGCCGAGCACGCGCATGGTCAGGCCGGGATCGCCGTCGAGCCGCGTGCGCACGCGCAGCGCAAGGTCGACCCGCTCCTCGATCAGGTCGACCGCGCGGTTGGACACCAGCATCTGCACCCGCACCTCGGGAAAGCGCTTCAGGAACGGCGGCATGATCGCCGCCATGACGCCGTCGGCGATCCCGGGCGGACAGGCGAAGCGCACCAGCCCGCGCGGCTCGGCGCGGGCGCGTGCCACGAGGGCCTCCGCGGCTTCCGCGCCGGCCACCACCGACTGACACTGCTCGTAGAATTCCTGGCCGAGATCGGTGACGCGGAAGCGCCGGGTCGAGCGCTCGATCAGCCGGACGCCGAGGCGCTGCTCCAGCCGGGCGACGTGCTTGCTGAGCTTCGACTTCGGCAGGCCGAGCCCGCGGCTCGCCGGCGAGAAGCCACCGTGCCTCACGACAGCCGCGAAAAGATAGAGATCGTTCAGATCCTGCATCGCGCCCCTCAGTGTTTCCAATTCGAAACGATGAGTTCGTTTCTCGCCGACTTCAGCCGCTTTGTTCTCGATTTATATCGGGTGTCCGCATGGCTCACCACAAGGACACCCTGTCATGAACCTCCTGCATATCGATTCCGGCATTCTCGGCGACCATTCCGTCTCGCGCGGCCTGACCGCTGCGCTCGTCGCCCGGCTGAAGGCCGACAATCCCGGTCTTTCCGTCACCTATCGCGACCTCGTCGCCGATCCGGTCGACCATCTCACCGGGAGCTATCTCGGCGCGCAGTCGATCGATGCGAGCCAGCACAGCCTGGCCCTGCAGAAGGATCTCGCCACCGGCGGGCGCATCCTGGAGGAATTCCTGGCCGCCGACGTCGTCGTGATCGGCGCGCCCATGTACAATTTTTCCATCCCCTCCCAGCTCAAGGCCTGGATCGACCGCATCGCGGTCGCCGGCAAGACCTTCCGCTACACCGAGAAGGGCGCCGAGGGGCTGGCCGGCGGCAAGACCGTGATCGTCGCCTCCTCGCGCGGCGGCATCTACAGCGCAGGGTCGCCGATCGCCGCGCTCGACCATCAGGAAGCCTATCTGAAGACCATTTTCGGCTTCTTCGGCGTCACGGACGTCCAGTTCATCCGCGCCGAGGGCGTCAATCTCGGCGCCGAGGCCAAGGAAAAGGCCATTGCCGGCGCGCGGCGCGACATTGCCGAGCGCGACATCGCCCTGCCGAAGGCGGCGTGAGGCGCCGGCCGGTCAGCTCCGCTTGACGTTCCAGAAGACCGGGCTGCCGTTGAGCACGCCGCTCAGGTTGCTGCGGAACGCGGTCGGGAAGAACAGCTGGCCGAGCGGCACATAGGGCACCTCCTGGAAGGCCAGCGTCTGGATCCGCCGCGCGATCTCCTTCTGCGCGGCGAGGTCCGGCGCCTTGAACCAGTCCTCGCGCAGCGTCTCGAGCGCCGGAATGGTCGGCCAGCCGGGGCCGGCCGCGCGGCCATTGGCGCGCAGGAAGGCATGGCCCGCCGGGGTGAACATGTCGGTGCCGCTCCAGAACGTGTGGTAGACGTTCCAGCCACCCTGTTCGACCGGCTCGGTCTTGGCGCGGCGCTGCACCAGCGTGCCCCAGTCGCTGAGCTGGTAGTCGACATTGAAGCCCATCTTGCCGAGCAGGTCGGCGCCGATGTCGGACACCGCGCGCGAGGCGGCGATGTCGGAGGCGCCGAGCACCACGACCTTCTCGCCCTTGTAGCCGGCGGCGGCGATCGCCTGGCGCGCGGCGGCGATGTCGCGCGGCCGGGTCAGGACCTCCATGCCGGCATCGGTCGCCAGCGGCGTGCCGGGGCAGAACACGCCGACGCCGTCCTTCCAGAGGCTGGCATCGCTCGTCTGCGCCTGCATGAAGTCGGCCTGCGAGACATAGCTCAGCACGGCCCGGCGCAGCGCCGGATTGTCGAATGGCGGCACCAGGTGGTTGAGCCGCATCGTCGCGATCCAGCCGGTCGGGTCGATCACCTTGGTGGTGACGTCGCGCAGCCGCTTCACCGCCGGCAGGAGATCGGTGTCCGGCGTATACCACCAGTCGATCTCGCCATTGCGGATCGCCCCGAGCACGGTGTTGGCATCGGGCATGATGCGCCATTCGACGCGTTCGAAATGGGCGACCTTCGGCCCGGCGGTCCAGTCCGCCGTGCCCGACGAACGCGGCACGTAGTCGGCGAAGCGCTGATAGGCCATCAGCGCACCCGGCACCCGTTCGCCTGCGAGGAAGCGATAGGGACCGGAACCGACCATTTCGGTGATCCGTTCGGTCGGCGAGGTCTGTGCGAGCCGCTCCGGCATGATCGCGCAGATCGAGGGCGAGGATTTGCCGAGCGCGTCGGGCAGCAGCGGAAAGGCATGCTTCAACCGGAAGCGGATGGTCTTGTCGTCGGGCGCGGCCAGCTCGTCGGTCGCCGCCATCAGGGCCTGCCCGAAGGCATCGCGCGCGCCCCAGCGGCGGATGCTGGCCACGCAGTCGCGGGCCAGGACCCTCGTGCCGTCGTGGAATTTCAGGCCGTCGCGCAAGGTGAGCGTCCACAGCTTGCCGTCGTCGCCGGTCAGCGCGCCCTCCAGCATCTGCGGCGTCATGCGATAATTGCCGTCCATGCCGAACAGGGTGTCGAACACCAGGAAGGCGTGGTCGCGCGTCGGATAGGTGGTGGTCCAGATCGGATCGAGCACCGAGACGTCCGTCTGCGGCACGAATTTGAGGACATTGGCGCCCTGGGCAAGGCCGACCGAGGGCGCGGCCAGCGCGGCCGCCGTGGCGCCGAGAAAATGACGACGGTTCAGAGCCTTGCCTGCCATGGACGCCGTTCCTCCTGAAAGTCCGATCAAGCCCCGCCCGCCGGGCGCGGCCAACTGTTGGTCGCAACGGCGCGGCTTGTAAACGGCCGGCGGCCGCAGGCGACCCATGCGCGTTCCGGTCGCGGCCTCAGCCCGCCCAGCGCTCTGCCGCGCTGTCGTCGGCGCTGTTCGCATCGACCCAGACACCGCCCGAGGCCTTTTCCTCGAACTTCCAGAACGGCGCGCGCGTCTTCAGGTAGTCCATCAGGAATTCCGCCGCCTGGAAGGCCGCCTCGCGATGGGCGGAGAGCGTGACGACCAGCACGATATTGTCGCCCGGCACCAGCCGGCCGTGGCGGTGCACGATCAGCACGTCCTGCAGCGGCCAGCGCCCGCGGGCTTCCGCCTCGATCCTTTCAAGCTCGGCCATCGCCATGGCCTCGTAGGTCTCCAGCGTCATGGCGCCGATCGTCTCGCCACGGGTCTCGCCGCGGCAGAGCCCGGCAAAGGTCACCACCGCGCCGACATCGGGCCGGCCGGCCGTCAGCCGCCGTACCTCGGCGCCCTGGTCGAAATCCTCGCGCTGGACCCGTACCGCCATGTCGCTCTCCACAGAACCTCGTCCCTTGAAGTAGCAATCCGCGCGCGCCGGCGCGAGGGCCGGTTCGTCAGGTTGATGAGCAGGCCGTTCAGCGTTCCGACAGTTCCGCGCGCTTAGGCTGAGGCACGATTGCCGTCCCGATCCGCCGCAGGGAGCAGCCGATGGCGACCCCACAGCCCGATGCCGCACGGTTCGCCCTCGCCCGTTTCGGCCTCGGCGTCAGGGCGAGCCAGAGCGAGGCCGATCTCAGGGCCATCGGCCGCGATCCGCGCGGCGCCCTGATCGCCGAGCTCGAAGCTCCCGCCGCCCAGCTCTCCGCCGAGCTGAAGAGCTCGGACGAGGCCGGGGCGATCCTGCGCACCCTGCAAATGCAGCAGCGCCAGGCCCGGGCGGCGGCCGCGAGTACCGTTGCCGCGCCGGCCATGCCGGCCACGCCCGGCACCGGCGGCAGCCACACCGGGGGCACCGGCCGGGCGGCCGCCGCCCACGCCGGTCGAGGAGATCATCCGGGCCGAGCTCGCCTCCCGCTATGCCACGGCCTGCGAGGCCGATCTCGGCCTCAACGAACGCCTCGTCTGGTTCTGGTCGAACCATTTCTGCATTTCCGCCGACAAGGGCGGTCTCGTCAGGATCATGGCCGGCGCCTATGAGCGCGAAGTGATCCGCCGCCATCTCGCCGACGATTTCGGCGCCATGCTGATGGCTTCGGCCCGGCATCCGGCCATGCTGCTCTATCTCGACAATGGCCGTTCCGTCGGCCCCAACTCGCCGGCCGGGCGCCGGCAGAACCGGGGACTCAACGAAAATCTCGCCCGCGAGATCCTGGAGCTGCACACGCTCGGCGTGCGCACCGGCTATGCGCAGCACGACGTGACGGCCTTCGCCGCGGTGCTGACGGGATGGACGATGAGCAACCCGGGCGACGCCGACGCCCTGCCCTTCCGTTTCCGCTTCAACCCGCGCACCCACGAGCCGGGCCCGAAGACCGTGCTCGGCTCGACCTATCCGGAGGGCGAGGCCGGCGGCCTGCGACTGCTCGCCGATCTCGCCGTGCATCCGGCCACGGCCCGGCACGTCGCGACCAAGCTCGTCAGGCATTTCATCGCCGATGATCCACCGGCGGCACTGGTCGCCACGGTCGAGGCCGCCTTTCTCAGGAGCCGCGGCCGGCTGCGCCCCACCGTCAGGGCCTTGATCGAGGCGCCCGAGGCCCTCGCGGCGCCGCCGGCCAAGCTCCGGCTGCCGGCCGAATGGATCGTCGCCCTGCATCGCGGACTCGGCCTCGGCCCCGAGCCGCAGCGGCTCCAGCGCAGCCTGACCATTCTCGGACAGCCGACCTGGCGTGTCCCCTCGCCGCAGGGCTGGCCGGACGAGACCGCGCCCTGGATGGACGGGCTGGTGCAGCGTGTCGACATCGCCCATCTCGCGGTCCGCGGCGCCCGCCTGTCCGGCCCGCCCGTTGCCGTCGCCGAACAGCTGCTTGGCACGGGCGCGAGCGAAGCGACCGCCGAGGCGATCCGGCGCGCCGAAACGCCCCAGCAGGCGCTGACCATCGCGGTCATGTCGCCCGAATTCCTGAGGAGGTGAAGATGCGCGCGCCGCTGCCCTCGGGCACCCACGCCGTCGAATCCGGCAGCGACCATCATTGCGAAAGCCGGCTCGACCTGTCGCGCCGCGCCTTTCTCGGCGCCACCGGCCTCATGTTCGCCTGGAGCGCGGCGCCGCGCCTCGCCCGCGCCGAAGGCCGCGACCCACGCCTCCTCGTCGTGGTGCTGCGCGGTGCGCTCGACGGCCTGTCGGTCGCCGCGCCGCTGCAGGATCCGGCCTATGCCGCGCTGCGCGGTTCGATCGCGCTCGGCGCGGACGGCGCGAGCCCGGCGCTGCCGCTCGACGGCTTTTTCGCGCTGCATCCGGCCATGCCGCAGCTCCATGCGCTCTATGGCGCCCGGGACGCCCTGATCGTTCACGCGGTCGCCAGCCCCTATCGCGAACGCTCGCATTTCGACGGGCAGGATCTGCTCGAGAGTGGCACGGAAAAGCTCGGCTTCCACGAGTCCGGCTGGCTGAACCGGGCGCTCGATACGCTCGCTCCCGGCGAGCGGATCGCGCACCGGCCGGCCCTCGGCGTCGGCCCGCTCGTGCCGCTGGTCGCCCGCGGCCGGGCGCCGGTCGTCGCCTGGCAGCCGCAGAGCCTGCCGCCCGCGGGCGATGACCTGACCGGACGGCTGATCGGCCTCTACCGCCAGACCGACCCGGCCCTGGCGGCCATCCTCGAACGGCGTTCAGACCGCGATCCCGGCCGGACCGCGGCCACCGGCATGCGGCGCCAGGCCGCCTATGTCGTCCAGGCCCTGTCGGGCGCGGCCGCCTTCCTCGCGCGGCCGGACGGACCGCGCATCGGCGCGCTCGCGCTCGACGGGTTCGATACCCACGCCAACGAGGGCGGCGCCACCGGCCAGCTCGCCGGACGGCTCGCCGCCATCGACCAGGCGCTGGGCGAGGCCAAGGCGGCTCTCGGCAAGGCCTGGCGCGAAACCGTGATCCTCTTCGTCACCGAGTTCGGCCGCACCGCCCGCGTCAACGGCACCGACGGCACCGATCACGGCACGGCGACCGTCGCCCTGCTCGTCGGCGGCGCTGTCAAGGGCGGCCGCGTCGTCGCCGACTGGCCGGGTCTTGCCCCGGCCGATCTTCACGAAGGCCGCGACCTGAAGCCGACGACGGATCTGCGCGCCGTCCTCAAGGGCGTGCTGCGCGACCACCTGCGGGCCGATCCGCATAGGCTGGCCGAAACCGTCTTCCCCGGCAGCCTCGCGGTGCGACCCATGGACGGGCTCGTCGGCTGAGCGCGGCGGCCGCTCAAGGTTCCGGCCGCCAGGCCATGTCGACATGGTCGGGACGAGCCGCGACACGCTCGATCCAGGCCCGCACCGCCGGGAAGGGCTGAAGGCTGACCTCCGCCTCCTCGGCGACATGGGTGTTGGCATAGAGGGCGATGTCGGCGAGCGTGAAGGCTTCGCCGGCAATATAGGTCTGGTGCCGGAGCTGGTCCTCCATGCGCGTCAGCGCCGCCTCGGCCTGTTCCATCCAGTCGTCGATCAGGTCGCGCTTCAGCTCGCGCCCGCCGGGGATCAGGCTCATCCAGAATCGCGCCTCGCCAATCGAGGGATGATGCGAGTTCTGTTCGAAGAACATCCATTGCATCATCCGCGCCCGCGCGATCTTGTCGGCGGGCACCAGCCAGCTGTCTTCGCCGAGATAGAGCAGGATGGCGTTCGATTCGATCAGCACGGTGCCGTCGCCGAGCTGCAGCACGGGCACGCGGCCGCGCGGATTGAGCGCCAGGAATTCCGGCGTCCGCGTATCGCCGCGCCTGATGTCGACATCCTTCAGGACGAAGGGCAGGCCGAGATGGGCCAGCGCGAGGCGCACCTTGTAGCAGTTGGCCGAGCGCTGCATGGCATGAAGGGTCAAGGTCATATCGTTCGATATACCGAACGTTGTGGCGGAAGTCCGGCGAAAAGTCCGGGCGAGCCGCGCGGATCAGCCCCGCCGGCCGCCGATCGCGCTGAGATCGAGATAGCGCATGCGCTTGATCTCGCGCCGCGCATCCGAAATCGAATCGACCACCAGCCCGCACACCAGCATGAGAAAGGCGAGCTGCATGATCGCAGCGGCCAGGATGGCGGTCGGAAAGCGCGGCACGAGACCGGTCTCGAGCCACGTCTGGACGATGGGTGCGGCAAGACCAAGGCTCGTTGAGGCCAGTCCGCAGGCAATGAGCCCATAGAAGCGGAACGGGTGGACCGTCCGGAACATGTTGACCAGCGTCCAGAGGATGCGCGCGCCGTCCCGATAGGTCTTCAGCTTGGAGTGGGAGTTGTCCGGACGCCGGCCATAGGGCAGCGGGATCTCGTCGGTCCGAAGCTTCAGTTCGAGCGCATGGACGGTCAGCTCGGCCTCGACCTCGAAGCCGGAGGAGGATGCGGGGAACGACTTGGCGAACCGCCGGGAGAACACGCGATAGCCCGAAAAAATATCCTTGAAGGGCGAAGCGAACATCCACAGCGTGATGCGGTTGAACAGGCGGTTGCCGAAGCGGTGGCCGCGCCGATAGGCCGCCTCGGCTGCCTCCACGCGGGCGCCGACGACCATGTCGAGCTGGCCGTCGATCAGCCTGTCGATCAGTGCCGGCGCGGCGGTCGGGTCATAGGTCATGTCGCCGTCGGCCATGACGTAGACGTCGGCGTCGATATCCGCGAACATGCGCCGGACGACATTGCCTTTGCCCTGATAGGCCTCGTGCCGGACGACGGCCCCGGCCGATCGCGCGATCTCGGCCGTGCCGTCGGTCGAATTGTTGTCATAGACATAGATGACCGCCGCCGGCAGCGCGGCCCGGAAGGCCTGCACGGTCTCGGCGATCGTCGCCGCCTCGTTGAAGCACGGCAGGAGCACGGCCACCGCGATGGACGCGGAGGCCTCGGCGCCGAGGCGCCGCGCGAGATCGTCCTGCAGGGCCTTGGCGGGTCCTGGATCGGGCGCGCCGGCAACGCCGGCCGCCGGCCTCTTGACGGCACGTTCAGCCACGGACCGGCCTCCATTCCTGCGATGCGACATGTGCCTTCGAGCCGGCCGCGCGCATGGCCAGGAAGGCGAAGAACACGGCCATGCCGGCGACGCCCACCGGCAGGCCGGTATGCATCATGACCGGCCGGGCCATGAGCGGCAGCAGCCAGACGCAGGCAAGCAGGCTCTTCTCATAGTCGGCGAAGCCCCTGTCGACACCGTGTGCGACCGCGAAGGCGATGGCCGGACCGAGCAGCGCCATGTCGTAGTCGAGGCAGTAGGGCGTTGCGAGCAGCGCGCCGACAGCCGTCATGGCGGCGACGATGCGCCGGTCCGCGCCGCGGAAGCCGGCGAGCGCCAATGCCAGCAGGACGGCGCCCGTGACGAGGAGTTGCCCGCCATAGGCGACCGGCAGCGGCGCGCCGAACGAGCGGAGCGCCGAAAATGTCGACTGGATCTTGTACCAGCCCGTGCTGCCCTCCTCGAGGATGACCGCGCGGGTGAACTCCGCGCCTTTCAGGAAGGCGTGCCAGACATCCATGCCGAGCCAGGCGGTCGCCGCCGCCGTCAGCCCGAGAACGGTCGCGGCGGCGGCCAGGGCCGCCCGCCAGTGGCCGCCGGCGACCATCACGACCGGCAGCACCAGGCCGAATTGCGGCTTGTAGGCGAGCAGGCCGATGAGCAGGCCGGCGACGATCGGCCGGCGCTCGAGCAGAAGCAGGCCAAAGCCGAGAAGGCCGGCGGTCAGGAACGAATTGTGGCCGTGGCCGACCGTCACCAGCACCGCGGGAAAACCGACCGCCACGAGCGTCACGCCGGCAAGCGGCGGGCTGATGGCGCGGATCGCAGCGAGATAAAGGGCAAAGGTCGTCGCCTGCCAGACGGCCAGCGCCTGCAGGTAGGGCAGGAGCGCGAGAAGGGCGGCGATCGCCAGGAAAAAGGGCGGATAGTGCCAGCCATAGACGTCGATGCCGGGATTGCCGTGGACCTGGCGCTGGAAGGCAAAATGTGTCGCGGGATCGAACAGGCCGGTCGCGTCGCCGGCGAGCAGCATGCGGCCGGCGGTCCAGACGCCCGAGAAATCCGTGCCGATCGGCCGGCCGAAACGGTCGGCCATGCCCTGCCCGGTCGTCCAGACGACGACGAGGGCCGCAAAGCCCAGGACCGCGACGAGCGCGGAATAGACGCGCGCCCGCTCCGCGGTGAGCCAAGCGCCGGTCCGGATCGCGTCGAGCATCGCCGCCTCGCCGTCAAAGATGCCCGAGCATGACAGCGAGGCGCGAAGAAATGGTTAGCCCGGCCGGCGGAAGACCACCGGCCGGGGCGCCTTGGCTCAGCCTTCCGGCTTGATGTTCGCGGCCTTGATCACCTCGGCCCAGGTGCGCATTTCCTGCTCGTGATAGGGCCGGAAGGCGTCGGGATCGCGAACGGTGATGGTGAAGCCGAGCTTGGTGATGGCCTCGACCACCGCCGGCCTGGCGAGCGAAGCCAGGATCTCGCGCGACAGCCGGTCGAGCGCCGGCTTCGGCGTCGCCGCCGGCGCGAAGAAGCCCGTCCAGCTCTCGGCATCGGCATTGGTCACGCCCTGCTCGCGCAGGGTTGCGATGCCGGGAAGCTGGGCATTGCGCTTCGGGCTGCCGATGGCGATGCCGCGCATCAGGCCGCCCTGGATCTGGGTGAAGACGCTCGCCATGGTGGAATTGGCGACGTCGATCCGGCCGCCCACCACGTCCTGCACCAGCGGCGTGGCGCCGCGATAGGGCACGTGGGTCATCTGGATACCGGTGCGCACCATGAACAGCTCGGTCGACAGGTGCGAGCCCGAGCCGATGCCGGTGGAGCCGTAGTTGAGCTCGCCCGGCTTCGACTTGGCGAGCGCGATCAGTTCGGGGATCGTCTTCACCGGCAGGTCGTTCTTGACCACGAAAATGTGCTCGAAGGCACCGGCGCCGGCGAGCGGCGCGAAATCCTTGATCGCGTCGTAGCCGGGATCCCGCATGAGGAACATGTTGTTCCCGTGCGTCTGGTTGTTGCCGAAGGTGATGATGTGGCCGTCGGGCTCGCCCTTGGCCACCTGGCGCGTGCCGAGCGCGCCCGAGGCGCCGCCGACATTTTCCACCACCACGGCCTGGCCGAGCGGTCCGGAAATGTCCTGGGCGACGATGCGGGCGATGCCGTCGGTCGGGCCGCCGGCGGGATAGGCGACCACCATCTTGATCGGCCGCGAGGGGGCCCAGGGCTGGCCCTGGGCCAGTCCCTGGCGCAGGAAGGCGGGGGCCGCGACAGCCGCGCCGATCAAAGTGAGTGCCGTACGGCGGGTCGTCATGTCAGAGCCTCCCAAAATGATGCCTCCCATCAGGGATTTTCGCTTGTTCACGGCCATGGGCGCGACTAAAGCTCGCGCCCGGATTGCCAAGCGGCATGGATCTGGTCTTTAGCGGCTTGGCGGAGAAAGTAAAACCTGACGGAGCCCCTCGATGGCCTTCCTTGCCGACGCCCTGAAGCGCGTGAAGCCTTCCGCCACCATCGCCATGGCACAGAAGGCGCGCGATCTGAATGCGCAGGGCAAGAAAGTGATTTCCCTATCGGCCGGCGAGCCCGACTTCGACACGCCCGACAACATCAAGATGGCCGCGGTGCGTGCCATTGCGGAAGGCCGGACCAAATACACCCCCATTTCCGGCATTACCGAGCTGCGCCAGGCCATCGTCAAGAAGTTTAAGCGCGAGAACGGCCTCGACTACAAGTGGCAGCAAGCGATCGTCTGCACCGGCGGCAAGCAGGTGCTGTTCAACGCCTTCCTGGCCACCCTCAATCCTGGCGACGAAGTGGTCATTCCCGCACCCTACTGGGTCAGCTACCCGGAAATGGTGGCGCTCTGCGGCGGCGTGCCCGTGCCGGTCAGCGCCGGACCGGAGACCAACTACAAGCTGACCGCCGAAGCGCTCGACAAGGCGATCACACCGAAGACCAAGTGGTTCATCTTCAACTCGCCGTCCAACCCGACCGGCGCGGCCTATACCCGCTCCGAGCTGAAGGCGCTGACCGACGTGCTGGTGCGCCACCCGCATGTCTGGATCCTCACCGACGACATGTACGAGCACCTGGTCTACGGCGAGTTCACCTTCACCACCCCGGCCCAGGTCGAGCCCTCGCTCTATGACCGCACGCTGACCATGAACGGCGTGTCCAAGGCCTATGCCATGACCGGCTGGCGCATCGGCTATGCCGCCGGCCCCGAGAACCTGATCAAGGCCATGGACCTCGTCCAGGGCCAGCAGACCTCGGGCGCCTCGTCGATCGCCCAGTGGGCAGCCGTCGAGGCCCTGGACGGACCGCAGGACTTCATCCCGGCCCGCCGCAAGGCCTTCGAGCAGCGCCGCGACCTCGTCGTCTCCATGCTCAACCAGGCCAAGGGCCTGAACTGCCCGACGCCGGAAGGCGCGTTCTACGTCTATCCCTCGCTCAAGGGCGTGATCGGCAAGAAGACGTCGAGCGGCAAGGTGATCGAGACCGACGAGGACTTCGCCATGGAACTCGTCGAGAGCGAGGGCGTGGCCATCGTCCACGGCTCGGCCTTCGGCCTCGGCCCGGCGTTCCGCCTGTCCTACGCGGAATCGACGCAGACGCTGACCACCGCCTGCGAGAAGATCCAGAAGTTCTGCGCCGAGCTGCGCTGAACCGGCATTCCCGGCGGGCCCTGATGCGGCCCGCCGGATCACGCCAGAGTCTTATTTTGACGCGTTTTCTTCACGCGAAACGGTATCCGCCTCGCTCGAAAACGCTATAGCTATGACGATCTCGGGCACGATGCCGATTCGGGAGCCGTTCATGGCGAAAGTGACACTGCCCGGCCGTTGGATGCCCGTTGCGACCCTGGTCGCGGCGGGCCTTTTCATCGGCGCGCCGGCCCGGTCCGAGGTGCCGCCAGCCCCTGCGCCTTTCGCCTATTGCACCGGCTGCCTGTGCGAGGACACGGCGCCAACCATGGCCGTGCCCGGCGAGTGGCGGCCGAACGGCGCGATGATCGGCCATCGCATCGTGCTGAAATTCGTGCCGCGGGATGCCAGCCTCCGCCTCGCCGCCGGCTGCGGGCGCCGCACGCCCGGCTGATCCAGCAGGCGGCGCCCGGCGCCGGTTCAGGCCTTCGCCGCCTTCAGCCGCTCCAGCATCGCCGCCATCATCTGATGCAGGAGGTTGATCGCCTTCAGCGGCCGCACCATGACCTTGAAATGATCGATCCGGCCGGCCTCGTTCCAGCCGATCATGTCGATGCCGTTGATAACGACGCCTTCGACTGTCGTCTCGAATTCCAGCACCGCCGAACGCTCGGCATACCAGGCGCCGCGATAGTGGAAATGACCGTTGTTCAGGACGTTGAGCGCCGCGGTCAGATAGGCCTTGGTGATCGCCTTGCCGACCTGCGGCGTGTGGACCACCGGCGAGACGAAGACGACGTCGTCCGCGAGCAGCGCGTCGAGTCCCTCCGGCCGGCGCGCCTCGACCACGGCATGCCAGGCGCGGATCACCTCCGGCATGGTTTGGCTGTTGTGCTGTCCCATTGTCCCCTCGCCCGCTGTCCGACGCGTTCCGCCAGCCTAGCGGCAAGGGCCGCACCGGCGCCAGTCCGCCGATTGCTCCAGTTCGAGCCTTTGCGTTAACCCTCTCTTTACCCTTTCGTTGCGGAAGCCCCGAACCTCACCTAGGGTCGGCCTGCTCCTGGGCGTCCAGGTGGTGCTGGACCCGGGTCCCTGTGAAGCGTCTCGTCGTCATCCTCTGCGCCCTCTATCTCGCCACGGTCGTCGGCGCGGCCATGCTGACGGGCCATGGCCTCATCGAGCCGGTCCCCCGCTATCGCCTCGCCATCCTCTGGATGGCGCCGGAGACGCTCGCCGTCCGCCTCGACGCGCTGGCCGCGGCCGGCCGCGATTTCGAAGCGCGCGTCTACGGCTTCGCCCACGACCTGTCATGGCTGCTCGTCGCCGTGCTGGTGCTGGTCGGGCTCGGCCGGCCCTTTTTCGGTCCGAGCCGACCGCTCGCGCCGGTGCGCAGCAGCGCCATCGTCCTCGGCGGGCTCGCCGGCCTCGTCCTGCTCAATCACTGGGCCCGGCCGATCCTGGATCTTGCCGGCCAGGTGCCCTCGGCCTCCACCACCTTCTCGGCCATGCCGGCCTATTGGCTCCTCGGCATGGCGCTGTCGGCCGCCGTCACCGGCGGGCACCTCGCCCTCGTCGCGCATGACGTCGTGCTCTGGTGCCGCGGCGGGAGCCACAAGGCCGGGCTTGCCTGACGTCCAAGGCCGCGATCAGACGGGAACGCGCACCGTCGCGCGCAATCCGCCGAGCGGGCTGTCGGACAGGGTGATCTCGCCGCCATGCGAACGGGCGATGTCGCGCGCGATCGCCAGCCCGAGGCCGGTGCCGCCCTCGTCGACGTTGCGGGCATCGTCCAGCCGGAGGAACGGCTTGAACACGTCCTCGCGCCGCTCGGCCGGAATGCCCGGCCCGTCATCGTCGATGGTGACGGTCAGCCACCGGTGGTCGCGGTGGCCGGCAATGGCGATCGTCTTGGCATGGCGCGCGGCATTGTTGACGAGATTGCCGAGGCAGCGGCGGAAGGCGTCGGGCCTGACCTTCACCACGGGCTCGCCGTGATAGGTGACGCTCGCCATATGGCCGGCGCGCTCGACATCCGCCCTGAGCTCCTCGAGGAATTCCGGCATGTCGGTCGGCTCCGGCGCCTCGCCCATGTCGCCGCGGGCGAAGGCGAGATAGGCCTCCAGCATCCGCCCCATCTCGTCGATGTCGCGCCGCATCGCCTCCGTTTCCGGCCCCTCGGACAGGAGCGCCAGCTCCAGCTTGAAGCGGGTCAGCACGGTGCGCAGGTCGTGGCTGACGCCGGCGAGCATGGTCGTACGCTGGTCGATCTGCCGCTCGATGCGTCGTTTCATCTCGATGAAGGCGCTGGCGGCAGCCCGCACCTCGCTGGCCCCGCGCGGCCGGAAGCCGACGACTTCGCGCCCCTTGCCGAACTCCTCCGCCGCGGCGGCCAGGGCCTGGATCGGCCGGATCTGGTTGCGCAGGAACAGGATGGCGATGGCAAGCAGGACGAGCGAGGCGATCACCATCCACACCAGGAAGATGTGGCTGTTGGAGGCATAGGCCATGGCGCGCCGCGCGAAGACCTTGAGGATCTGGCCATTCTCGAGTTGGACGCGCACCTCGATCAGCGCCGAATTGCCGACCGTGTCGATCCAGAAGGGCCGGCCGATCTGCAGCGCGATCTCCTTCGACAGGGTGCCGTCCAGCACGTCGAAGAATGGCCGTGGCCCGGGCGGCGGCAGCGGTTCCGGCGGCAGGATCTCGATCATCAGGTTGAGCCGGTCGCGCGCGATGCGCCGCAG
Organism: bacterium YEK0313; assembly: GCA_000751295.2. Lineage (NCBI taxonomy): Bacteria > bacterium YEK0313. The sequence continues at coordinate 4,763,803 of CCMO02000001.1, forward strand.
CGTCTCGTAGTCCCGGTCCTGCGGATAGGTCTTGTGAATGTCGATGAGCGCGGCGATGTCCTGGGTCACCGCGGCCGACAGGCGCCAGGTCACAAGCTGCCAGTGGCGCTCCATGAAGATATAGGCGACCACCGACTGCAGCAGCACGATCGGCGCGATGACGATGATCAGCGAGCGGGCATAGAGCCCTTTCGGCATCAGCTCGTTGAGGCGCCGGGCCCCGAGTTCATTGAGCGAGCGCAGACGCGCCCCGGCATTGGCGATGAGCCCGCGAAGGCCGCCATAGGTCGAATGTGTCTGGTCATAGTTGGCCATGCCGCCAGTCTATCATGCTCCATCCGGAACGGGACACCGGACCATTTTTCTGGACCGCCGGTCAGCCCGGGTGTTGCAGATCGGCCGCAGTGCCTGAATTTGAGGCAGATGGCCCAGGGGAACAGTTCCCTCGACCATACAAAGATCTTGTATTTCCGCTGGGGAACGGTTTCAGTTCCGCCACCACCAGGGCTTCCCGCAAAGCCATCTCGGGGGGAGCTTTTGGCCGGGGGCTGGTTGCCCGCGCCTGGAAGAGTTGCGTGCGCCGACTGCCCATGAGTGCCTTTGCTGCACCGATCCGCTCCGCTGCGGCTTCGCCGCATGCCGGGCTGACCATCGCTCTCATCGCCGTCACCGCCATCTGGGCTCTGGCCGCCATCCAGTGGCCGCTCAACGGCGTCGTGGTGCCCTGGGACTCCAAGAACCAGTTCTACGCCTTCTTCCGCTTCATGGCGCAGGCGATCCACGAGGGCGCGACGCCGTTCTGGAACCCCTATCACTATGCCGGCCATCCCAGCGTCGCCGACCCACAATCGCTGATCTTCTCGCCGCTCTTCGTCGCCTGGGCGCTGTTCGACCCGGCGCCCTCGCTCATCGCCTTCGACCTGATCGTCTATGCGCATCTGCTGATCGGCGGCCTTGCCCTCACGGTCCATGGCCATCGCCACGGCTGGCCGGCGGCCGCCTCGGTGCTCGCCGCGGTCATCTTCATGCTCGGCGGCGTGGTGTCCGGCCGGCTCAACCATGTCGGCATCATCACCGCCTTCGGCCTGTTCCCGCTGGCGCTCCTTCTCATGGAGGTCGCGCTCGACCGGCGCTCCATCCTCGCCGGCATCGGCTTCGGGCTCACCGCCGGCCTCATCGCCCTCGGCCGCACCCAGACGCCGCTCCTGCTCTGCGTCATCCTGGCGGCGCTGGCCGTCCGGCATCTCGTCATGCGCCCGGACCGGCTGCGGTTCTTCGCCAGCCGCATCCCCGTCCTTCTCGCCATGGGCCTGACCGGCCTTGCCCTGGTCGCCGTGCCCATGCTGCTCACGGTCCAGTTCGCGGCCTTTTCCAACCGGCCGCATATCGGCATCGAGCTGGCGCTGCTCTCCTCGCTCTACCCGGTTAATTTCGCCAATTTCCTCGTCGCCAACGTCTTCGGCTCGCTCGAGCCGTCGAGCCTCGGCGACTGGGGGCCGAGCCACGGCACACGTCCGGGCCTCGATGCCACCGACCGTTCGTTCAACTATCTCTTCGCCGGCAGCCTGACCGCCCTGCTGATCGTCTGGCACGGCATTGCCGGCGGCCGGCTGATCGTCCCCGGCCGGCGCCTGGTCGCGACCGTCGCAGCCCTTGCCGTGCTCTATGCGGTCGGCCGCTACTCGCCGTTCTTCCCGCTGATGTTCGCCTATTTTCCGGGCGTAGCGCTGTTCCGCCGGCCTGTCGGCGGCGCCTTCATCCTGGTTCTCGCGCTCGCCTATCTGAGCGGCCATCTCCTCTCGGACTATGTGCGCAAGGGCCTGCCGAAGCCGCCGGCCTGGGCGCTCGTCCTGACCGGGGTGGCCGTGACCGCCCTGCTCGGCTGGGCGGTGGTCTTCTCGGCCGGCTCGGCCAAGGGCCAGGCGGCCGCCCTCGAGATCGCCAAGGCCCTGCCGGTCTATGTCGGCCTCATCGCGCTGCTGACCCTTGCCGGTTCGGCGCGCGCCCGTCTTGTGGCCGCGAGCCTCGCCGTCGCCTTCACCTCCGGCGAGCTCGTGCTGCGCAATGCCGCCTCCTCGCTCAATGCCGAGCCGCGGGCTTATTACGCCTTCCTCGAAAAGCCGACGGGCGAGACCGCCCGGATCATCGAGACGATCCGCCACGAGATCGCCAGCCGCTCGACCGGCGCGACACGGCCGCGCGTCGAGATCGTCGGCCTCGGCGGCCCCTGGCAGAATGCCGCCATGGTCTTCGGCTTCGAGGCGACCAATGGCTACAATCCGCTGCGCATCGGTCCCTATGACCGGCTGGTCTCGCCGGGAGAGAGCCCCTACACCGCGCTGCATCGGCGCTTTCCGACCTCGTTCCCCGGCTACGATTGCGCGCTCGGCAAACTCCTCGGCCTCGAATATGTCGTGCTCGACCGGCCGATCAACGAAATGCCGCATCTGAGCAGCCGCACCGTCGCCGAGATCGTGATGGCCGGCCCGACCGCCTGGATCTACCGGATGCCGGGCGTCGCGCCGCGCGTCGAGCTGGCCAATGTCGTGCGTGTCGCGAGCGCCGACGAATTCATCGACGCCGGCCGCTTCCCGGCGATCGTCGCGCCGTCCGAGGTGCTGGTCGACGACAATGACGACCTGTCGCAGACCTACGCCCAGGCGCGCAGCCAGACGCCCGGCCGCGCCGAGATCGTCGCCTCGCAGCCGGACCGGGTGGAGATCGCGGTCGAGACCCGCTCGACCGCCATCCTCACCCTGCACGCGCCCTGGTATCCGGGCTGGCAGGTCGAAGTCGACGGCGAGCGCCGGCCCCTGCTGCGCACCGACGTCCTGTTCCGCGGCGTCGAGGTGCCGGCCGGCGCGAGGCGCGTGGTCTTCACCTATCGTCCGCTGTCGCGCGAAAACCTCACGGCCGCGCTGATGACCCTGCTCGGCGAAAAGGACGAGTAGCTTCCGCCGCTCCTACGCGGCGGCGCGCTTTGCGGCATAGGCAGCGCCCGCGCCTTCGATCTCGGCACGCCGGCCCGGCGCATTGACGCCGCTCACCGCCGCGACCTTCGCGTAGATCTCGGCCGGCGCCGTGTCCGGGCGCCCGGCATCGAAAGGCGGCGACGGCGCATATTCGAGCATGAGCTGGATCGACTGGGCGACGTCGGCGCCGGCAAGCTCGGTCGCCAGGGTCAGCGAGAAATCGATGCCCGCCGTGACCCCGCCCCCGGTAATCACGTCGCCGTCGCGCACCACCCGGCCGGCATCGGGCACCGCGCCGAACAGCGGCAGGAAGTCGCGCCAGGCCCAGTGGCAGGCCGCCCTGCGGCCTTCGAGCAGACCGGCGGCGCCCAGGATCAGCGAGCCGGTGCAGACCGAGGTGACATAGCGGGCGCCGACGGCCAGCCGCCGGATCGCCGCGAGGAAGGCCTCGTCCGTCATCATCCGGCCGCAGCCGACGCCGCCGGGCACGCAGACGACGTCGCAGGCCTCGATGTCTTCCAGCCTGGCCAGTCCGGAAAAGGTCAGACCGTCGGCCTTGACCGGCTCGCCGCCGATCGAGGCGACGGTCAGCCGCGCGCCCGGAAGGCGTGCCAGGACCTGATGCGGGCCGGTGAAATCGAGATGGGTCATGTCCGAATAGAGCGGAAAGACGATGGAAATCGGATCGGCCATCTCGAAACCTCCTGAAGCCGTTGACAGCCCGAGGTTCGCAGATCAGGCTTCCGTCTTGAATGACATTGATCCCTCGATTTGCGTCATGACCCGCACAATAGGCTTCCTGGTTTTCCCGGCCTTCCAGATTCTCGATCTCACCGGACCGCTCGCCGTCTTCGACGCGCCCTCCCGGGCGCTCGCGGCGAGCCCCTACCGCACGGTGGTCATGTCCGAAGCCGGCGGCCTCGTCGCGAGCTCGTCGGGCCTCGAGGTCATGACGCGCTCGGTCGCGAGCGCCGTCGCGGACGGACCTTTCGACACGCTGATCGTGGTCGGCGGCGCCGGCACGCGGGCGGCCGCGCAATCGCCTGGGCTCCTGGCCTTTCTCGCCGCCGCGCCGGGCCGCTGCCGCCGGGTCACCAGCGTCTGCACCGGCGCCTTCGTCATGGCCGCCGCCGGCCTCCTGAAGGGGCGGCGCGCCACCACCCACTGGCGCTATGCCGCCTCGCTCCAGCGGCACAATCCCGACATCCAGGTCGAGCCCGACCGGATCTTCACGCGCGACGGACCTGTCTGGACCTCGGCCGGCGTCAGTTCCGGCATCGATCTCGCGCTCGCCCTGGTCGAGGACGATCTCGGCACCGAAACGGCCCGCACCATCGCCCGCCATCTCGTCGTCTACCACCGGCGCATGGGCGGCCAGTCGCAGTTCTCGACGCTGATCGAGCTCGACCCGCCCTCGAACCGGATCCGCACGGCCCTCACCTATGCCCGCGAGCACCTCGCCGACAATCTGAGCGTCGAGCGCCTCGCCGACATAGCCTGCCTCAGCCCGCGCCAGTTCGGCCGCGCCTTTCTGGCCGAGACCGGCCAGACGCCGGCCAAGGCGGTCGAGAAGCTGCGCGCGGAGGCCGCGCGCACCCGCATCGAGCAGGGCCGCGAGCCGATCGAGGCGATCGCACGCGATGTCGGTTTCGCCGATCCGGAACGGATGCGCCGCGCCTTCATCCGCACCTTCGGCCAGCCGCCGCAGGCGATTCGGCGTTTCGCGCGCGCGGCCTCGGCCTAACCCCGCCCGGTCAGTTCCGGGTTCCCGGCGCCTCGACCGGCACCAGGATGGTCTCGCCGGTCGCCACCAGCTTGCGCTCGCCGTCGTCGCTCTCGGCGAAGAGCTCGGCGGCCGTGAAGACCTGCCGGCGGCCGGCGCGCACCACCCGGGCTTCCGCGACGAAGGCCGAGCCGATGCCGGGCGCCAGGCAGTTAACCTGGAAATGCGAGGCCATCACGCGACCGGCGACGCTCGCCGCGGCGAAACCGCAGGCCGTGTCGATCATCGCGCCGATCAGCCCGGCATGGAGGAAGCCGGCATATTGGCCGGCCTCCGGCTTCCAGGGCATGCGCAGCGTCGCCTTGCCGGCTTCCGCCGCGGTGACTTCGAAACCGGCCCAACGGTTGAACGCGGCCGAGCGGTTGATCGCCTCCAGGCTGGACCGCGGATCGGTCATGGCGGTTTCGGGCGGGGCCGGATCGGTCATCGCGGAACTCCTTCGGGCTGCATCTTGATTGATATAGACCAGTCTATATAGTCGAGCCGCCTGGGATCAAGCTGGAGCCAGCATGCCGGCAGCGCCGAAACACCGCGACAAGATCGTCCGCGCCGCCGCCGACCTGTTCCGTCGCGCCGGCTACGCGGCGACCGGCACGAACGACATCGTCGCCCGCTCGGGCGCGCCCAAGGGCTCGCTCTACCACTATTTTCCCGGCGGCAAGGCCGAGATCGGCGCGGCCGCCGTCGACTATGCCGGCAAGCGCGTTGAGGCGACGCTCGCCGAGCTTCTCGCCCGCCACGACGGCGATGCGGCCGCGGCCGTTCTTGCCTATGGCGAGCTGCTGACCGGCTGGCTCGAACGGTCGGGCTATCGCGACGGCTGCCCGATCGCGACGGTGCTGCTGGAGGTCGCGCCGAGCGAAGCCGGCATTGCCGAGGTCGGACGCGCGGCCCTTGCCCGCTGGGCCGCTCTGTTTGCGGGGGCGCTCGAAAGCCGCGGGGTCGAGGCTGGCCGGGCTGGCGACCTCGGCACGCTGGCGGTCGCCCTCATCGAGGGCAGCCTGGTTCAGGCCCGGATCGAAAGAAGCGGGCGATGCATAGGTCTCGCCGTCACGGAGGCCGCCCGGCTGTTCACCGCGGCCATGACCGGGGCACCCCCCGGTCCCGCCTGACGCTGCCGCAGCCGGTTCTTGCAAAGCCCCCGCATTGGTGCACCAATCGGAACCCCGGCATGACCGGCTGGTTCTTCCGAGAGACGAGCGGGGTGCAGGCATGGCGACCGGCGATCATCGTTCCGAAGACCATCAAGGCGCCACGCCGCCCCCGGCCCGGCTCCGCGTCGCGCTGGTCGTCAACGGCCGGCCGCACGCGGTCGACATCGACCCGCGGCAATCCCTGCTCGACGTCCTGCGCGAGACGCTGGACCTGACCGGCACGAAGAAGGGCTGCAACCAGGGCGCCTGCGGCGCCTGCACGGTTCTCCTCGACGGCCGGCGCATCCTCTCCTGCCTGACCCTCGCGGCCATGCATGACGGCGCCGCGGTCACGACCATCGAGGGACTTGCCGAGGGTGAGAAGCTGCATCCCCTGCAGGCGGCCTTCATCGCCCATGACGGGCTGCAATGCGGCTTCTGCACGCCCGGACAGATCATGTCCGGCCTCGGCTGCATCGCCGAAGGCCATGCCGGCTCGGCCGAAGAGATCAGCTTCTGGATGAGCGGCAATATCTGTCGATGTGGCGCCTATCCCGGCATCGTCGCGGCGGTCGCGGCAGCGGCGCGGGAGGTCTGATCATGCTGCCCTTCGCGATCGACAAGGTCACCACCGAAGACGCCGCCATCGCGGCGGCCCTCGGCGGCGGCCGCTACATTGCCGGCGGCACCACGCTGGTCGACCTCATGCGCGAGGAGGTGGAGCGCCCCGAACGCCTGATCGACATCAACGCCCTGCCCTTGCGCCATATCCGCGCCGAGGGCGACGGTCTCGTCATCGGCGCGCTCGCCCGCATGGCCGAGGTCGCCGCGCACGCCGAGGTCAGGCGCCAGCAGCCGCTGATCGCCGAAAGCCTGGTCGAGGGCGCCTCGCCCCAGCTGCGCAACATGGCCTCCATCGGCGGCAACCTCCTGCAGCGTGTCCGATGCCCCTATTTCCGGATGCTCGACGCGCCCTGCAACAAGCGCACGCCGGAAACCGGCTGCGCGGCGATCGACGGCCTCAATGCCGGCCATGCCATTCTCGGCACCAGCGACCATTGCATCGCGACCCATCCCTCCGATCTTGCCGTCGCGCTGGTCGCGCTCGGCGCCACCGTGCGGCTGCGCGGACCGGCGGGCGACCGCAGCATGGCGGTGGAGGAGCTCTACCGCCTGCCCGAAGCCTCGCCCCACCTCGAGCACACGCTCCTGCCGGGCGAGCTCATCGTCGAGATCGCCGTCCCCGGCGGCCCGCATGCCGGCAAGGCCCGCTATCTGAAGGTGCGTGACCGGGCATCCTACGAATTCGCGCTGGTCTCGGTCGCGGCCGCCCTCGACATGACCGATGGCGTGATCCGCGCCGCGCGCCTTGCCGCCGGCGGCGTCGGCACGCGGCCCTGGCGCCTCGCGGCCTGCGAACAGGCCCTCGTCGGCAAGCCGCCGGAACGGCAGACCTTCCAGGCCGCCGCGGCGCTCGCGCTCGACGGCGCGCGCGCCTTCCCGGGCAATCGCTACAAGCTCGACCTCCTGCCGCGCACCATCGTGCGGGCGCTCGAAATGGCTGGAGGAGAGCCATGACGACCGGACTGATCGGACAGCCGCTGCCACGCGTCGACGGCCGCGCCAAGGTCACGGGCGGGGCTCGCTATGCCGCGGACTTCAACCAGCCCGGCCAGGCCTATGCCGTCATCGTCAGCGCGGGCATCGGCCTCGGCCGTATCGCCTATGTCGATCACGACGGGCCCGCCGGCATGCCGGGTGTTCTCGCCGTGATCAGCCATCGCAATGCGCCGCGCCTGCCTTACGCCCCGCACAAGAGCTATATCGATCCGCCGGTCGGCGAGCGGCTGCACGTGCTGCAGGACGCGCAGATCCGCTTCTATGGCCAGCCGATCGCCGTCGTCGTCGCCGATACGCTCGACCATGCCGAACGCGCGGCGGCCGCGATGCGCGTCGCCTACGACGTGGAACAGCCGGTGGTCGGCTTCGACGATCCGCGCGCCGAGCCGGCCGACCTGACGCCGGTCAAGGCGCCGGGCGTCCGGATCCAGGCCGAGCGGGCGCGCGGCGATGCCGACGGAGGTTTCGCGGCCGCGCCGCTCAGGCTCGACAACAGCTATGAGATCGCCCGTGAAAACCACAATCCCATGGAGCCGCACGCAACCATCGCGGCCTGGCAGGGCGATCGCCTGACGCTCTGGAGCAAAAGCCAGTTCGTGGTCAACGAGCGGGCCGAGATCGCCGCGATCTTCGGCCTCGCGCCCGACAATGTCGAGGTCATCTGCCCCTTTGTCGGCGGCGCCTTCGGCACCAGTCTCAGGACCTGGCCTCATGTGACGATCGCGGCGATCGCCGCCCGCCAGGTCGGGCGGCCGGTCAAGCTCGTCCTCACGCGCCGCCAGATGTTCTTTTCGACCGGCCATCGGCCACACACGCGCCAGCGCATCGCCCTTGGCGCCAGCCCTGACGGCAGGCTTGCCGCGATCATCCACGAGGCGCTCGGCGAAACCAGCCGGCACGAGGAGTTCATCGAGGCGCTGACCAGCGCCACGCATCATCTCTATGCCTGCCCGAACGTGCGCACCCGCTACCGCCTGCAGCCGCTCGATACCGGCACCCCGAACCATATGCGTGCCCCGGGCGAGTCGAGCGGCATCTTTGCCCTCGAATGCGCCATGGACGAGCTGTCCTACACGCTCGGCCTCGACCCGATCGAGCTCCGGCGCCGCAACGAGCCGGAGCGCGACGAGAGCGAAGGCAAGCCTTTCTCGAGCCGGTCGCTTACCGCCTGCTACGAGGCCGCAGCCGCACGGTTCGGCTGGTCGCGCCGCGAGGCCGGACCGCGCACCATGCGCGACGGCCGGCTCCTGATCGGCATGGGCATGGCGGCCGCCACCTATCCCGCCTTCCATTCGCCGGCGAGCGCGCGCGTCCGGCTGCTGGCGCAGGGCGTCGCGGAGGTCGAGGTCGCCGCGAGCGACATGGGCCCCGGCACCTACACGTCGGTGACGCAGGTTGCCGCCGAAGCGCTCGGCCTGCCGCTCGACCAGGTGCGGCTCGACATCGGCCGCTCGGCCTATCCGCCGGCACCGCCCCACGGCGGCTCCCAGACCATGGCTTCCGTCGGCTCGGCCGTCCGGGCCGCCTGCGTCGCAGCTCAGGACGAACTGGTGAAGCGGGCGATCGCCGATCCCGGCGGCCCGCTGTTCGGCGCCGTGGCCGGCGAGCTCGTCTGGCGCGACGGCCTGCTCCATCGCCGCGACGGCGGCGCGGCCGGCCAGTCCTATGCCGCGCTCGTGTTCCGCTCCGGCGCTCCGGTGGAGGCCGAGGCATCGTCGCGGCGCGAAAACGAGCTTGCCCGGCGCTATTCGATGCATGCGTTCGGCGCGATCTTCGTCGAGGTCGCGGTCGATCCCGATGTCGGCACCATCCGCATGCGACGGGCGGTCGGCGCCTATGACATCGGCCGCGTCGTCAACCCGCAGCTGGCGCGCAGCCAATGCGTCGGCGGCATGATCGGCGGCATCGGCATGGCCCTGATGGAGCGGACCGTCCTCGACCCGCGCGACGGCCGCCCCGCCAATGCCCATCTCGCCGACTATCTCGTGCCGGTGCACCTCGACATCCCGCCGATCGAGGCGCTTTTTGTCGAAACCGAGGACCCGCACGTCAATCCGCTCGGGGTCAAGGGCGTCGGCGAGATCGCCCTGGTCGGCATGGCGCCCGCCATCGCCAATGCGGTGTTCCACGCGACCGGCAAGAGGCTGCGCAGCCTGCCGATCCGGATCGAGGACATCCTGGAGGCCTGAGGCAACGGCCGGTTTTCCGGCCCGAGGATTGCTCCCGGCGCCCAATTCGGCTATAGGCCGCCGGTCCCGTGGCACATCTTCAGCACCCCTGGAGGCTCGGCCGCGGGTCTTTCTTTTGGAGAAACAAGACCATGGCTGCCATCACCAAGATGTCGGCGACGGTCCGCGCGAAAGGCGGCAAGGGGGCCGCTCGCGCCGAACGTCGTGAGGGCCGCGTGCCCGGCGTCATCTACGGGGACAAGAAGTCCCCCGTCCTGATCTCGCTCGATTACAAGACCCTGCACCAGCGCATCTATGCCGGCCACTTCCTCTCGACCGTGATCGAGCTCGATGTCGGCGGCGAGAAGCACCGGGTGATCCCGCGCGATTACCAGCTCGATCCGGTGAAGGACTTCCCGGTTCACGTCGATTTCCTGCGCCTCGGCCAGGGTGCCGAGATTTCCGTCGCCATTCCGATCCACGTGAAGGGCGCCGAAGTCTCCCCGGGCATCAAGCGCGGCGGCACGATCAACCTCGTCGAGCACGCGGTCACGCTGCTCTGCCAGGCCGATTCGATCCCGGAAGCCGTCGACGTCGACGTCTCCGAGCTCAATATCGGCTCGTCCGTGCACCTCAGCGACATCGCTTTGCCGGCCGGCACCCGCTCCGCCAGCAAGGACAATGTCACGCTCCTGTCCATCGTCGCGCCCTCGGGCTTCGCCGAGGCCGAGGCTGAAGCCGCGGCCGCCGCGGAAGCCGCGGCTGCACCGGACGCTGCCAAGAAGTAAGTGCGCAAGGCGGGGCCCGGATCTGCCGGGGCCCTGCCCTGCCGCTCGCATCGAACGGGCCCTCTCTCGCGAGAGGGCCTTTTTCGTTCCGGCATCACGGCACCGGACGCCGCCGGACCGTGGCAATTTTGCGCTTCACGACGCCGGAATGATGCGACATAGGACATCGCAACCGACCGGCACCGTGCCGGCGGCGCGAAGGATGTGAGGCATGATCCTCCTGGCCGGCCTCGGCAATCCCGGGGCGCGTTACGCCGGCAACCGGCACAATATCGGGTTCATGGCGGTGGAGGCGATCCATCGCCGGCACCGCTTCGCCCCCTGGCGCCAGCGCTTCCAGGGCCTCACCGCCGAAGGCACGATCGGGGCCGAGAAGGTGCTGCTGGCCATGCCCGGCACCTATATGAACGAGAGCGGCCGCTCCGTCGGCGAGGCCATGCGCTTCTTCAAGATCCCGCTCGGCGACGTTGTCGTCTTCCACGACGAGCTGGACCTGCCGCCGGCCAAGCTGCGGGTGAAGACCGGCGGCGGCAATGCCGGCCATAACGGGCTGCGCTCGATCACCGCACAATGCGGCAACGACTATCGCCGCGTGCGGCTCGGCATCGGCCATCCCGGCGACAAGGCGCTGGTCCATGCCTATGTGCTGAACGATTTCGCCAAGGCCGAGCGCCCCTGGGTCGAGGATCTCGTCGACGCGGTGGCGGATGCGGCCGATCTGCTCGTGGCCGGCGACGACGCCTCGTTCCAGAACCGCGTCCATCTCGCCATGGACGGACGCGGCTGGAACGACGTCAAGCGGGTCGGGGAGGCCTGACCTGCGGCCCCGCCGCTCCCTTCGTGAGGGTTGACACCTCATCCCCGGCGCTCGACAAGGCGCCAGCCAACCAACGGATGCTTTTCGCCATGGGCTTCAAATGCGGCATTGTCGGTCTGCCGAATGTCGGCAAATCGACCCTCTTCAATGCCCTGACGCAGACTGCCGCGGCCCAGGCCGCCAACTATCCCTTCTGCACGATCGAGCCGAATGTCGGTGACGTCTCCGTGCCCGACCCGCGCCTCGACCAGCTCGCCGCGATCGGCAAGTCGCGCGAGATCATCCCGACCCGCATCACCTTCGTCGACATTGCGGGCATCGTCCGCGGCGCTTCCAAGGGCGAGGGCCTCGGCAACCAGTTCCTCGCCAATATCCGCGAGGTCGATGCCATCGCCCATGTCGTGCGCTGCTTCGAGAACGGCGACATCACCCATGTCGAGGGCAAGATCGACCCGATCGCCGATATCGAGACGATCGAGACCGAGCTGATGCTGGCCGACCTGGAGAGCCTCGAGAAGCGGCTCGTCGGCCTCGAGAAGAAGGCCAAGTCCGGCGACAAGGAAGCCAAGGAAGCGGTCGACCTGATCAACCGTGCCCTGGTGCACCTGCGCGACGGCCGGCCGGCGCGCGTCACCGTGGTGAAGCCGGAGGAGCAGCGTGCCTTCGACATGCTCAATCTCCTGACCACCAAGCCCGTGCTCTATGTCTGCAATGTCGAGGAAGGATCGGCAGACCAGGGCAATGCCTTCTCGGCCAAGGTGTTCGAGCGCGCCGCCGCCGAGGGCGCCAAGGCGGTCGTCGTCTCCGCCCAGATCGAAAGCGAGATCGCGGTCATGGCGGCCGACGAGCAGCGCGAATTTCTCGACGCCGTCGGCCTTGCCGAGCCGGGGCTCAACCGCGTCATCCGGGCCGGCTACGAGCTCCTGTCGCTGGTGACCTATTTCACCGTCGGCCCGAAGGAAGCGCGCGCCTGGACCATCACCAAGGGCACCCGGGCCCCGCAGGCCGCCGGCGTCATCCACAGCGACTTCGAGAAGGGCTTCATCCGCGCCGAAACCATCGCTTTCGCCGACTATGTCGGGCTGAACGGCGAGGCCGGCGCGCGCGATGCCGGACGCCTGAGGCTGGAAGGCAAGGACTATGTCGTCGCCGACGGCGACGTCCTGCATTTCCGCTTCGCCAACTGAGCCGCACCGGTCGAGGTGATCATGGCGCCGCGCTTCGCCTTCGAGGATTTCGTACCCGGTGCCGTCGAGACCTACGGCGCCTATCCGGTCACCCGCGAGGAGGTGGTGGCCTATGCCAGCGAATTCGACCCGCAGCCGTTCCACCTCGACGAGGCCGCCGGCAAGGCGTCGATGCTCGGCGGCCAGGCGGCCTCCGGCTGGCATTCCTGCGCCATGATGATGCGCATCAACTGCGATCACTTCGTCACCGATTCCACGTCGATGGGCGGGCCCGGGCTCGACGAGATCAAATGGGTCAAGCCGGTCTTTCCCGGCGACACGCTGTCGGTGCGCCGCCACATCCTCGAGGCGCGCGTCTCGGCTTCCAAGCCCGACCGCGGCATCGTCCGGTTCCGCTTCGAGCTTCTGAACCAGCACGGCGAGGTGGTGATGATCCAGGTCAATCCGATCATGTTCGGCCTGCGCCATCCCGGCGCCGGCGCGGCCAGGGACTGAGGGACGCGCCATGTACGACGAGATCGTCATCGGCGAGCGCGACGAACTCGGCTCGCACACATTCACCGCCGAGGCGATCATCGCCTTCGCGCGGAAATACGATCCCCAGCCCTTCCACATCGATGAGGAGGCCGCGCGGCGCAGCCATTTCGGCGGCCTGATCGCCTCCGGCTGGCACACCGGCGGCGTCTGGATGCGGCTCAGGGTCGAGCGCTGGCAGGCGATCAATGCCGAGCGCGCCGCGCGCGGCCTGCCGCCTCACCGCAACGGTCCCTCGCCCGGCTTCACCAACCTCGCCTGGCTGAAGCCCGTCTATGCCGGCGACACCATCACCTACGCGACCGAGGTGAAGTCGAAACGCCCGCTCGCCTCCCGGCCCGGCTGGGGCATCGTCACCAGCCACAATACCGGCGTCAATCAGCACGGCGACCTGGTCTTCGCCTTCGACGGCACGGTGCTCTTGCCGCGCTGAGCGGCGCGACCGAGCGGATCTTCGCCGGCCGGTCGACGCCCCCAGTCGCGGCAGGCGCGGCCGATCCCATGCCAATCGGCGCACCCTTCCATCCATGCACCGGCGGGGCTCGGACGTCGACGCGCGCTCCCTCCGCGCCGCGTGAAACGGGGCGCGAAATCGCGCGGCCGGCAGCCGGCACCGGATTGAAACACGCAGTGCCGACATTGCAGCCGTTCAGGGAGACATGCTGCGATGAGCCTGGCGCTTTCGCTCCTTTTCGCCGGTCATCTCGGCGCCGCTGCCGCGGCTCCGGCCGATGTCGCGCCGACGCCGGTCCAGTATGTCGAGAACCGTCGCGGCCACCTCGTCGGCGAGGGACGCCGGTTCGGCCGCGGCTACGACGTCGCGCGCCGCCGTGGCACCACCACCTTCACCGGCACGGGACGCAATTTCGGCGGTGGCTACGAGCAGCGTGGCAGCCGCATTTCGGGAACCGGCAGCCGCTTCGGCAGCGGCTACGACGTCTCGCGCAATCGCATCACCGGCACCGGCTCCAATTTCGGCGCCGGCTGGGAACGCCGGCCCAACGGCTCCTGGGTCGGAACGGGACGCAATTTCGGCCGGACCTGCGCGGCCGGCAGCAACCCGGCCATCGCCTGCCGGTGACGTGAGAGTTTGACGGTAGCGGCGCGCCGGCCCCCTACGCCCCCTCGACGGCGCGCCAATCGGGTCCTCAAGGCTTCGGCCTCGGGAACCCATCGAAGGCCATGACAGTCGCGCGAGCGGCTTCATGGCCTTCTTTTTTTGAACACAGCTCTTCGCGGAGACCGGTCCGGCCGTCCCTGTCGGCGGCGCCAAGCAGCGCCTGCCGGAACATGGCCCGCCGCCCTGCGTAATATCCGTGGGATCCATGACGGTGCGAGGCGGCATGAAATCGAAGCTGCTCGGCGAGACTTCCGGACAGAGAACCTTCGTGGTCGTGCTCGATCCCGGCGAGGAAGCCGTCGGCGCCTTGCTGGCATTCGCCCGCGAGCAGGCCATGACGGCTGCTTCGCTGACCGCCATCGGCGCCTTCGAAAAGGCGGTGGTCGGCTGGTTCGATCTCCAGGCGAAGTCCTATCGCAGGATCCCCGTCGACACGCAGTCCGAAGTGTTGAGCGCCATCGGCGACATAGCCGCCGACGACGGCGGCGAGGCCAGCCTGCATCTTCATGCCGTTCTCGGCCTGAGCGATGGCCAGACCCGTGGCGGACACCTGCTGGAGGGCATCGTCCGGCCGACGCTGGAGGTCATGGTCCAGGAATCGCCGGCCTTCCTGCGCCGCAGGCGGCATGCGGAGCTCGGCATCGCCTTGATCGACCTCGACACCTGATCTGCCGACGGCGCCTCCACACGGCCTCCGGCAAAGGCCCCCGGGCCTTGTTCAATGCCCCTCGAAGCCGACCAGCGTGCGTACGGGCACGTTCATCGCGCGCAGCCGGTCCGCGCCGCCGAGCTCGGGCAGGTCGACGATGAAACAGGCCGCCTCAATCACCGCGCCGACCTGGGCGAGCAGCTTGACCGCGCCCTCAGCCGTGCCACCGGTGGCGATGAGGTCGTCGACCAGGATGACGCGCTCGCCCGGCCTGACCGCGTCGACATGGATCTCCATTTCGTCGCTGCCATATTCCAAGGCATAGGCCATCCGCACGGTCTGGTGCGGCAGCTTGCCCTTCTTGCGGATCGGCACGAAGCCGGCGGAGAGCTGATGAGCCACGGCTCCGCCCAGGATGAAGCCGCGCGCTTCCATGCCGGCCACCTTGTCGATCTTGGCGCCGGCCCAGGGCTGGACCAGCGCATCCACGGCCCGCCGGAACGCCCGGGCATCGCCCAGCAGCGTGGTGATGTCGCGGAACAGGATGCCGGGCTTGGGATAGTCGGGAATGGTGCGGATCGCACGCCTGAGTTCGTCTTCGAGTCCGCTCGCCATGACCGCGTTCACCTCGCATCGCGACAGGCCACCGGTCGCGTCGATGCGCCGGCGGCCGAAACCTCTTCATAGGCCGTCTCAGGCCCCGGGCGGAAGCCGGATCGTCGCGGCGAGATAGTCGAGAAAGGCGCGCACGCGCGCCGGCAAGTGGCCGCCCTGCCCGACGAAGATCGCGTGGATCGGCTCCCGGTCGCCCGGATTGAAGTCTTCGAGCACTGGCACCAGCCGGCCGGCGGCGATGTCCTCATGCGTCTGGAACCGCGAGAGCCGGGCGAGGCCGAGCCCGGCCAGCGCCAGAGCCAGCATGGTCTCGCCGTCACTGGCGAGGGCGTTGCCGGCAGGAGAGATGGAAACGATGCTGCCGTCGGGCATGCGAAACGGCCAGCTCTCGACCAGCCGCGTGAAGCCGAAGCCGAGGAGATTGTGGCCGACGAGATCGGCGGGCGACCTGGGCGCGCCGCGGCCGGCGAGATAGGCGGGCGAAGCGACGACCACCACCCGGCTCTCGCCGAGCTTGCGCGCGACGAGGCGCGATTCGCGCAAGGGGCCGACGCGGATCGCCACGTCGGCGCGCTGCTCCATCAGGTCGACCACCGTATCGGTCAGGACGAGGTCGATCGAGACTTCCGGATGCCGCGCCAGGAAGTCGGGGATAAGGGGCGCCAGATAGCGCCGGCCGAAGGCGACATTGGCATTGACCCTGAGGCGCCCGCGCGGGCTCGCGCCGGCCGCGGCCTCGCGCTCGGCCGTGTCGAGGTCGCCGAGGATCTGCACGGCTCGCTCATAGAAGGCCGCTCCCTCGGCGGTCAGTTGCAGGCTGCGCGTCGAGCGGTTGACGAGCCGCACGCCAAGGCGCGCCTCCAGCCGGCCGATCAGCTTGCTGACCGCGGAGGGCGTCATCCGGA
This sequence comes from bacterium YEK0313, assembly GCA_000751295.2. Taxonomy (NCBI): domain Bacteria; species bacterium YEK0313. The sequence goes on from CCMO02000001.1 coordinate 4,780,094, forward strand.
GCGCCCGCGCGGCAGCCGAAAAGCCGCCTTGTTCGGTCACCCGCACGAACACTTCGAGCTCGCCGGAGCGATTGACATCGTGTCGCCGCATCGTGAACTCAAGTCACAGGTCAAATTCCAACACGCAATCTAGTTCATCAATGCAGGCAGGTCCATCTGGTCGGCCATGCCGGCCCTCGGCCGGCCTCCTCTCCCGCCCGCCGGACCTTTCGTCATGCCCCTTGCCCTCTATGCCCTCACAGCCGGAGCCTTCGGCATCGGCGTCACCGAATTCGTCATCATGGGCCTGCTGATCCAGGTCGGTGCCGATCTCGGCGTTTCGATCTCCGCAGCAGGCCTGCTCATTTCCGGCTATGCCCTCGGCGTCGTGGTCGGCGCGCCGCTGATGACCGGGCTGACCGCACGCTGGCCGCGCAAGACCGTCCTGGTCGCCCTGATGGTCGTCTTCACCATCGGCAATCTCGCCTGCGCGATCGCCCCCGACTACTGGTCGCTGATGGCGGCCCGCGTGCTGACCGCCTTCGCGCACGGCACATTCTTCGGCGTCGGCTCGGTGGTCGCCACCACCCTGGTCCCGCCGAACCGCAAGGCCTCGGCCATCGCGGTCATGTTCACCGGCCTGACGGTCGCCAACATTCTCGGCGTGCCGTTCGGCACCTGGCTCGGCCAGGCCCTCGGTTGGCGCTCGACCTTCTGGGCGGTAACCCTGATCGGCCTCCTCGCCGTCGCGGTGATCGCGCTCGCCGTGCCGCGCGACGACAAGCCGGAAGCCGCCGGCAGCCTGAAGGCCGATCTGCAGGTCTTCGCCCGGCCCCAGGTGCTGCTCGCGCTCGCCATGACCGTGTTCGGCTGGATCGGCGTCTTCGCCGTCTTCACCTTCATCGCGCCGATCCTGACCGGCATCACCGGCTTTCCTGATGCCGCGGTCTCGCCGATCCTGCTGGTCTTCGGCCTCGGCCTCGTCGCCGGCAATCTCGGCGGCGGCAAGCTCGCCGACCGCTGGCTGATGCCCTCCGTCATCGGTACGCTGCTGGCGCTTGCCGTCGTGCTGGCGCTGATGACCCTCGCCGTGCACGACCGCATCGCCGCCGTCCTGTTCGTCGGCCTGCTCGGCGCCGCCGCCTTCGCCAATGTGCCGCCGCTGCAAATGTGGCTGCTCGAGAAGGCTGAAGGCGCCGGCCAGAGCCTCGCCTCCAGTCTCAACATTGCCGCCTTCAATCTCGGCAATGCCATCGGCGCCTGGCTCGGCGGGGCGGTGATCGACCATGGCCCGGGCCTTGGCGCCGTGCCGCTGGTCGCGGCCGCCGCCCCGCTCGTCGCGCTCGCCATCGCCCTGGTCAGCCGGCGGCTCGATGCGCCGCGCCTGGTGACCGCCTCCGAATGCCCCTGAGGCGCGGCCGCCCCATCCGGTTCGCCCCGCGCGAACCGGATATCGGCTTCTGGAATTGATGGTGCGCTCCTTTCGGCGGAATGAAACAATGCGGGACCGGAAGAGACCGTCGGCGGCAGTGCCACGGCCTCCAAGAACCCCAGGACGCCCATCGTGACCGCCATCGCCGCCCCGACCCGCCGGCAGATCCTTGCCGCTCCCGCCGTCCTCGCCCTGGCCGGCGCAGCGCCCGCGCTCGGCTATCCGACGCGACCGGTCACGTTGATCGTGCCCTATGCCGCCGGGGGCACGGCCGATATCCTGGCGCGCATCGTCGCGGAAGGCCTCGGCCCCCTCCTCGGCCAGTCGGTGGTCGTCGAGAACAAGCCGGGGGCGAGCGGCACCATCGGCTGCCATGCGGTCGCCAAGGCCGATGCCGACGGACAGACCCTGCTGTTCACAGCGGGCGGTCCGTTGACGGTCGGCCCGCACCTGTCGCGCAACGTGCCCTATCGCACCGACACCGACTTCACGCCGATCGGCCTCGTCACCGAAGTGCCGAGCTTCCTGGTCGTCAACGACCGGAGCCGCTTCCGGACCGCGGCCGATCTCGTCGCGGAGGCGCGCGCCAAGCCGGGCTCCCTGCGTTTCGCCTCGCCCGGCGTCGGCACGTCGGTGCACCTCCTGGCCGAGCTGTTCCGCCTGCAGGCCGGCTTCGAGGCCCAGCACATCCCCTATCGTGGCGGCGCGCCGGCGGTGAACGACCTGATGGGTGGCCATGTCGACTATCTCTTCGAAAATGTGCCCCAGCTCCTGCCGCAGGTCGCCGGCCATTCCTTGCGGGCGCTCGCGGTGACCGCGCCGCGCCGGCTGGCCTCGACGCCCGAAGTGCCGACGCTGGACGAGACCGGGATCGCCAATGTCGGCGTCGGGACCTGGTACGGCCTGCTCGGCCCGGCCGGCCTTGCCGCCGACGTCGTCGACAAGCTGGCGGCGACCCTGGTGCACGCGGTCGCGGCCGAGGCGAGCCGCAAGCGCCTCGCCGATCTCGCCGTCGAAGCCGATGTCGTGCCGGGGCAGCGCTTCCGTCAGTTTCTCGCCGACGACAGCGCGCGCTGGAAGGCGACGATCGATCGGGCCAGAATCACGCTCGCCAACTGACGCCGCGGCGGCCGGCGGATCGTTGCCCGCCTCTCGAAACGGCACCGCGCGGCGGGGCCGTCAGAGCCCGAGCACCCGGCCCGCGACCGCGTCGAGCCGGGCGACGAGGTCGGGGTCGCGCTGATCCCTCGCCGTAATGATCGCGTGGTCCAGGGCACGATCCGAGCCGACGGGACACGGTTCGTGCTCCGCGGGAAAGTCGCGCGCGAGCCGCGCCACCAGCCGCCGGGCCTTGTCGGCATTGCCGTGGAGGTGGTGCAGCACCTGCGCGACATCCACCGGCCCGGTCTCTTCGTGCCAGGCGTCGAAATCGGTGACCATGCCGACGAAGCAGTAGGAGATCTCGGCCTCGCGCGCGAGCTTGGCTTCCGGCATCGAGGTCATGCCGATCAGGTCCCAGCCCTGGGCCTTGTGGAACAGGCTTTCGGCGAGCGTCGAGAAGGCCGGCCCTTCCATGCACACCGCGGTGCCGCCGACGGCGTGGTCGATCGCTTCGGCCGCCGCGGCCGCCGCGACGCGCCGCTGCAGGAGCGGCGCGACCGGATGGGAAAAGGCGACATGGGCGACGCAGCCGGCCCCGAAAAAGCTCGGGGCCCGGCGGAACGTCTTGTCGATGAACTGGTCGGCCAGCACGAAGGTGCCCGGCGGCAGCTCGCCCTTGAACGACCCGACGGCCGACAGCGAGACGAGATCGGTCACGCCCAGCCGCTTCAGCGCGTCGATATTGGCGCGATAGTTGATGTCGGACGGGCTGAGCGCGTGGCCCTGGCCATGGCGCGCCAGGAAGACGATTTCGGTCGTGCCGAGCCGGCCGCGCCGCAGCGGCGCCGAGGGGCTGCCCCAGGGCGAGGCGACCGTCACGTCCTGCGCGTCGGCAAGGCCCGGCAGGTCGTAGATGCCGGAGCCGCCGATAATGCCGAGCACCGCTTTCGTCATGCCCCTCTCCCTCCGGCGCATCCGCCGCCCGTCGGCCGGGCCGGCAGGCCTCGCGTCCACGAAAAAGGGCCGCTCGCGCGGCCCTTCGTCAAGTCTCCCGCCAGCCTGCGGCACAAGCCGCGTCAGGCGTGGCCTTCGACCTTCGACCAGACCCGCTTCTTGGTGAAGTAGAGCAGGATCGACAGGACGACCAGGAACAGCAGGACCTGGAAGCCGATGCGCTTGCGCTGCTCCATGGCCGGCTCGGCCGTCCACATCAGGAAGGCGGCGACGTCGGTCGCATATTGCTGGGCGGTCTGCGGCGAGCCGTCGGAATAGGTCACCTGGCCATCCTGCAGGATGTTCGGCATGGCGACCGCATTGCCGGGGAAATACCGGTTGTAGTTGAGGCCGGCGGGCACGTCGTGGCCGGTCTCGTAGCCGGTCAGGAAGGCCTTGATGTAGTCGACGCCGTGCTCCTGGTACATGTTGAAGATGTCGACCAGGAACCAGGGGAAGCCGCGCTCGTAGGAGCGCGCCTTGGCCATCAGCGACAGGTCCGGCGGCGCCTTGCCGTTATGCGCCGCTTCCGCCGCCTTGATGTTGGCGAACGGCCCGGGAATACGGTCGGAAGCGCGCGGCGCGCGCTCGGCCGGCTGACCGTCGTCGCCGATCTCGCGCACCTTGTGCATCCAGTCGGCGGCGATCGCCGCGACCTGGTTGGCCGGAAATTCGGGGCCGCCGGGCTGCGACAGGTTGCGGAACGACACCTGGCCGATGGCGTGGCAGGCGGCGCACACTTCCTTGTAGACCTGGAAGCCGCGCTGCAGCTGCGCCCGGTCGAACAGGCCGAACGGGCCCGAGAACGACCAGGACGAGCGCGGCGGATTTTCCTGCTCGGCCGCGCTCGCCGGCGCGGCCAGGCCGAGACCGAGGCCGAGGAGGCCGGCGGCGACGGCAAGACGCAGAGAGGTTGATTTCATTGTCATCGATCCTTGTTCGCTCTCTCGGCGTCCTTAAGCACGGGTCTCGGGTGCGGCATTGGCCCCCGCGGTCACCGGCGCGCCACCCTTCGACTTGGCGAGCACGGCGTCGGCGATCGAAGCCGGCAGCGGCTTCGGCGTCTCGAACAGGCCGAGCAGCGGCAGCGCCACCAGGAAATAGGCGAAGTAGAGCGCGGTGAAGATCAGCGACAGCATCGGATAGATGCCCTCGGGCGGCTTGGAGCCGAGCCAGCCGAGCATGATGCAGACGAAGACGAAGGCCCAGAAGAACTGCTTGTGCAGCGGCCGGTAGGCGGTCGATTTCACCTTGGACGTGTCGAGCCAGGGCAGGAAGGCCAGCACCGCGATCGCGGCGAACATGGCGAGCACGCCGCCGAGCTTCGAGGGGATGGTGAAGATCACCAGGTTCACGTCGAAGGTGATGGCGCGCAGGATCGCGTAGAACGGCAGGAAGTACCATTCCGGAACGATGTGGGCCGGCGTCACCAGCGGATCGGCCTGCACGTAGTTGACGGCATGGCCGAGATAGTTCGGGTGGAAGAAGGTGAAGTACATGAACATGATGAAGAACACCGAGATGCCGAGCGCATCCTTCAGCGTCGCATAGGGCGTGAACGCCACGGTGTCCTTCTTGACGTCCTTCACCTCGACGCCGGTCGGGTTGTTCTGTCCGGTCACATGCAGCGCCCAGACGTGCAGCGCGACGACGCCGGCGATCATGAACGGCAGCAGATAGTGCAGCGAGAAGAAGCGGTTGAGGGTCGGATTGTCGACCGAATAGCCGCCCCAGAGATATTCGACCACCGTCGGGCCGACCAGCGGCACGGCCGAGAACAGGTTGGTGATGACCACCGCGCCCCACATCGACATCTGGCCCCAGGGCAGGACATAGCCCATGAAGGCCGTCGCCATCATCAGCAGGTAGATGATGACGCCGAGGATCCAGAGCACCTCGCGCGGCGCCTTGTAGGAGCCGTAATAGAGGCCGCGCAGCATGTGGATATAGACCGCCACGAAGAACATCGAGGCGCCGGTCGCATGCAGGTAGCGGATCATCCAGCCGTAGTTCACGTCGCGCATGATGTGCTCAACCGAGTTGAACGCCATGTCGACATGGGCGGTGTAGTGCATCGCCAGCACGATGCCGGTGACGATCTGCGACACCAGCATGACCGAGAGGATGCCGCCGAAGGTCCAGAAATAGTTGAGATTCTTCGGCACCGGATAGGCGATGAAGGAATCGTAGACGAGCCGCGGCAACGGCAGGCGCGCGTCGAGCCATTTCCCGAAGCCGGACGTCGGAACGTATTGCGAATGACCCTGCATGGTCCTCAACCTCTATTGGATCGTCAGGCCGCCGGGGCGCCGGTGATGCGGATGCGCGTATCCGAGACGAAATTGTAGACGGGTACCGGCAGGTTCTTCGGCGCCGGGCCCTTGCGAATGCGGCCTGAAGTATCGAAGTGCGAACCGTGGCACGGGCACAGCCAGCCGCCGAAATCGCCCTGGTTGCCGAGCGGCACGCAGCCCAGATGCGTGCAGTTGGCCGAGGTGATCAGCCACTTGGCATGGCCTTCCTTGACCCGGTGCTCGTCGGTCTCGGGGTCGCGCAGCGTCGCGACATTGACCTCACGCGCCGCCTTGATCTCGGCCTCGGTGCGGTTGCGCACGAAATAGGGCTTGCCGCGCCACAGGATCTTGATCTGGCCGCCGGCCGGAATCGGCGACAGGTCGAGCTCGACCGGGGCGCCGGCGGACACCGTGCTGGCATCGGGGGCAAGCTGGCTGATGAAGGGCCACACGGCCCCGGCGACGCCGACCGCTGCCGTCGCGCCGGTCGCAAGAAAAAGGAAGTCCCGGCGGTTGCCCTCTGCGGCGTGATCAACACTTGCCACTGTCATCGTCCTTTCGTCCTGAGGCCTTTCGGAAGCCTCGATCGCGCCGGAAGCCCAAGGGCCGGAAGGCCCGAGAACGTCGCCAAGACACCCGCAGCGAGGACATCGCGCCAGGCGTGGAGCCGCTCCGCTTGGGGGCCACTCACGCCGGCTGCGCCCCAAAACCGCCCCGAAGATCCTTATGAAACAGGTCACAGGAATCCGGGAGCGGAGGAATCCGCGCGGGGAGCCTTTGTCGGCGTTGGCTTATTCGCATCGTTGATCCGGGATGTCCAGTGCACCGTTTAGAACGTGTCCACGGAACGCATGGCACCTTCGCCGGATGGGAATGTCCTGCCGCGTTTTCAGGCGTTTGGCCGTCTTGACGGCCGGCCGGCACAGCCGCCATCAGCTCAGCCGATGATCCGCATCGCGCTCTATCAGCCCGACATCGCCCAGAATACCGGCACCATCATGCGCCTTGCCGCCTGCCTCGGCCTTGGCATCGATATTGTCGAGCCTTCGGGCTTTCCGGTCTCGGACAAGGCCTTCCGGCGCGCCGGCATGGATTATCTCGACCAGGTCGACTGGCGCCGTCACGACGATTTCGCCGCCTTCGAGGCTGCGCGCCGCGCGGAAGGCCGCCGCTTGGTGCTGATGACCACGGCTGCGGCGCTGCCCTACACCGCCTTTGCCTATCGCGACGGCGACGTGCTGATGGCGGGCCGCGAATCGGCCGGCGTGCCGCCCGCCGTTCATGGGGCGGCGGATGCCCGCATCCTCATCCCGATGGCGCCCGGCCTGCGCTCGCTCAATGTCGCGGTGGCCACCGCCATGATCGCCGGTGAAGCCCTGCGCCAGACCGGCGCCTTCCCCCGGCAGCCCTGACCGCCCGGGCCGCCCCCGCCTGCCGGGTGTCGACGGCTCCGCCCTGGCCGCTGCCGCGCCGTCACAAGCCGGCCGCAAATCTTGGCTCAAGGTCGCATCGCTCATGGTGGACGAAACGTTAACGACACCTGGGAAGCCCGTCCGACCTGTTTTAAGGTGTCGGCGGGGCGGATGCGACCGGCCGGCGGCCGACCAGGCGGCGAGGAGGGCACATGGACGAGAAACAGGCAGCGGCGGCCGCCAGCGCCCCTCCCGAGCGGTCGCTCAAGGATGCGATGCGCCGCATCCGTCTGCAGGAGGCCGAACGCTCGGGCGTCGTGGTTGCGCTGCGCGACGCCGAAATCACCCGCCTCGACATCCTGCGCGACAAGATCGCGCCGGTGCTGGCGCAGGTTCCCGACCATGTCGACCTGTTCGATACCGGCCTGGTGCCCGGCGACCCGCCGCGCCTGTGGATCGACATGATCTCCTTCGTCGAGATGGGCCGGGACAAGCGCGGCTACCGCTTCCTGCAGGATACGCGGCTGGGCCGCAGCATCCTGGTCGAAAGCGAGAACGCCGATATCGTCGCCGACAGCATCACGGCCTATATCGCCCAGCGGCTGATCGAGCGCGAACGCATGCTGAGCGCGCCGCGCAGCCAGGCCGATCCGGCCCTGCCGCGGGCGAACCTGCCGGTGCAGTTGGTCGCGGCCGGCAAGCCGTCGGGTTCGGCCGCGCCAGCCGGTCCGGCCGGTCCGCAGCCCGCCAATGACGCGGCCGCTTCGCCGCAGGCGAAACCGGCCCTCGCCGAGAGCCCGCCCCCCGCCCCGGCTCCGGCCGGCGCCGCGGCCGAAGCGGCACGGGGCGTGCGCTTCAGCGGGCTCGGCGCCTTCCTGGTCTTTCTGATCGGCATCGGCATCGGCATCGGCGGCGTCCTGGCGGTCGCGCAGTTCGCGGCCCGCTGAGCGCCACGACCACCCACCGCCTGCCGCGAGTTGCCGCACTTGTGCATGAGCGCAACCGCGCCCGCACCTCTTCCAGCAGCCAGTGCGCGCCGCTAAGTTCCGCGCAATTCGCGCTTTCGCCGAACCCTGATCTTAGGAGATCGCCATGAACGCCGCCGCCCCGCAGCCGGCCGCCAAGACCCGCCGGGTCTTCAACATCGTCGACGGCGAGGCGGCCGAAGCCGCCGACGGCCGCACGCTCGAAGCCTTCGGGCCGTCCGACGGCACGGTGATCGCCGTCATGCCGCGCTCGGGCGCCGAGGACGTCGACCGGGCCGTCGCCGCCGCCCGCCGCGCCTTCGAGGAGGGCCCGTGGGGCCGCATGACCGCCACCGAGCGCGGCCGCCTGCTGGTCAAGCTCGGCGAGGCGATCCTCGCCCACCAGGACGAGCTCGCCGTCCTCGAGAGCATGGATACCGGCAAGCCGGCTCGCCAGGGCAAGGCCGACATCGTCGCCACCGCCCGCTATTTCGAGTTCTACGGCACCGCCGCCGACAAGGTGCACGGCGAGACCATTCCCTTCCTGAACGGCTATACGGTGGCGGTGGTGCGCGATCCGCACGGCGTCACCGGCCATATCGTGCCGTGGAACTATCCCGCGCAGATCTTCGGGCGCTCGGTCGCGGCCTCGCTCGCCTGTGGCAATACCTGCGTCGTGAAGCCGGCCGAGGATGCCTGCCTGTCGCTGATCCGCATCAGCGAGCTCGCCCTGGAGGTCGGCTTCCCGCCCGGCGTGCTCAACCTCGTCACCGGCCTCGGCGAGGAAGCCGGCGCGGCGCTGTCCAGTCACCGCGGCATCGACTTCATTTCGTTCACCGGCTCGCCCGAGGTCGGCACGCTGATCCAGACAGCGGCGGCCAAGAACCATATCGGCTGCACTCTGGAGCTCGGGGGAAAAAGCCCGCAGATCCTGTTCGCCGATGCCGATTTCGACGCCGCGGTGCCGGTACTGGTCAATGCCATCGTGCAGAACGGCGGCCAGACCTGCTCGGCCGGCTCGCGCATGCTGGTCGAGCGCAAGGCCTATGACGAACTGGTCGGCCGGGTTGCCGAACGCTTCAAGACCGTGCGCGTCGGCAGCTGGGACATGGACCTCGACCTCGGGCCGATGATCAATGCCGGCCAGAAGCGGCGCGTCGAAGGTTTCGTCGAGCGCGCCCGCGCCGACGGCATTCCGGTTCTGGCCGAAGGCGTGCTGGCCGACGGCCTGCCGGCCGGCGGCCACTATGTCGCGCCCACCCTGTTCGGCCCGGTGCCGCGCTCCAACCGGCTCGCCTGCGACGAAGTCTTCGGCCCCGTCCTCTCGGCCATCCCCTTCGACGACGAGGCCGACGCCATCCGCCTCGCCAACGGCACCGATTTCGGCCTCGTCGCCGGCGTCTGGAGCCGCGAGGCCAAACGGTCCATGCGGGTCGCCCGCGCCATGCGCTGCGGCCAGGTCTTCGTCAACGGCTACGGCGCCGGCGGCGGCATCGAGCTGCCCTTCGGCGGCGTGAAGAAGTCGGGCCATGGCCGCGAGAAGGGTTTCGAGGCGCTCTACGAGTTCTCGGCTTCGAAGACCGTCGTGATCAATCACGGCTGATGTGGCCGGGCCGGCCCGGATCGCGGCCGGCCCGCCAGCACCCGACACGGCATTTTTGAATTCTCAAGGGAGTGGGGACCCATGCGTCTCAAGGACAAGGTCGCGATCGTCACCGGCGGCGCCCAGGGCTTCGGCAAGGGCATTGTCGAGACCTTCGCGCGCGAAGGCGCCAAGGTCGCGGTGTTCGACCTCAACGAGGACGGCGCCAAGGCGGTGGCCAAGGGCTTCGGCCGCAAGGCGATGGGCGTCAAGTGCGACGTGTCCAAGGCCAAGGACGTGCAGCGGGCGGTGGCCAAGGTGGTCGAGCGTTTCGGCCGGGTCGACATCCTCATCAACAATGCCGGCACCTCGCACCGCAACCAGCCGATGCTCGAGGTCGACGAGGCGACCTTCGACCGGGTCTTCGACGTCAACGTCAAGTCGATCTTCCACTTTGCCCATGCCGTGGTGCCGCTGATGCGCGCCCAGGGCGGCGGCTGCATCGTCAATGTCGGCTCGACCGCCGGCCTCAGGCCGCGCCCGGGCCTGACCTGGTACAACGCCTCCAAGGGCGCGGTGAACCTCATGTCCAAGTCGATGGCGGTGGAGCTCGCCCCCGACAGGATCCGCGTCTGCGCGCTTGCCCCGGTCGCCGGCGACACGCCGCTGCTCGGCACCTTCATGGGCGAGGACACGCCCGAGATGCGCAAGAAGTTCGTCGCCTCGATCCCGATGGGCCGCCTGTCGACGCCCGAGGACATTGCCGAGGCCGCGCTGTTCCTGGCCGCCGATCCCGGCGAGTTCATTACCGGCGTGGTGCTGGAAGTCGACGGCGGCAGGTGCATCTGATGCCCCGCCTCGCACTCGATCCCACCAGCACCCTGCCCGCGGACGGCACGGCCGGCTGCCTGGTCGGCCGCGTCATGCGGCCGGGCCTCGGTGCTTCCGTGGTCGCCGTCAGGTCCGACGGCGTCTATGACGTGACGAAGGCGTTTCCGACCACGGCGGACCTGTTCGACCAGCCCGACCCGGCCGGCGCACTCAAGGCCGCGGCCGGCGAGCGCATCGGGGCTTTCGCCGAGATCCTGGCAAATTCCGCAGCGGATGCCGCCGATCCGGAACGACCGGTCTTCCTGTCGCCGATCGACCTGCAGGCCGTGAAGGCGGCAGGCGTCACCTTCGCCTTGTCGATGGTCGAGCGTGTCATCGAGGAACAGGCCAAGGGCGTGCCTGAGCGGGCGGGCGCGATCCGCGCCGAGATCGGCGCGATCATCGGCGGCGAGCTGAAGGGCCTGAAGCCCGGCTCGCCCGCCGCCGCCGCGCTGAAACAGCACCTGATCGAGCGCGGGCTCTGGTCGCAATATCTCGAGGTCGGCATCGGCCCCGATGCCGAGATCTTCACCAAGGCGCCCGTCCTGTCCTCGGTCGGCACCGGCGCCGATATCGGCCTGCATCCGATCTCGACCTGGAACAATCCCGAACCCGAAGTGGTGCTGGCGATCGCTTCCGACGGCCGGATCGTCGGCGCGACGCTCGGCAACGACGTCAATCTGCGCGATGTCGAGGGGCGGTCGGCGCTGCTGCTCGGCAAGGCCAAGGACAACAACGCCTCCGCCGCGATCGGCCCGTTCGTGCGCCTGTTCGACGCCACCTTCGGCATCGACCAGGTGCGGGCCATGAAGGTCTCGCTCACCGTGACCGGCGAGGACGGCTTCGTTCTGGACGGGCGGAGCGACATGGCGGCGATCTCGCGCGACGTCGAGGATCTCGCGGCGCAGGCGATCGGGGCCCATCACCAGTATCCCGACGGTCTGGTGCTCTATTGCGGCACGCTGTTCGCGCCGATCCAGGATCGCGATGCGCCGGGCAAGGGCTTCACCCACAAGCGCGGCGACATCGTCACCATTGCCAGCGCCGAGCTCGGCAGCCTGTCCAACCGGGTGCGCCTGTCGACGGAATGCCCGCCCTGGACCTATGGGGTGCGCGCGCTGATGGCCGACCTGAAGGCCCGGGGCGCGGGCCGCTGAAGGCCCGCCGAGCCGCGCGTGCCGCCGCGCGGTCGGCGATCGGGTCAGGCGACGGGCGCGTAGCGATCGAGCGGCGGCGGACCACGGCGGTCGGACGCACCGCGCGTACGGCCGGCGGCGCGCGCGCCGTGAGCGGCGAGCAGACGGGTGATCGAACCGGCGTCGAGGCCATATTCCCGGGCCAGGAACGCGGCGATTTCGCTCCGGCGCCGACCATTGCGGACGCACTCGTCGACGACATCCAACAGCGCTTCCGGCATCTCGCCCCGATCCTGTGCCAACACCACCCCTGCAGGCTTCCTGTCAGCTAAATGTAAGCATTGACCCCGGTCCCGTCATTCGTCCGACTACTTAGAGCCCTCGGGCGAAACGTCGCAGGGACTGCGGCGTGGCGGACGACGCGCGGAAGCCGCCGCTGTGATCGTCCCGTCACCAGCCTCCGCTAGACCGATGGCGTGGTCCAACCAGGAGGATGGCATGACCTACAATGCCGGTGACGTGGTGATGTTGAAATCGGGCGGCCAGGCGCTCACCGTGGCCTCCGTTGAGGCCGACGAAGTGACCTGCATCTGGATCGGCGAAGAGGGCGACCTGTTCCGCGAGAAGATCCCCGCCGTGGCGCTCGCCCCGCTCGATCTCGAAGACGACGAGACGGAGAGCCATGACGACGACGAGCCGTCGGAAGACGGCGACGACGAGGAAGAAGAGGAAGATGACGAGGCCGACGCGGATATCGGCAAGCGCGCCAAGCTGCGCGCCTGAAACCGTCAGTCGGCGGTCGGCAGCCGGCGCATCGTGAACTCGATGCGTCCGTCCTCCAGTTCCCGCCAGGTCTCGATCTCGGTCATATAGGCCGCCTTCGGAAAGCGCGCGAGGATCTCGCGCGCTTTCTCCCGCGCCGCCTCGCGCGGCAGCGCGAAGGTCTCGCGCCGGAAGCCGTCGCCCGGCTGGGGACGCGCCGGCTTCCGCCCGCGCCGGACGGCATCGAAGGGCTTGCGGTTGTCTGTACGCATCGACAGATCCTGTATCCGCACCACACTGCCGCAGCAGCGTTTTATTATAACATCTTACCGGGGCCGCGTCTTACGTTGCAAGAGGCCTCGATTACTCGTTCGGGCGCCGCGGTAATGTTATAGCTCCGGCCCGATTTTACGCTCACGGTCTTGCCGGCCCATCGCCGCGACCTTTAATCACGGTCGCACATGGACAGGAATATCGTGATGACCAGCACGCTTCGCCAGAGCCGCTTCCGCATCGAAGGGATGGATTGCGCATCCTGCGCCGCCAAGATCGATACGGCGGTGCGGCGCCTGCCCGGCATCTCCGATGTCGCGGTTTCCGTTGCGACCGGCCGCATGACCGTAACCCATGCGCCGGAAAGCGATCTGGCAGCGGTCAGCGCCCGTGTCACAGGCCTCGGCTACGGGGTCGAGCCGATCGAGACGGCCCGCGGCGAGCCGGCGGCGCGCCGGTCGCTCGACGATCACGCGCACCACGACCATGGGTCCTGCGGCGGCCATGATCACGACCATGATCACGACCATCGCCACGACGCCGGTCATCGGCATGTCCACGGCCACGCGGCGGCGCCAGCCGCCGCGCCGGGCCGCCCGGCGCCCGACGGTCATGCGCATGCGCCCTCGGCCAGCCATTGGTGGCAGAGCCGCAAGGGCCTGACGACGATTGCCTGCGGCCTTGCGCTCGCTGCCGCCTATGGCGTCGGCAAGCTGGTGCCGGCGCTGGACCACTGGGCTTTCCTGCTGGCGCTCGCCGTGGGCCTGGTGCCGGTCGCCCGGCGCGCCTTCGCCGCCGCGCTGGTCGGCACGCCCTTCTCGATCGAGATGCTGATGACCATCGCCGCGGTCGGCGCCGTCGTCATCGGCGCGACCGAAGAGGCCGCCGCCGTCGTCTTCCTGTTCCTGGTCGGCGAACTGCTCGAGGGCGTCGCGGCCACCAGGGCGCGCGCCAGCATCCAGGGCCTTGCCGATCTCGTGCCCAAGACGGCGCTCGTCGCCGTCGGCGGCCGGACCCGCGAGGTGCCGGCCGAAAGCCTCGCCGTCGACACCACCATTCTGGTCAGGCCGGGCGACCGGGTGCCGGCCGACGGCATCATCCTGGCCGGCGTCAGCGCCATCGACGAGGCGCCGGTGACCGGCGAGAGCACGCCCAGGCGCAAGACGGTCGGCGACCCGGTCTTTGCCGGCACGGTCAACGGCGACGCCGCGCTGACCGTCCGGGTGACGGCGGCGGCCGCCAACAACACCATCGCCCGGGTCATCAAGCTCGTCGAGGAAGCGCAGGAATCGAAGGCGCCGACCGAACGCTTCATCGACAGCTTCTCCCGCTACTATACGCCCGCCGTGCTGGTGGTCGGCGCGCTCGTCGCCGTCGTGCCGCCGCTGGTCGCGGGCGGCGCCTGGGCGGAATGGATCTACAAGGGTCTTGCCATCCTGCTGATCGGCTGCCCCTGCGCGCTCGTCATCTCGACGCCGGCGGCGATCGCCGCCAGCCTTTCGGCAGGCGCGCGCCGCGGCCTTCTGATGAAAGGCGGCGCGGTGCTGGAGCGCCTCGGCACCTTGACGACGGTCGCCTTCGACAAGACGGGCACGCTGACCGAGGGCAAGCCGAAGGTGACCGACATCATCGGCTTCGGCACCGGCGAAAAGGAGATTCTGGCCCTTGCCGCCGGCCTGGAGACGGGCTCGAACCATCCGCTGGCGCGGGCGATCCTCGCGCGGGCCGAGGCCGACGGCGTCAGCCCGGCGCGGGCGCCGGGCTTTCGGCCCTCGCCGGCAAGGGCCTCGCCGGCGTGATCGAAGGACGCGCGGTCTTCCTCGGCGCGGCATCGGCGGCCGGCGAGCGGGCGGCGCTGCCGTCCGAGGCCACGATGCGCGTCAAGGCGCTCAACGACGAGGGCAAGACGGTCTCGGTGCTGCTGGTCGACGACCAGCCCTCCGGGCTCATCGCCATGCGCGACGAGCCGCGCGCGGATGCGCGCGAGGGATTGGAGCGGCTGAAGCAGGCCGGGATCCGGACGATCATGCTGACCGGCGACAACAGCCGCACGGCCGAGGCCATTGCCCGGATCGTCGGCATCGAGCCGCGCGGCGAGCTTCTGCCCGAGGACAAGATGCGCATCGTCGAGGAGTTGAAGCGGCAGGGCGAGCGCGTCGGCAAGGTCGGCGACGGCATCAACGACGCCCCGGCCCTGGCCGCAGCCGATGTCGGCATCGCCATGGGCGGGGCCGCCGACGTCGCGCTCGAGACAGCGGATGCCGCCGTGCTGCACGGGCGCGTCGCCGATGTGGCCGCTCTCGTCGCCTTGTCGCGCCGGACCATGGCCAATATCCGACAGAACATCACCGTGGCCCTCGGCCTGAAGGCGGTGTTCCTGGTCACCACCATTGCCGGCATCACCGGGCTCTGGCCGGCGATCCTCGCCGATACCGGTGCGACCGTCATCGTCACGGCCAATGCCATGCGGCTGCTGCGGACGTCCTGATCGCTCGGGCTGGCGCGGCCGGCGGGCGATCCCGCCTCGCCGGGCGTCAGGCGGCCTGGCGGCGTCCGCCGGCCGGCGCGGCGCGCGTCGGGCCCATATCGTCGCGATGCGGCCCGAACAGGAAGTCGCGCTCGACCGCGCTGGAGGCGAGGAATGGATAGCGCGCGATCACCTTGCCCTTCATGGTCGGATAGTGCACGCCCATCAGGTTGATCGGACGCTTCAGCCCCGGATAGGGCCGCGGCTCGCCGATCGGCTCCATGGCCAGCAGGCGCTTGTAGAAGGCGCGATGCTCGGTGCGGACGGTCGCGAGCGCAAAATCCGCCTTGCAGAACTCCGAAGCTAGCATGCCGAGCCGGACCGTCGCATAGGCAAGACCTGGATAGGCCCGCGACATGTCGTGGTCGACGACGAGCCGGGTCGGGTCGATGACGGTCTCGCCGGCGGCAATGCGCGGCCCCAGGAGATCGCCGAAGATGGTCATGGCCGGCGAGATCGGATGAACGGCGTTCGCGGCGTGGATTCGGATGGAGCTCGCCAACTGGCCATCGATATGGAGGCCGAAAATCCAAACATTCGGCGCGCTGTCATAGCTGTCCTTGAACAGCCCGCTCTTGTTCCGACGGATCGCGCCTTCGCGGAGGTAGCATTCGTAGCGCAGGCGGTAGATCGCCAGCTTGTCTTCTTTACTCTCTGCGCGGCGGTATTCGATACGACCGAGCAGTTCCAGCACGTGGTTGACGAAGACTCCTGGGGAACTCACGGTATTCATAACGCACGCCCCATATCGAAAATCAGTCTTCGCGGCCAGGAATGGCAACAATGTTAATCAAATTTTAATGGTTGGAAAGCGCTTGGTTAAAATAGCGTTAACGCGGCCGCAGAATGAGCAGCGAGAACATCGTCACTGCTTGGCTTTCTTGGTTAACGTGTAATCCAGGGCGGCGCACGCACCCGCATCGGTTGCGGTGCACAAGACATATCGCGATACAGCTCGCAAAGCCAATCGGCGCAGCCTCTCAGCCGTTTCATGGACCGCCCTGCCGGACGGCGCAAGGCGGAGCTTCTGCAAGGGCGGGGATGCCCGGCCGCACGCATAGCGTGCAGAACATGACGCGGCCTGCTCCGGCCGTCCCGCCGGGCAGCGGCCACGGCGACCGGAAGAGCCGATCATCGGGGCAATACGGATGACTGGCGACTGGCGGCCCTTGCCGTGCGCCAGGGCTGGCTGCGCCGCCGCCTCAGGCGACCTTGCGCAGCAGCCCCTCGCCCGACCGGCTGAGCAGCACGCGCAGTTGCTCGTCCGGAATGGCCGGGCTCAGCAGGAAGCCCTGGATCTCGGTGACGACGCCGGGCTCGTCGATCAGCTTCATCTGGTTGTAGGTCTCGACGCCTTCCACCACCACCGTCAGGCCGAGATCGGCGCCGATCCGGGTGACGCCCTGCAGCAGCTTGACCGAGCGCGGATCGGTCTCGATGTGCCGCACGAAGGAACGGTCGATCTTGACCTTCTGCAGCGGGAACTTCTGCAGGTAGCTGAGGCTGGAATAGCCGGTGCCGAAATCGTCGAGCGCGATCCTGACGCCCATGTCGCGCAGCCCCTTGAGGGAGGCCTGCACGGCTGCCGAATCCTGCAGCAGCAGCGTCTCGGTGATCTCCACCTCCAGCCGGTCGGCGGCAAGGCCGGTCGCCGCCAGCGTGTCGCGCACCAGCGCCACGATATCGTCGCGCTCGAACTGGACGGGCGACAGATTGACCGCGACCCGCACCTTGTTGGGCCAGGCGGCACAGGCGGCGCAGGCCTTGCGCATGACCTGCCGGCCGAGCTCGACGACGAGGCCCGTCTCCTCCGCGATCGGCATGAATTCGGCCGGAGACACCATGCCGCGGGTCGGGTGCGGCCAGCGCACGAGGGCTTCGCAGGTGGAGATGCGCAGGGTCTTCAGGTTCAGCAGCGGCTGGAAATAGACCGCCAGCTGTTCATTGTGGATCGCCTTGCGCAGGTCGAGCTCGGTGACGCGGCGGGCCTGGGCCTGCCGGTCCATCTCCTCCTCGTAGAAGTGGAGAATGCCCTTGCCGCCGGCCTTGGCGCGCGCCAGGGCCATGTCCGCCGACTTCAGGAGCTGATCGGGGTCGTTGCCGTCGCGCGGCGCGAGCGCAATGCCGACGGAAGCGCCGGACACGACCGTCGCGCCTTCGATCTGGACCGTGTCGGAGAGGTTCTCGATGATGCGCGCGGCGAGCTTGGCGACATCGTTGACCGAGCGCGCATTGCCCTGCAGCACCACGAATTCGTCGGCGCCGAACCGAGCCACGAGATTCGTCTCGCCGATGACGAAGCGCAGCCGGTCGGCCACCTCGATCAGCAGCGTGTCGCCGATCGGATGCCCCAGCGTGTCGTTGACCTGCTTGAAATTGTCGAGATCGACGAACAGCACGGCCAGCATTTCGCTGTCCTGCCGCATGGCCAGGGCCAGTTCGAGCCGCTCCTGGAACAGCGTGCGGTTCGGCAGCCCGGTCAGCGCGTCGTGGCGCGCCATATGGGCCATGCGCGCCTCGGTGCGGCGCTTCTCGGTAATGTCCTCGATCACCACCACCATGCCGCCGGTCTCCATCGGCTGCAGGGTCAGGTCGACATAGCGCTCGCTGCTCTCCAGTTCGAGCTTGTTGGTCTGCCGCGACTGCGAGCTGCGGTAGACGAGGTCGAGGATGCGGCCGGCGTCGCGCTCGCCGAGCACGCCATTGTCGACATAGCCGCCGACGAGCGCGGCGACGCGCGTGCCCGCGCGCACGACGCGCTCGTCGCCCGGCAGGATCTCGGACCAGCGGGCATTGAGCACCACCAGGCGCCCGCTCGCGTCGAACATGGCAAGACCATGCGGCATGTTGTTGAGCGCCGTATCGAAGCGGCTCGCCAGCAGTTCCACGTCGCGCCGTGCCATGACGGCGTCGAGCAGCATGTTGCGCAGGCGCGTGGCGATGCTGCGCATGCTGCCGAAGAAGGGAATGGCGAAACAGGCGAGGACGATGTGGTGGATGCTGGCCGTCGCGATCAGGCCGCCGACCAGCGGAATGCCGAGGCAGATGATCTGCTGGTTGACGAAGCGGTCGTTGGCGAAGTTCCGGCCGGTAATGCCGACCATGTGCGACAGGACCACCGACACGCTGAACAGATGGGCGATCTGGTTGTTCGACAGGGTGAAGCTGGCAAAGCACCACAGGCCAAGCGCGAAGACGAAGACATTGGCGCCGATCGTATATTCCCGCTCCCAGCCGCGCGCGGTCTCGTAGCTCATGGCCTGCCGGCGCACTCGCTTGTACTGCATGATGCGGGCGGCCCGGGTCAGGCCGATCAGCAGGATCAGGAACGGGAAGAGGTCGAGGATCGGCTCGCTGGTGAGGTAGGCCGCATAGGCAGTGCCGACAAAGGCCGCGATGACGCCCAGAATGAACGTGCGGACATCGGCATAAAGCGCGTCCACCAGCGAAACATAGAGCTCCGCAGGAATTTCGCGCTTTGCATCGTCCGTTTCGGCCCGAATGTTCATGGATACGATCGTTGCACAGACCCGCGGGCCGGCTTCGCATGAAGGCGGCCGATCGTAATCAAACAAAAAAACCTTGCGCATCAATTAATTGGCGGACGGCGGCCCGCCGCAGCGGACAAATGTCCGCAGCAGGTATCAGGTTTTTGCCTCAACGCCCGGTCGTCAAGTCCGAAATGAGCCGCTCGATCGCCTCGCGCGAAACGGGAAAGTCCGCCGCGATCCAGGCCGCCTTCAGCCGCGCCAGCGCCGCGCCGATGGCCGGCCCGTCGGCAAAGCCGCGCGCGGCGAGATCATGGCCCGAGATCGGGAAGGCGGGCGCCTGCCAGCGCTCGGCCAAGGTCGCGAGCCCCTGCCAGCCGGCATCCTCGACGGCTGCCGTCGAGCGCGCGAAGGCGACCAGCGCCCGGTCGCGGTAGCCGCGCGGGCCGGCGGCGAACAGGACCGCCTTGGCGGCGGCCGCGCCCCGGGCGGGATCGAGCCCGCGCCAGCCGTGTCCGATGCCCTCGATGCGGCGGTAATCGGCATTGGACAGGGCCAGCCGCTCGCGCAGCCGCTCGGCATCCTCGCGGACCAGCACGGCGAGCGCCGCGAGACGGCGCGCGGCGTCCGGCGCGAGGCCCAGCGCCCGCTCGATCGCCGCGAGACGGCCGAGATCGCGATAGAGCGGCACGCCGCCGAGCACCATGCCGAGCAGTCCGGCATCGGCCATCACTTCGAGCGTCTCGCCGGCGCGCGGAGCGATCACCAGCTTCAGCATCTCCATGCGCAGCCGTTCGCGCGAGAGCGCGGCGAGCCCCGCGCGCTCGGCAATGCAGGCGGCGAGCGCCTCGGCGTCGGGGGCGCCGGAGCCGACGGTCGCCTGAAAGCGGAAGAAGCGGAGAATCCGCAGCCGGTCCTCGCGGATGCGCGCTATGGCGTCACCGATGAAGCGGACCCGGCCTGCGGCAAGATCATCCGCGCCGCCGAAATAGTCGTAGAGCGCACCGTCGGCGCGAAGGCTCATGGCATTGACGGTGAAATCCCGCCGCGCGGCATCGGCCTGCCAGTCGCGCCCGAACCGGACCAGCGCGTGGCGGCCGTCGGTCTCGACATCCTGCCGGAGCGTCGTCACCTCGAAGCCCCGTCCCTCGACGACGATCGTGACGGTGCCGTGGGCGATGCCGGTTGGCACCGCCTTCAGCCCCTCGGCCTCGGCGAGCCTCATCACCGCTTCGGGCAGCGCGGTGGTGGCGATGTCGATGTCGCCGGGAGGCTCGCCGATCAGGATGTTGCGCACCGCGCCGCCGACCACCCGTGCCTCCTCGCCCGCCCTGGCGATCAGCCCGACGAGCCGCGCGGCCGGTCCCGCGGCGAGCCAGTCGGGCACCGGAATGTGTCGTGTCGCAGGATCCATGCTCATCGCCGTGGCTCCGCCTCGCGCGGCTTGAGTTCGGCCGGATGGAACACGCCGTTTTCGACCCGAGCCGGCACATAGACGGCGGTCGGATCGCGGCTCTGGCCGGCCAGATGGTAGAGGAAATAGGACCCCGACAGCAGAAGGCCACACAGGCCGATCCAGACCACCGGCTGCCTGTCCCAATGCTCCTTCAGCCAGGGATTGCGCTCCTTGAGGTGCAGCCAGCCGACATAGAACACGAAGGGCAGCGCGAACAGCAGCAGGTTGACCACAGGTCGCATCACGCCCTCACGCCGGCAGCCTCCGCCGGCTCGGACAGGCGCTGCCAGAGATCGCGCAGGATGCCGGCGGTAATGCCCCAGATGTAGCGCTCGCCATAAGGCATGGCGTAGAAATAGCGCCGCTGGCCGTTCCAGACGCGCGACTGGCGCTGGTGATTGGCCGGATTCATCAGGAAGGCGAGCGGCACTTCGAAGGCGTCCGTCACCTCGTCCGGATTGAGCTTCAGATCGAAGCCGGGCCGGACCAGGCCGACCACCGGGGTGATCAGATAGCCGGTCCGCGACTGGAACGGCGCGAGATAGCCGAGCGGCCGCACATGGCCGCGGTCGAGGCCGATCTCCTCCTCCGCCTCGCGCAGGGCGGCGGCCAGCGGATCGGCATCGCCAGGGTCGATCCGGCCGCCGGGAAAGGCGATCTGGCCGGAATGGCTGGCCAGGTCCGACGAGCGCTGGGTCAGCAGGACGGTCGCCTCGGGCCGGGCGACCACCGGGATGAGCACGGCGGCCGGCCGCGCCGGCGGCCCCTCGTTGATGGTCGGATCGCTGTCGTCGGCCGGCTGGCCGCCGCCGGGATGCACATCCTGCACGAAGGTCGGAAGGTCGAGGCTCAGGCGCTGCGTGACCGCGGCGCTGAACTGGTCGGGCGAAACGGGAATCACATGAGGCCCTCGATCTCGGCGGCCGGCACCATGGGATAAAAGGTCCCTGCCGCATAGAGGCCGAACCAGTCGCGGCGGCCGCCCGCGGCATCTTCGACCGAAGCGATCTCGCCGAGCGCGGCAAGATCCTGGAACAGGGCGCGCGAGACCCGCGCCCAGAGGTCGCGCCGGACGTGGATATAGGGCTTCAGCCCGTCGGTTCCGGCCTCCTTTTCGAAGCGCAGCGGATGATCGGGACCAACCTCCACCCATTCCTCGGTCTGGGTGCGCAGGGCGATGCCGCGCGCCCGTCCGGAGCCGGAAACCCGCATTTCCACGGCGGCGAACGGCGCGTCGTCGACGGTGATGCCGACCTTTTCCACCGGCGTGACCAGGAAATAGCGGCCGTCCTCGCGTTTCAGCACCGAGGAGAACAGCTTGACCAGCGCCGGCCGGCCGATCGGCGTCTTCATGTAGAACCAGGTGCCGTCGGCGGCGATGCGCATGTCGAGGTCGCCGCAGAACGGCGGATTCCACAAATGCACGGGCGGCGGTCCTTTGACCGCCTTCACCTGCGTCGCGATGCCCTCCAGCCCACCTGACGACGATGAACCGCTGGCCATGCCGAAAGCCTCACGTTTGAGTGAAAATCATGAACATTCCGGCGCCCAACATTGGCCCGGCCATGAAGCGAACGTAAGACTGAGCTATCGCTATCGCAATGCATGCGCGATGATGCAGCGCACGAAGCACGTAGCCCCGACAGGAGCTTGCATGACCGCGGAGACCGCTGAACGCATGGAAGACGCCATCGTCCGAGCCGCAGAAACCACCGTCGCCCAGGTCCGCCAGGCCCGGGCCAATATTTCGGAGGTGATCTTCGGCCAGCAGCCGGTCATCGACCAGGCGCTCGTCACCGTTCTCTCCGGCGGCCACGCGCTGCTGGTCGGCCTGCCCGGCCTTGCCAAGACCAAGCTGGTCGAGACCATGGGCGTCGTGCTCGGCCTCGACGCCCGCCGCGTGCAGTTCACCCCCGACCTGATGCCTTCCGACATTCTCGGCTCGGAAGTGCTGGAGGAATCGGCCGGCGGCCGGCGCGCCTTCCGCTTCCTGAAGGGACCGGTCTTCGCCCAGCTCCTGATGGCGGACGAGATCAACCGCGCCTCGCCCCGCACCCAGTCGGCGCTGCTGCAGGCCATGCAGGAATATCACGTCACGGTCGCCGGCGAGCGCCACGACCTGCCGAAGCCCTTCCACGTGCTGGCGACGCAGAACCCCCTGGAGCAGGAGGGCACCTATCCCCTGCCCGAGGCCCAGCTCGACCGCTTCCTGATGCAGGTCGACGTCGACTATCCCGATCTCGAAGCCGAGCGGAAAATCCTGTTCGACACGACCGGCGCCGAGGAAAGCCGGCCGAAGCAGGTGCTCTCGGGCGACGACCTGCAGGCCGCGCAGCGGCTGGTGCGGCGCCTGCCGGTCGGCGAGACGGTGGTCGACGCCATCCTGCAGCTGGTCCGCTCGGCCCGGCCCGATGCCGCCAAGGGCGAGCTCGCCAATGCCATTGCCTGGGGGCCCGGCCCGCGCGCCTCCCAGGCGCTGATGCTGGCCGTGCGCGCCCGGGCTCTGCTCGACGGCCGCCTCGCCCCCTCGATCGACGACGTCGTGGCGCTGGCCGAACCGGTGCTGAAGCATCGGATGGCGCTGTCCTACGGCGCGCGCGCCGACGGCCTGACCGTCGAGGCCACCATCGCCTCGCTGGTCAAGCCGCTCAGGTGACCCGTTCCATGTTCGGCCTGGCCGACACGCTGCGCCGCGGCCAAGGCGGGGATGCCGCGGGCGCGCGCGTTCCGCACGACGCGGCCGCGCTCGCCGCGAGCCTGCCGCGCCTCGTCCTCGAAGCCCGGCGGGTCGCGTCCACCATCATTCACGGCCTGCACGGCCGCAGGCGCGCCGGCACCGGCGAGAATTTCTGGCAGTTCCGCCGCTTCACCGACGGCGAGCCGGCGAACCGCGTCGACTGGCGCCGTTCGGCGCGCGACCAGCACCTCTATGTGCGCGAGCAGGAATGGGAGGCGGCCCATACGGTCTGGATCTGGCCCGACCGTTCGGCCTCGATGCGCTTTGCCTCCGACCTCGCGAGGGTGAGCAAGCACGACCGCGCCCTCGTCATCGCCTTCGCACTGGCTGAAATCCTGGTGCGCGGCGGCGAGCGGGTCGGCATTCCCGGCCTGATGCGCCCGACGGCCAGCCGGGCGGTGATCGAGCGCATGGCCGATGCCATTCTCGCCGACGCGGCGGGCAAGGCCGCGAGCCTCCCGCCCCGCACGCCGGTGTCGCGCCTGTCGGAGGCCGTGATCCTCTCCGACTGCCTGGTGCGGCCGGAAACCTTCGGCGAAACGGTCAAGAACCTTGCGGCAAGCGGCTCGCGCGGCCATGTCCTGATGATCAACGATCCGGTCGAGGAGACCTTTCCCTATCGCGGCAGGGTCGAATTCGAGGAGCTCGAGGAGGGCCTGACCATCACCGCCGGCCGTGCCGAAACCTGGCGCGACGACTATGTCGCCCGGCTCGCCGACCATCGCGCCGCCCTGCGCCGCGAATGCGAGACGCGCGGCTGGAGCTTCGGCCTGCACCGCACCGACCAGGCCCCGGCGGGCGCCCTTCTGGCGCTGCACCAGCGCATGGGATCCGGTCCGCTTGACCTTGCCGCCGCGGCGCCGGCCCGCGGGACTGCGAGGCGCTGATGCTGGGCCTGCCCCTCGCCTTCGCCTCCCCCCTCGTCCTTTTCGCTCTCGCCGCGCTGCCCGCGCTCTGGTGGCTGCTCCGCCTGGTGCCGCCGCGCCCGCGGCGCATCGCCTTCCCGCCGACCCGCATCCTCGTCGACATCGCGCCGAAGGAAGAGACGCCCGCGCGCAGCCCCTGGTGGCTGACCGCGCTCCGCCTCCTGATGGCGCTCATCATCATCCTCGCCATGGCCGGCCCGATGTGGAACCCGCCGGCCGCCACCAGCGGCGCCCGTGGCCCGGTCCTGGTGCTGATCGACGACGGCTGGCCATCGGCCGCCGCCTTCGACCAGCGCCTCCGCGTCGCCAACCAGATCGTCGCCGCGGCCGAAAGCGCCGGGCGGCCGGTGGCCTTCGCCACCACCGCCAAGCCGGTCATCACCATCGGCATCGAGACGCCGGCCTCGGTGCGCGAGCGCCTGCGCTCGCTCGACCCCTCGCCGCATACGCCGGACCGCGCCGGCGTGCTGCCGGCGCTCGGCCGCTTCCTCGCCGCCCAGCCGCAGGCCGAGATCGTCTGGCTCGCCGACGGCGTCGACACCGGCCGTTCCGACGCCTTCCTCGGCCAGCTCAAGGAGACGGCCGGCAGCCATGCGCTCACCGTCTATGCCGGCGGCACGCCGCCCGTCCTGGCGCTGACCGGCGCAAGCAATGCGAGCGGCGGCTTCTCGGTCCAGGTCATCCGCGCCGAGCCGGGCCCGGCCCAGGCCGGCCGCGTGCGCGCCCTCGACACGCGCAGCCTGCCGATCGGCGAGGCGACCTTCGCCTTCGAGCCCGGCAGGACCGAAACCGAAGCCCGCTTCGATCTGCCGGTCGAGATCCGCAACGAGATCACCCGGCTCGACATAGCGGGCGAACGCTCCGCCGGCGCCGTGCAGCTCATCGATGCGCGCTGGCAGCGCCGCACCATCGGCGTCGTCTCCGGCGCCACCGCCGATACGGCACAGCCGCTGCTCTCGCCGACCTATTATCTCGGCCGCGCGCTGGAGCCCTTCGCCGATATCCGCACCGTCGAAGGCGCCTCGCCCTCCGAGGCGGCGATCCGTTTCGTCGAAGGCCGGGTGCCGATGATCGTCCTGACCGATGTCGGCACGGTCACGCCGGAGGCACGCGAGACGCTCAACCGCTTCATCGACAGTGGCGGCATTCTCCTGCGCTTCGCCGGCACCCGGCTCGCCGGGGCGCAGAACGACGATCTCGTGCCGGTGCGCCTCAGGCGCGGCGGCCGCCAGCTCGGCGGCGCGCTGTCCTGGGAGACGCCCCAGCCGCTTGCGGCCTTCACCCGCGAGAGCCCCTTCGCCGACATCCCCGTGCCGCCCGACGTGCGCGTGCGCCGGCAGGTGCTGGCCGAGCCCGACGGCCTGCTCGCCGACAAGACCTGGGCCCAGCTTCAGGACGGCACGCCGCTCGTCACCGCCGAGCGGCGCGGCCGCGGCCTCATCGTGCTGTTCCATGTCACCGCCGACACCGCCTGGTCCGACCTGCCGCTGTCGGGCGCCTTCGTCGAGATGCTGAAGCGCATCGCCGCCCTTTCGACCGCGGGGCGCCCCGCGGCCGAGGGCCTTGCCGGCCTGCCCGGACAGCCGCGCGCGGCCGAGCGCGTCGCGCCGAACCGCGTGCTCGACGGTTTCGGCGCCTTCGTCCGGCCGCCGGCGACCGCCAAGCCGATCCCCGCCGACTGGCGCGAACCCGCGACGCTGGACTATCCGCCCGGCTTCTACGGACCGCCGGACGCGACCGTCGCGGTCAATGCGCTCGGCCCCGACGAACGGCTGAAACCGCTCGATCTCCGCCCTCTCGGCGCCGCGATCGAACGCTATCGCCTTGGAGAACCCGTGGATCTGAGATCGCCGCTCGTGATCGCCGCACTGTTTCTCCTCCTCGTCGACGGCCTGGCCGTCTTCGTCATTGCCGGCGGCCTTGCCCGGCTTACCGGCCTGCGCGCCGCGCGTTCGACGGGCGCCGTTCTCGCGCTGGCGCTGATGCCGCTGCTGGGGCTGCTGCTGGCGGGCGGGCCGGCGGAGGCGCAGACGCGCAGGACGCAGAACCGGCCACCGGTCGCCACCGGCAACGCCGCCGACGACGCCGCCGTGCGCGCCACCCAGGCGACCCGCCTTGCCTATATCGTCACCGGCTCGCGCGAGGTCGACGAGGTCAGCCGTGCCGGCCTCGAAGGCCTCACCCGCTTCCTGTCGGCGCGCACCGCGCTCGAGCCGGCCGCGCCGCAGGCGGTCGACATCAACCGCGACGAGCTCGCCTTCTTTCCGATCCTGTACTGGCCCGTGGTCGCCGGCGCCGACGAGCCGACGCCGCAGGCGCTGCTGAAGCTGGACGCCTACATGAAGCAGGGCGGCATGGTGGTGTTCGACACCCGCGACGCCTCGACCACCCGCCCCGGCCAGACCAGTCCCGCCCAGGCGACGCTGCGACGGATCCTGGCCGGCCTCGACATCCCCGAACTCGAACTGGTGCCGCGCGATCATGTGCTGGCGCGCGCCTTCTTCATCCTGCGCGAATTTCCTGGCCGCCACACCGAAGGCGCGACCTGGGTCGAGGCGATCCCGCCGGCGGGCGACGACGAGACCGCCCGGCCGGCCCGCGCCTCCGACTCGGTGTCTCCGATCATCATCACCGCCAACGATCTCGCCTCCGCCTGGGCCGTCGACCGGCAGGGCAATCCCCTGCTGCCGATCCAGGGCGAGGCGCGCCAGCGCGAGCTCGCCTATCGCTTCGGCGTCAACCTCGTCATGTATGCGCTGACCGGCAACTACAAGACCGACCAGGTCCATGTGCCTGCGCTGCTCGAGCGGCTGGGGAACTGAGCCATGAGCTTCGGTCTCGTCTGGTCGCCGCTCGTCCCACTCCTCGCCCTCGCGGCGGCCGCCATCGCCGTGGTCGTCTTGTCGCTGCTGCTCGTCGTGTCGCGCACCCGCGGCGCCTGGTGGCGCATCGGCGCCATGGCGCTGGCCCTGCTCGCGCTTGCCAATCCGGTCTTCACCCAGGAGGACCGCGATCCCCTGAAGACGGTCGTCGCCGTCGTGCTCGATCGGTCGGCCAGCCAGTCGCTCGCCGACCGCGCGCGCATGACCGACGAGGCCAAGGCGGCGATCGAGCGCAGCTTCGGCCGGTCGCCGGGCTTCGAGGTGCGCTATGTCGATGCCGGAGCCTCGGATGGGCAGACCGACGGCACGCACCTGTTCGAGGCCCTGCGCGGCCTCGTCTCCGACGTGCCCGCCGAGCGGATCGGCGGTGCCATCCTGATCACCGACGGCCAGGTGCACGACGTGCCCGGACAGGCCGCGGCGATCGGTTTCCAGGCTCCGGTCCATGCCCTGATCACCGGCCGCTCGACCGATCGCGACCGCCGCGTCGTGCTGACCCAGACGCCGCGCTTCGGCATCGTCGGCCAGACGCAGACGGTCGGCTTCCGCATCGAGGACAACGGCACCGGCGGGCGGGCGGCGGAGGCGGCCGTCACCGTCAAGCGCGACGGCGAAACCATCGAGCGGCGGACGGTGACGACCGGCGCCACCACCATGGTGCAGGTGCCGGTCACTCATGCCGGCGCCAATATCGTCGAGATCGAGGTGGACGGGCTCGACAACGAGTTGACCGCCATCAACAACCGCGCCGTCGTCATCATCGACGGCATCCGCGAAAAGCTGCGCGTGCTGCTCGTCTCGGGCGAGCCGCATGCGGGCGAGCGCACCTGGCGCAATCTCCTGAAATCGGATGCCGGCGTCGACCTCGTCCATTTCACCATTCTCCGTCCGCCGGAAAAGCAGGACGGCACGCCGATCAACGAGCTGTCGCTGATCGCCTTCCCGACGCGCGAGCTGTTCCAGATCAAGATCCGCGAATTCGACCTGATCATCTTCGACCGCTACGCCCAGCAGGGCGTGCTGCCGCTGATCTATTTCGAAAACATCGCCCGCTACGTCCGCAACGGCGGCGCGCTGCTGGTGGCCGCCGGCCCCGAGCACGCGACCTCCGCCTCGATCAACGACACGCCGCTGGAGACCATCCTGCCGGCTGCGCCGACCGGCGACGTCATGGAGCGCCCGTTCCACGCCCGGGTCTCCGAGCTCGGCCGGCGCCATCCGGTGACCCGCGCGCTGCCGGGCTCGACCACCGAGGGTACGCCGCAATGGAGCCGCTGGTTCCGGCTGATCGAGAGCCGCGCTCCGGGTCAGGGCTCGACCACCGTCATGGACGGACCCGACAACCGCCCGGTCCTCATGCTGCAGCGCCAGGGCGAGGGCCGCGTCGCGCTGCTCCTCTCGGACCACATCTGGCTGTGGGCGCGCGGCTACGAGGGCGGCGGGCCGCATCTGGAACTGCTGCGCCGGCTGTCGCACTGGCTGATGCGCGAGCCGGAGCTGGAAGAGGAGAGCCTCAGGCTCGCCGTACGCGGCCGCCAGTTGGCCGTCGAGCTGCAGACGATGGCCGAGGCCCCGGCCGAAGTGACGCTGACGACGCCGTCCGGACGCAGCCAGACGGTCGCCATGCAGGCGGCCGAGCCCGGTCTCTGGCGCGGCCAGGTGGAGGTGACCGAGCTCGGCCTCTGGCGCGCCCAGGCCGGCACGCTGACGCGTCTCGTCAATGTCGGGCCGGCCAATCCGCGCGAATTCACCGATGTCACCTCGACCCTGCAGGTGCTCGAGCCGCTGGTGCGGGCGACCGGCGGCGGCCTGTGGCGCATTTCCGAGAACGGCAGCCTCGTCATGCCGCGCATCGTCCCGACCCGCTCGGCCAACGCGTTGCGCGGCGAGGACTGGCTGGGCATCCGCCAGCGCGACGCCTCGGTCGTGCGTGGCATCGGCATCCTGCCGGCCTTTGCCGGCGTGCTCGGCCTCATACTGCTGCTCGGCGCGCTGACCCTCGTCTGGGCTCGCGAGGGGCGCTAAAGGTCAGTTCCTTCGCCGCTCCGCCGGCGCGGCGGCTCAGACATCCCGCCTCTGCCGCGCCTGCCACTGGCGTGGCGTGAGGCCGAGCTCGGCGCGAAAGGCCGTCCGCAGCGACTTGGCATCGGGAAAGCCGCTCCGCGCGGCGACCTGGTCGAGGCCGGCGGCGCCGGTCAGCAGCGCCTCCTGCGCCCGTGCGATCCTGGCGCGCCGCACCCAGCCTCCGAGATTGTCGCCGGTGCGGGCACGGATGTGGCGGGTCAGGCTGCGCCGGCTCATGCCTGTGCGGTCCGCGAGATCATTGAGGGATGGGATCTCGGCCGGGTCGGCGACGAGCCGGTCGAGAATCTCGGCGACGCGGCGCTTGGCCGATGTTTCGGGCACGGGACGGTCGATCAGCTGCGGCTGAGCCCCGCCCCGCTGCGGCGCCAGCACGAGCAGCCGTGCGACGCGGTTGGCCTCGGCCGCGCCGGAAAGGCGCGCCAGCAGGTGCAGGCAGCAGTCGAGCCCCGACGCGATGCCGGCCGAGGTCAGGACCGGGCCCTCGTCGACGAAGATGGCGCCCGGGTCGACGCGGACCTCCGGATAGCGCGCGGCGAAGGCGCCGGCCATCGCCCAATGGGTGGTCGCGCGGCGGCCCTGCAGCAGGCCTGCCTCGGCGAGGCCGAAGGCGCCGAGGCAGAGGCCGGCGACGATGGCGCCACGCGCGCCGGCGGCGCGCAGCACCCCGACAATGTCGGGGGTCACGGTCTCGCCGGCATCGCGCCAGCCCGGCAGGATCACCACATCGGCCGCATCGACGCCATCGAGCCCGTGGGGCGTATCGATGGCAAGCCCGCCGGTCGCCGAAACCCGACGGTTCCCGCCGCAGACGCGGACTTCGTGCCCGCTCGCGACGAAGGGTTCGCCGAACACGGCGAGCGGCGTGGACAGCATGAACGGGCTGATCCCGTCATAGGCGACGATGGCGATGCGCATTGGCCCAATCTGCCCGAAAAATGACCATCGGGCCACTCAGAGCCAGAAGGCGTGAAGGCTATACAGACCGGCCAGACCTTGTGGAGGCCGCGTCATGAAGCCTGCGCTCCTCGTCATCGATCTCCAGAACGATTATTTTCCCGGCGGTGCCTTTCCGCTCTGGAACACCGACGCGACGCTGACGACGGTCGAGCGGTGCATCGCCCGGGCGCGGGCCGATGGCATGGCCGTCGTCCACATCCAGCACGTCGCCGATCCCGGGCAAGGCATCGCACCGTTCTTCAACGCCGGCACCAGGGGCGTCGAGATCCATCCGCGCATCCTGGCGGCGGCCCCCGATGCGCCCGTCGTCACCAAACATTTCGCCGACAGTTTCGAGCGGACCGACCTGCACGAAACCCTGCGGAGCCTCGGCGTCGACGCTCTCGTCCTCGCGGGCATGATGACCCAGAACTGCGTCACCCATACCGCCCTGTCGCGCCGGGCCGACGACTACGGCAGGGTCACCGTCCTGACCGACGCCACGACGACCGTCAGCGACCTGCTGCACGCCATTGCGCTTCATGCGCTGTCGACGCGGGTCGCCTTGGCTCCGTTGGGCAAAGCCATCTAACCTCGCCGGCGCCGCTTCGCGCGGAATGGCCGGATGAGCCGATCACGTCACTTCGGAAATGAGGATACAGGCATGAGCCTGGCGGCCGATGCGATCTTTCACAACGGACGGATCTACACCGTGGATGCCGCGCGAAGCTGGGCCTCGGCCGTCGCCGTCGCCGGCGGCCGGATCCTGGCGGTCGGCGACGACGGCGACATCCTGGCACTGCGCGGCCCCGCCACCACCGTGACCGACCTCCGGGGCCGGATGATGCTGCCCGCGCTCGGCGACATCCATAACCATCACGCGCGCGGCGGCGAGCTCGATCTCTACGAGCTGAACTTCACCACCGCCCTCGATTTCGACGGCATCCTCGCCCTCGTGGCGGAACGGGCCGCGCGCGTCGGGCCGGACGCGTGGATCTGCGGCGGCATCTGGAGCAGCGCCCTCGGCCCGAGGCTCGCCGATCCCGCCTCGCGCGCGGCGCTGGACGAGGCTGCCGGCGGGCGCCCCGTCTCGCTGATCGACGACAGCCTGCACAATCGCTGGGTCAGCAGCCGGGCGCTCCAGCTCGCCGGCATCACCCGCGACACGCCCGATCCGAAGGACGGTTTCATCCAGCGCGACGGCCGCGGCGAGCCGACCGGCGTGCTGATCGAAAAGGCGATGGCGCTGGTCACCCGCGCCGCGGCCGCCGCGATCGAGGATCCGGTCGCGCATCTCGCGCTCTGCTCGCGCCGCGCCGTCGAGATCCTCAACGGCTACGGCATCACCTCCTTCCAGGACGCCACGAGCACGCTCGAGATGATGCAGGCGCTGCACCGCCTGGACGCGAACGGCGAGCTGAACGCCCGCGTCGTGGTCTCGCTTCCCGCCTATGACACGCTGAACGGCGCCTCGCTGTTCGGCGAGGCGCTGATCGCCCGCCGCGAGGAGTTCCGCACGCCGCGCCTGCGGCCGGATTTTGTGAAGTTCTTCAACGATGGCGTGCCGATGACCCGGACCGCCGCGATGTTCGATGCCTATCGGCCGGCCGAGGACGGCAGCGTCATGGTCTGCCACCCCTTCCTGTCCCAGCCCGACCTGGTGCGCTGGATCCGTCGGGCGGCCCGGCACGGCATGGGCATCAAGATCCATTGCGCGGGCGATCTCGCGGTTCACGCCACGCTCGACGCCATCGAGATCGTGCGCGATATCGACGGCCCCGGGCCGATGCACCAGATCGCCCATCCGGGCTATGTCCGCCCCGACGACATTCCCCGTTTCGCCCGACTGAACGTGCTGGCCGATCTCTGCCCGGCGCTCTGGATGCCGTCGACGATGATCCAGGCGATCGTCGACGTGGTGCCGGCCGAGCGGGCGCGCCGCTATTGGCCGTTCAGGGACATGCAGGAGGCGGGCGTGCTGATGGCGGGCGGCTCCGACTGGCCGGTGCTCGGCCTGCCCGATCCATGGTTCGGCCTCCATGGCATGGTGACCCGGTCGAACCCGCGCGCGCCGGAGCTTGGAACATTCTGGCCCGAACAGGCGCTGGACCTTTCGACCGCCATCGAGGTCTATACGATCAACGTCGCCCGCGGCATGGGCTTGGCGGCCGAGACCGGCAGCATCGAGCCGGGCAAGTCCGCCGACCTGATCGTGCTCGACCGCAATCTTTTCGACATTGCGCCCGCCGAGATCGCGCGCACCAGGGTGCTGCAAACCTGGTTCGAGGGCCGCCTGGTGCACGAGGCCTGAAGGCGCCGGGTGGCGCCCCTCAGAGCGCCGCGGACTGCAGGCCCCGGACCGGGCCCCGGACGCCCTCGAAGGCGCCCGACGCCAGCTCCCTGAACAGGAGCCGGCCGGGATCGACCGGACCCGGCAGCGTGAGGCGGCCCGGCGGCACCACCGAGAAGCCGAAGCGCTTGTAATAGGGCGCGTCGCCGACCAGCACGACCAGCCGATGCCCTTTCGCCGTCGCGATGTCGAGCGAGCGCGTCATCAGCGCCGCGCCGATGCCGCGGCTCTGGAAGGCCGGGTCGATGGTGATCGGGCCGAGCAGGACGGCCTCGACGTCGCGGCCGATGACGATGGGCGACAGGCGGATCGAGCCGACCAGCAGCGTGCCGACCCGCGCAGTGAAGCACAGTTCGGAGAGCGGCGGCACGCCTTCGCGCAGGCGGAACGCCGTTCGGGCGAAGCGGCCGGGACCGAAGGCGCGCTCGTGCAGCCGCTCGATGGCAGGCGCGTCGGCAAGGGTTTCCGGATGGAGATCGAGGGACAAGTCGGGCATCAGCTCAGGCTCGTGGGCGCGAGGACGAACAAAGGGTGTCGGCGGCGGGCTTCACACCGACCGTCGTCGTCGCGACACAAGAACCTTTGCCTGACATGTCATAGGGCGCGCATAGCATGATGCGCGCGGGTCGTCACTAGGATCGTGATCCCGACCTCCGGCCTGCCGGGGCAGTGGCCGCACATGCAAAAAGGCCCCAGGGACTCAAGGAGTTGGGGCCGCCGTGCCGGCGCTCTGCCACGGCCGCAGGCGGTGGTGCCGGCAAATGTGCCGGCCGGCGCCAGCGCCCTTTCGCCGGCCGTGTCACGACGCGCCCTTCAGCGGCAGGTAGATGTCGGTCAAAAGATCGGCGGGCGCGGTATCGCGGGGATTGTTGAGATACTCCTCGAAACAGGGCACATCGGCGGGCTCGCGGCCGGAAGTCACCAGCCAGTCGCCATAGAGCCACTGATAGGCCGCCTTCATGGTGGCATAAGGCCCCTTGTGGCGCAGCACCGCATAGGTGCCGCCGGCGATCTTGGTGAGCTCGACCGGCGGCTCCGCCGCCACAGCGCGCCCCAGGACGATGCAGGCCTTCGACCGCAGCTTCGCCTCGGCGACGGCGGAGGGGTCGTCGAAATAGACGGCCAGCATGCGCATCCCCGGATGGATGAGCTGGCGCATGCCGAGCCAGCCGTAGAGCCGGTCGAAGGCCTGGCCGATCGCCATGTAGGACCCGGTATGGCTGACCGAGAGGGCCTCGAGCGGTTGCACGGTGGTGATGGTGACGTCGTACATGGCGGTAACCTCGGTGATGGGTCGGACGAAATGGGTATGTGCGCCCCGCCGGCGGTATTGCGCCGGCGGCATGCCGTAGGCGGCGCCGAAGATGCGCGTGAAGGACTGCAGGTTGGGATAGCCGGAGCGCTCCGCGATGGCCGCGACCGGCAGGCTGCCGTTGGCGAGCAGGCCTGCGGCCCGGTGCAGGCGCAGCCGCTTGACGGTCTGGGCGATCGTTTCGCCGTGCACCGCGTGGTAGATCCGGTGCCAGTGATGCGGCGACAGGCAGGCGACCTCGGCCAGTCGGTCGAGATCGATCTCGTCGTCGAGATGGGCGTGGATATGGTCGATGACCCGCGCGAGGCGGTCGCCATAGGCCGTCCAGTTTCGCTCCGCGCGCATCGCCGCGTCCCCGTTTCAGTGCATGCGGGACGCTATCACGGGCGTTTTTGACAAATCTTGCGGATGTGCCGGCGGCCTGCCGCCTCTACCAGGTCGCCGTCGCTGCCCGGCCGTCGAAGATCTCGGCGAGCCTTTCGCGCGTGCCGCGCGTCGTGTCCTCGGGAAGCGCGTCGAGCGCGAAGAAGCCGTGCGCGATGATCTCGGCATTCGGCACCGGCGGGCTCGGCTGCCGCCAAGCCTCGACCTTGTACAGCGCGACGTGGTCGCGCCTGGAAATGCGGGCATTGAGATAGACGCCGAACAGCGCGGCCGGGCCGGTCAGCTCGACATTGGCCTCCTCGCGCAGCTCCATCGCCAGCGCGTCCGTCATGGTCTGGCCGACCTCGACGCCGCCGCCGGGGAAATACCAGCCGGGCATGTAGGAGTGCTTGACGAGCAGCACGCGCCGCTCGCCGTCGATGACGCAGGCGCGCACCCCGAGCGTCATGCCGCGGGCAAAGCGCCAGTAGAGATGCAGGAGCGGTGTCAGCGGCGAGCGCCGCTTCGGATCGGCCAGAATCATGGAACGCCTATCTCATCAATGAAACCGATTGGATGTTGCAGAAACATGAACGAGGCTAATCAGAAATGCATGGCTGATAGCTAATACAAAGGGTAACAAAGCCGTCGGCACACTCCTATCTAACGCCCATGTTGCGCTGCAAAACAAACCTGCTCGGCAGGAACTGCGGCCAACCTCGAACCTTTGGGAGTTTCCCATGCTGATCGCTCTGTTCTCGACGCTGTTCTCGCGCCGCAACGGGTTCCGCTGGCAGCCGTCCATCGAGATCCGTGACGGTCAGACCGCCGCCACCCTTGGCATCTATTCCCGCGACTGAAGCCAACCTCCCCTCTGGCTAAGGTTGTGGCCGGGCGCCCGCTGAGTTCAAGCTCGCGGGCGCCCTTTTCTTTGCTCCTCGCCGGCGCAGCACGCTGGCCATCAGATTGGAATTATTCTAATCTGATGGCCGCACGACGACGCATGCGAGGATTTCATGGTTCCGCTGTCCGATCTGACCGAGGCGCAGGTCCTGGCGCTGGCCATTGCCAATGAGGAAGAGGACGGGCGGATCTATCTCGACTTCGCCCGGCATCTGGAGGGCGACTATCCGGCGACAGCCAAGGTGTTCCGAGACATGGCGGCCGCGGAGGCCGGCCATCGCGACCGGCTCTACGACCTCCACCGCGTGAAGTTCGGCGAGCATCTGGCGCTGGTGCGGCGCCAGGACGTGACCGGCTTCCTCAAGCGCAAGCCGCTCTGGCTGATCTGCAATCGCGGCATCGAGCGGATCCGTGCCGAGGCCGAGAGCATGGAGGCCGAGGCGTCCGCCTTCTACCGCCAGGCGGCCGCGAACGCCCGCGACGTCTCGATCCGCCGGCTCCTGACCGAGCTGGCCGACGAGGAGACGAGCCATGAAGGCCTCGCGCACCGGCTGGTCGAGACGCATCTGACGCCCGACGCGCGCCGCAGCGAAGACGAGACCGCCCACAAGCGCTTCGTCATGACCTATGTCCAGCCGGGCCTGGCCGGCCTGATGGACGGCTCGGTCTCAACGCTTGCGCCGGTCTTCGCCGCCGCCTTCGCCACCCACAACAATGCCGCGACCTTCCTGGTCGCGCTCGCCGCCGCGGTCGGGGCCGGCATTTCCATGGGGCTGACCGAAGCCCTGTCGGATGACGGCAAGATCACCGGCCGCGGCTCGCCGATCATTCGCGGCTGGGCCTGCGGCATCATGACCGCCATCGGCGGCCTCGGCCACGCCATCCCCTATCTCATCCCGAACGGCTGGCCGAATGCCTTCTGGATCGCCACCTCGATCGCCATCGCCATCGTGCTGGTCGAGCTCTGGGCGATTGCCTGGATCCGCTGGCGCTACATGGATACGCCGTTCCTGAAGGCAGTGTTCCAGATCGTCCTCGGCGGCACGCTGGTGCTGATCACCGGCATCCTGCTCGGCAATGCATGACGCCACGGGGGCCGCGCAGGCTGCGCCCGCTGACGCGACGGCCGCATTCGCACCTTGGGCGCTTCTGGGCTAAGCCGGGCGGATGTTCCGCCTCGCCCATCTGTCCGACCTGCATATCGGCCCGCTGCCGCGGCCCGCCATGCGCGAGCTCGCCGGCAAGCGGATCACCGGCTATCTCAACTGGCGACGCGGCCGGTCCGCGCACCATCTCCCCGCCGTGCTCGAACGGCTGATCGCCGACATCGCGGCAAGTGCCTGCGACCATGTCGCCGTGACCGGCGATCTCATCAATCTCGGCCTCGCCGGCGAATATCCGCAGGCCCGGGTGATCCTCGAGCGGCTCGGACCGCCCGACCGGGTCAGCTTCGTGCCCGGCAATCACGACGCCTATATGCGGGCGACGCTGCCTCTGATCACCCGCTTCTGGGCGCCCTGGTTCGCCGGCGACCACGAGCCGCCGCCACGATCGCTGGACGAGGCCTTCCCCTTCGTGCGCCGGCGCGGCCGCGTCGCGCTGATCGGCGTCAACAGCGGCGTGCCCAAGCCGCCGTTCCTGGCCACCGGAACGCTCGGCCCACGTCAGCTCGCCGATCTCGCGGAGACCCTCGATGCCCTGCGCGAGGAAGGTCTCGCGCGCATTCTGATGATCCACCATCCGCCCTTCGCCGCGGGCTGGCAGAAGCAGCTCACCGACCACCGCGCGCTCGCCGCCGTGCTGAAGACGAGCGGCGCCGAGCTCGTCCTGCACGGCCACACCCATATTGGTTCGGCGGTGACGCTCGATGGACCCGACGGACCGATCCCGGTGCATGGCGTCCCGTCGGCCTCGGCGGCAACGGCGGCCGGGCACACGGAACCGGCGGCCTGGAACCTCGTCACCGTCGACGGCGGTCCCGGCGCCTGGCGCATCGCGGTGACCCGGCGCCGTCCACCGGACTGAGCGGGCCCTGCCATGCAAAAAAGGCGCACGGCATCGGCCATGCGCCTTTCAGGCGTCGTAACGAAAGGTGCGGCTTAGGCGCCGATGAAGGATCCCCGACGGGACAACCCGATCCGATCCATCTCGGCCTGTTCGCGCGCGGCCTCCGCCGCCCGGTCGCGCGCGCTTTCGCGCTCGTCGAGGATCTCGACCTTCTTCAGGTCCTCGAAGGCTTCGGCAAGCTGGCCCTTGGCATCGTCGAGCTGGCCCTTCAGCTCGTTGGCCGAGCCCAGCAGGTTGTCGCGGCGCTGGCTCGCGGCCTTGGCATAGGTCGGATAGGCGTAATGGGCGGGGTCATGGATGTTCGCCCGGTTCTGTTCCGTCAGGATCTCGCGATCGAGTTCGCCGGCCATCCGCTCGAACTCGGCAATCATCATTTCGATCTGCGCGACCTGCCGACGTTTCTCATCGACCTGAAAGCGCTTCAGGCGGATCAGAGTATCTCGCGACTTCATCGACACACACTCCCAGAAGTCTTCACCGCCCGCATCTCAACCACACGAAATGCAGGCGCAATCGGCATTCTCGGAGGGAATGCCCACGTCCTCATCGCGCTCTGTCTAGCATCGTTGAGGTTGAGATTCCGTTTCCGCAAAACTTGAAAATGTATTGATGCTGAGGTGGATAGCCGGCGCCGATGATCCGTCGTCGCAAGGTTTTCGGGCTCAGCCGGCATCGGCCGCCGGCTCCTCGAGAATCGCGGCAAGCTCGGCATAGCCGCGGGCAAGGCCGCTCACCTCGTCCTTGCCCTGTGCAAGGAAGGCCTCGAGCGCCGGCTGCAGGCGGATCGCCTCGTCAACCTCGGCGGACGAGCCCTGCCGGTAGGCGCCGAGCCGGATCAGCTCCTCCATGTCGCCATAGGTCGACAGGATCCGCTTGGCCCGCTGGATGACCGGCCAGTAGGCCGGATCGGCCGAGCGCGGCATGGTGCGCGAGACGCTTTTCAACACATTGATCGCCGGATAGCGGCCGCGTTCGGCAATGGCCCGCTCCATCACGATATGGCCGTCCAGAATGCCGCGCACCGCGTCGGCCACCGGCTCGTTGTGATCGTCGCCGTCGACCAGCACCGTGAAGATGGCGGTGATCGCGCCCTCGCCCGCCCCCGGGCCGGCCCGTTCCAGCAGCCGCGGCAGTTCCGAGAAGACCGTCGGCGTATAGCCCTTGGCGGTCGGCGGTTCGCCCGCGGACAGGCCGATCTCGCGCTGCGCCATGGCAAAACGCGTCACCGAATCCATCATCAGCATGACCTGCTGGTCGAGGTCGCGGAAATATTCGGCGATCGACAGGGTGAGATAGGCCGCCTGCTTGCGCATCAGCGCCGGCTCGTCCGAGGTCGCGACCACCACGACCGAGCGCGCCAGCCCCTCCTCGCCGAGATCCTCCTGCAGGAATTCCTGCACCTCGCGACCACGCTCGCCGATGAGCCCGATCACCGAGACGTCGGCATCGACATTGCGGGCGATCATCGACAGCAGCACGGACTTGCCGACGCCGGATCCGGCAAAGATGCCCATGCGCTGGCCGCGGCAGCAGGTCAGGAACGTGTTGAGCGCGCGAACGCCGAGATCGAGCGGCTTGCCGACGCGCCGACGCGCATGGGCCGCCGGCGGATTGGCACGGAACGGCATGGGATCGCCGCCCTGCGGCAGCGGCCCCTTGCCGTCGATCGGCTCGCCGAGCGCATTCACCACGCGTCCGAGCCAGCCGGCGCTCGGCCGGGTCGCCGCCGGCGCCAGCGAAACCTGTGCCTTGCAGCCGCGCCTGACACCCTCGAGGCCGGCGAAGGGCATGAGCAGGGCCTGGTCGCCGTTGAACCCGACGACCTCGCAGGGGATCGGCCGGCCGCCGGTCTCGATCGTCACCCGCGCGCCGACCGACATGACGTGGACGGGACCGGCCACCTCCACCATGAGGCCGCGCACGCCGGACACCCGGCCATAGATGGCGACCCCGTCGATGTCGGAGATCTGGTCGGCGAGCGCGCGCATGTCGGCATGTCCGTTCAGGCATGGAAGCGTCCGCCGCCGGCCGCCTGTCGCGCGCGAGCGCGACCACAACCCATCGCATTAGGACTAATCCCGAGCCTTGGGGCGAATTGGTCAACGAAGCGTTAATTTGAACGGACCGTTAACGAAACCCGGCAAATTTTGCCTGCATGGCCCGGCCAAAACCGCCTGCCAGCCGCCATTCCCGGCCTTCGCCGACGGCGGCGTTTACCATGCCTTAACCATATCATCGGTAGAAATTGCCCAGCGCGGCACAACCGGCCCCTTCCCCGGCCCTCGCCGCCCGAACCGGGTCGCCGCCGCGCCCGCCTTGGCTTTCCGCTGCTGCGTTTACCCGCAACGGTGGATCGTATTCCCAAGTAAAGCCAGATCACGCCCGGATTCCGCCCGCCGGCGTAACCCTTCCTTAACCCGGCCCGTTAATGATCGTTGTCAGCCAATTAATGGCAACCGCGGCCGTTAACGGTCCGGGCGGATCGCCCCCGCACGGACCCAGGTCGCGGCACGGCAGGTCCAGGACACCGACGACGCGACGGAAATGGTCGATTCGGCAGTGGGTTGGAGTGAGTCGCAAAAATCTTTTGCGAGGACTCTTGCCCCGGCGAATCACAGTTTGTTAACCATTGAGACGTAGCGTCGAATCAGTGAACGGGGACGGATCCCTCCAGCCCTCCGCGCGGCGGTGGAGGATCGGGATCGCTATGCCGAACGGCTGTTTCGTCGGGCACGACGAAACGGACGGTCAGGGGCCAGCGGAAGGGGATAAGCATGCGCGTTCTGTTGATCGAAGATGACAGCGCCACTGCGAAGAGCATCGAATTGATGCTCAAGTCCGAGAGTTTCAACGTTTACACGACCGACCTCGGTGAAGAGGGCATCGATCTCGGCAAGTTGTACGACTACGATATCATTCTTCTCGACCTCAACTTGCCCGACATGTCGGGCTACGAGGTTCTGAAGTCGCTGCGTGTCGCCAAGGTCAAGACGCCGATCCTGATCCTCTCCGGCCTCGCCGGCATCGAGGACAAGGTGCGCGGCCTCGGTTTCGGCGCCGACGACTATCTGACCAAGCCGTTCCACAAGGACGAGCTGGTCGCCCGCATCCACGCCATCGTGCGCCGCTCGAAGGGCCATGCCCAGTCGGTCATCACGACCGGCGACCTCCTGGTCAATCTCGACCAGAAGACGGTCGAGGTCAGCGGCCAGCGGGTGCATCTGACCGGCAAGGAGTACCAGATGCTGGAGCTCCTCTCGCTGCGCAAGGGCACGACCCTGACCAAGGAGATGTTCCTCAACCATCTCTATGGCGGCATGGACGAGCCGGAGCTGAAGATCATCGACGTGTTCATCTGCAAGCTTCGCAAGAAGCTCGCCAACGCGTCGGACGGCAAGAACTACATCGAGACGGTCTGGGGCCGCGGCTATGTGCTGCGCGAGCCCTCGGACATGGAGGAGCGCATTCCGGCCTGACCCGCCGGCGCGCTCCATGCCCGCGCCGCGTCACACCGCCGTCATCCCCTTCTGCCATACCATCGACATCCACCGAGCGAGCACGGATGAAATGCCGCCAGGTGACGGAGGCCCCGCCGGGAAACCGAGCGGGGTTCTTTGTTTTTCGCCACCGCACTCGATGAGGACGACCGCTGTCGACGCCTGCGATCAGCTCATGTCCCGCGACCGCCCGCACGACACAGGAGGCTTTCGGCGATGAGCATGGAACCTGGCGCCCCGGCCCGGCCGAGAACGACAGCTTCGCTGTGGTGCCTGCCCGTTGTCCTGCTGTTGACCGCATTCGGCGGCGGACCGAACCGGGTCCTTGTGGATCTCCCATCCCCGGACGGCCGGCATCACGTGGAGGTGCGGGAATGCCCGCAAGGCGGTGCCTTCGGCTGGTCCAAGGAAACGCAGGCCGCCGTCCTCGAGGCCGGCAGGGCGGGAACCTGCCTTTCGACCGCCAACGCGCTCGCGCGGTTCACGGTCTATGCGCCCGAAAGCCAGCTTGAGCTGGAATGGATATCCAATGCACGGCTGAGGGCGTGGCACCCGGCCTTCGCGCCGAGCGGCGGGCCGCGCAGCGCCAGCCGCATGCCGAACAGCCCAGTCGAGGTCGTCTTCGCCCCGAAATAGGCGGCGTCCGCAAATCCTCTTGCACGCAGGCGCAACCGGCGACCGACGGCATGGCTTGCCTTCCGCTGAACCGTCCCCGCGAGGCCTGGTCTTGACCGGCGCGCCGCGCGCCCGTCACTCTCGCCCGATCCCCGCCCCTGTCAGGATCATGCGATGACCGCGCTCGACAAGCTGAAAGCCTTTCCGCTGCCCTTCGCCCATCTGCTCGGCATCGACTATGTCGAGGCTGGGCCTGAACGCGTCGTCGCGAAGCTCTTCATCCGCGAGGATCTGTGCACAGCCGGCAATGCCATTCACGGCGGCGCGATCATGGCCTTTGCCGACACGCTCGGCGCGGCCTCGACGGTGCTCAACCTGCCCGAGGGGGCCAAGGGCACGACCACGCTCGAAAGCAAGACCAATTTCGTCTCCGCGGCCAAGGCCGGCACCACGGTCACCGGCACGACCGCGGCCGTCCACCGCGGCAACCGAACACAGGTCTGGCAGACCCGCATCGAGCGCGAGGACGGCAAGCTGGTCGCGCTGGTGACACAAACGCAGATGATCCTGTAGCAGCCTTGGGGAGCGGGCGGTCGCCGCGTTCTCCGCCGCGACCACGCTTGAGAAGGGTTTTCCCTCTCCCCAACGAGATGAGAAAAATCTTCTCTTATTTCGGGAGCCGTTGCGCTTTGCGGTAGAAAATTCCTGTCGCCGCCGGCATGATCCACACTCCCGTTTCAGCTTGGATGCCGTCATGTCCGATCACGCCTCCTCCGCCAAGACCCACAAGCCCGGCCGCGGCCGCGTCTATGCCTCGATCACCGACACTATCGGCGATACCCCGCTGGTCCGCCTCGACCGGTTCGCCAAGGCCCATGGCGTCAACGCGACGCTGCTCGCCAAGCTCGAATTCTTCAACCCCATCGCCA
Source organism: bacterium YEK0313 (assembly GCA_000751295.2). Classification (NCBI taxonomy): domain Bacteria; species bacterium YEK0313. The sequence goes on from CCMO02000001.1 coordinate 4,821,966, forward strand.
GCGTCAAGGACCGCATCGGCGTCGCCATGCTCGATGCGCTCGCCGCCTCCGGCAAGCTGACGCCGCAGACGGTGCTGATCGAGCCGACCTCCGGCAATACCGGCATCGCGCTCGCCTTTGCCGCCGCCGCGCGCGGCATCAAGCTGATCCTCGTCATGCCGGAGACCATGTCGATCGAGCGGCGCAAGATGCTCGCCCTGCTGGGCGCCGAGCTCGTCCTCACCGAAGGTCCCAAGGGCATGAAGGGCGCCATCGCCAAGGCCGAGGAACTCGCCGCCGAGAATCCGCACGCGATCATCCCGCAGCAGTTCAAGAACCCGGCCAATCCCGACATCCATCGCCGCACCACCGCCGAGGAGGTCTGGAACGACACCGAGGGCGCCGTCGATATCTTCGTGTCGGGCGTCGGCACCGGCGGCACCATCACCGGCGTCGGCCAGGTGCTGAAATCGCGCAAGCCGAGCGTCCGGATCGTCGCGGTCGAGCCGACGGATTCGCCGGTCCTCTCCGGCGGCAATCCCGGCCCGCACAAGATCCAGGGCATCGGCGCGGGCTTCGTTCCCGACATTCTCGACCGCGGCGTCATCGACGAGGTGGTGACCGTCAGCAATGACCAGGCCTTCGCGCTCGCCCGCGAACTCGCGCGCACCGAGGGCATCCCGGTCGGCATTTCCTCCGGCGCCGCGCTGCAGGCCGCCGTCGAGATCGGCAAGCGCCCGGACAGCGCCGGAAAGACCATCGTCGTGGTCATTCCGAGCTTTGCCGAGCGCTATCTGTCGACGGCTCTCTTCGACGGCCTCTGAGCGGCCGCTGCGGGCCGCAGGCCCCGAACCGGGTCACGGCTGGCTGGTGACGGCCAGCCGGGTCCCCAGCGCCAGGAACAATGCGCCGAGCGCGCGGTCGAGCCAGACTTTGACCGCGATGACGTGGGGCGAGCGCGCCATGGCGCCGGCGGCCCAGGCGACGATCAGGTTCCAGGCCGTCCCGGTCACGTTGAACACCAGGCCCAGCGCCAGGAAGGCGAGCGGCTTGGCCGGCGCGTCCTGGTCGATGAACTGCGGCAGGAAGGCGAGGAAGAACAGCGCGACCTTCGGGTTGAGGACATTGGTCCAGAAGCCTTGCATGAAGACCTGGCGCAGTGGCAGGGCGGCGGGCGCATCGGCGACCGCCAGCGGCGCAGCCGTCCGCGACAGCAGAAGCTTCAGGCCGACGAAGACGAGATAGGCGACGCCCACCCATTTGACGATGGCAAAGGCGAGCGCCGAGGTCGAGAGCACGACCGAGAGGCCGAGGGCCGCCGCCGCGATATGAACGAGCGCGCCGGCGCCGACCCCGAGCGCGGCGCGCCCGCCCGCCGGCCGTGGCCGATGCTGCGGCCCATCACCAGCGCCATGTCCGGCCCGGGCGTGATGTTGAGCATCAGGCCGGCCAGAACGAACAGCCAGAAGTCGTGGATGCCGGGCATCGTCGCCTCCCTCAGGCCACGGCCTTGGCCATGGCGCGGCCGGCGGTCCGGCCGGAAAAGATGCAGCCGCCGAGGAAGGTGCCCTCCAGCGACCGGTAGCCGTGCACGCCGCCGCCGCCGAAGCCCGCGACCTCGCCGGCCGAGTAGACATTGCCGAGCGGCGTCCCGCCGGCGCCGAGCACGCGGCCGTCGAGATCGGTCTGCAGGCCGCCCAGCGTCTTGCGCGTGAGAATGTTCAGCTTCACCGCGATCAGCGGGCCCTTGGCCGGATCGAGGATGCGGTGCGGCGGCGCGGTGCGCATCAGCTTGTCGCCGCGATAGTTGCGCGCGCCGCGGATGGCGATCACCTGGGCGTCCTTGGAGAACGGATTTTCGATCTCCCGGTCACGCGCGACGATCTCCCGCTCCAGCGCCTCCGGATCGATCAGCGAGGTGCCGACCAGCGCGTTCATGCGCCGGCCGAGCGCCTTGATGTCGGTGTCGACGATGAAGTCGGCGCCCTTGTCCATGAAGGCCTGGACCGGCGGCGGCAGGCCCTTGCCGAGCCGCGAGAGGATGCCGGAGATGCTCTTGTTGGTGAGGTCGGGATTCTGCTCGGAACCCGACAGCGCGAATTCCTTCTTGATGATCGCGCGCGACAGCACGAACCAGCTGTAGCCGTGGCCCGTCTTCATGATGTGCTCGAGGCTCGCCAGCGTGTCGAAGCCCGGGAAGTTCGGCGCCGGCAGGCGCCGGCCCGTCGCATCGAGCCAGATCGAGGACGGTCCGGGCAGGATGCGGATGCCGTGGCTCGGCCAGATCGGGTTCCAGTTGCGCACCCCCTCGACATAATGCCACATGCGGTCGCGGTTCACGATCCGGCCGCCGGCGCCTTCGGTGATCAGTTGCATGCGGCCGTCGACATGGGCCGGCACGCCCGAGACCAGGAAATCCGGCGGCGTGCCGAGCCGCTCCGGCCAGTTCTGCCGCACCAGGTCGAAATTGCCGCCGATGCCGCCCGAGGCGACCAGCACGGCCTGTGCCTTCAGCGCGAAAGTGCCGGTCGCGACGCGTGAGCTCGCTTCGCCGCGCGCGACCGTGGTCGGCTCCAGGATCTCGCCTTCGACCCCGTCGACGGCGCCGCCCGACCGGGTCAGTCCGTCGACCCGGTGGCGGAACTTCAGCTGCACCTGGCCGGTCGCCGCCGCAGCGCGGACCTTGGCGATGAAGGGCGCGAGCACGCCCGGACCGGTGCCCCAGGTGACATGGAAGCGCGGCACGGAATTGCCGTGGCCGGTGGCGAGCCCGCCGCCGCGCTCGGCCCAGCCGACCAGCGGGAACCAGCGCATGCCTTGGGCATGCAGCCAGGCGCGCTTCTCCTCGTGGGCGAAATGCACATAGGCCTCGGCCCAGCGCCGGGCCCAGTCGTCCTCCGGCCGGTCGAAGCCGGCCGAGCCCTGCCAGTCCTGCCAGGCGAGGTCGAACGTGTCCCTGATGCCCATGCGCCGCTGTTCGGGGCTGTCGACGAAGAACAGGCCGCCGAACGACCAGAAGGCCTGGCCGCCGAGATTCTGCTCGCCCTCCTGGTCGATCAAGATCACCTTGCGGCCGGCCGCCGCCAGTTCGGCCGTCGCGACGAGGCCGGCAAGCCCCGCGCCGACGACGATCACATCGGCATCCATGCCGCTCTCCCCTGCCCTGCCGGTCTCGCGCCGGCGCTCGCGCCGTCCGCATTGTGGCCGAGCCCCGGCCCGGCGCAAGAGTGGAGTGGCCGGACGCGCGGGCTCAGAGCGCCCGCGCCATCTCGCGCAGGCGGAACTTCTGGATCTTGCCGGTCGAGGTCTTCGGCAGCTCCGCGAAGACGACCGTGCGCGGGCATTTGAAGGCCGCCAGGTGCTGCCGGCACCAGGCGATGATGTCGGCCTCGGTCGCGCTCCTGCCCGGCTTCAGCTCGATGAAGGCGCAGGGCGTCTCGCCCCATTTGGCGTCGGGCCTCGCCACCACCGCCGCCGCCTGCACCGCCGGATGCTTGAACAGCGCATCCTCGACCTCGATCGAGGAAATGTTCTCGCCGCCCGAAATGATGATGTCCTTCGACCGGTCCTTCAGCTGGATGTAGCCGTCGGGATAGAGCACGCCGAGATCGCCGGAATGGAACCAGCCGCCGGCGAAGGCCTCGTCCGAGGCGGCTCGGTTCTTCAGGTAGCCCTTCATCACCACATTGCCGCGGAACATCACCTCGCCCAGCGTCTGCCCGTCGGCGGGCACGCGCTGCATGGTCTCGGGATCCATCACGGTGAGGTCGTCGAGCACCGTATAGGGCACGCCCTGGCGCGCCTTGAGCGCGGCATATTCGGCGCTGGCCAGTCCGTCCCAGTCGCGATGCCAGTCGTTGATGACCGCCGGCCCGTAGGTTTCGGTCAGGCCGTAGAGATGGGTCACCTCGAAGCCCGCGGCCTGCATCGCCGCCAGCACCGCCTCCGGCGGCGGGGCGGCCGCCGTGAAGAACGAGACGCCGTGATCGAGGGGGCGCTTTTCGGCCTCGGGCGCATTGAGCAGCAGGCTCATGACGATCGGCGCGCCGCACAGATGGGTGACGCCGTGATCGGCGATGGCATCGTACATGGCCTTGGCGCGCACCCAGCGCAGGCAGACATGCGTGCCGGCCACCGCCGAGATCGACCAGGGAAAACACCAGCCGTTGCAGTGGAACATGGGCAATGTCCACAGATAGACGGGGTGCTTGGCCATGCCGCAGGTGACGACATTGCCGAGCGCCAGGAGATAGGCGCCGCGGTGGTGATAGACGACGCCCTTCGGATTGCCGGTGGTGCCGGACGTATAATTGAGCGCGATCGCGTCCCATTCGTCGCCGGGCCGCGTCCAGGCGAAATCCTCCTCGCCGCCGGCGAGGAAGGTTTCATAGTCGATCGTGCCGACGGCCGTGCCGTCGCCGTCATATTCGGGATCGTCGTAGTCGATCACCAGCGGCTTGACGCTTGCCTGGGCGAGGGCCTCACGGGCGAGCGCCGAAAATTCGCGGTCGACGATGAAGACCTTGGCCTCGCCGTGATCGAGCGAGAAGGCGATGATCGGCCCGTCGAGCCGGGTGTTCAGCGTGTTCAGCATCGCCCCGGCCATCGGCACACCGTAATGGCATTCGAGCATGGCCGGCGTGTTGGCGAGCAGCACGGCCACGGTGTCGCCCTTGCCGACGCCCGCCTTGGCGAGCGCGGAGGCGAGGCGGCGCGAGCGCGCATAGAATTCCGCATAGCTCCGCCGCAGGCGGCCGTGGATGATCGCGCACTGATCGGGAAAGACGCGCGCCGCGCGTTCGAGGAAGGACAGGGGCGTCAGGGGCTGATAGTTCGCCGCGCGCTTTTCCAGATCGGTATCGTAGACGCTCATTCCACCGGGCCCTTCTCAACCCTCGTCCTTTGCCGGCCAAGCCTAGCCCGGCGCGAACTCCAGGGCTACTGAGGCGGGCCCGGCGAGCCGCCGCGACCGCCCGGCACGCCCTACCCGCTCCGGCTGAGGAGACGCGTCCGCCACACGCTGGAGCAAGGCGGCCGCAGCCGGGAATCGCATGGATTTCAGCCGTCCTGGGATGGTTTCGAATCCGTTAGCCAGGCAACAACATTTCAAACGGACCGCAATTATCGTTAGCAATATTCTAACGGGCTCGTGACAGGTGTTGTGCTTCAGACACAGCACCCTACAAACAATTCAAACTAGATGGGGAAGGCGGCCCTCCCTCCTTCTTGTTAGTTGATTTCTCACGATCGTCCGATAGAGGTCGGCCGTGATGAGTAGACATGTATCGGCTTGGTCCTCCCACCGGCCGGGCGTGCCTGGAAAATCGTCAAATGCGCCGGCCCGCTAAAACGGGGTGGCGAAGTCAACCAAGGAAATGAACCTCATGAAGAAGTTTCTTCTCGCGGGTGCCGCCCTCGCCGCTCTCGCTTCCGGCGCCCAGGCCGCCGACCTCGGCGTTCGTCGCGTCGAAGTCCCGGCCGCCATCGTCTCCCCGGTGTTCTCGTGGACCGGCTTCTACGTCGGTGGCTATCTCGGCGTCAGCTCGCGCCAGGGCCGCTTCAATGACATCGACGGCTACAACACGCCGGGCCCGTGGGGCGTCAACAAGACCAACTTCCTGGGCGGTCTGACCCTCGGCTACAACTACCAGATCACCCCGAACTTCCTGGTCGGTGTTGAAGGTGAAGTCGGCTATCTCGGCGGTTCGCGCCGCGCTGACCCGACCTCGCCGGGTCTCGACACCGTCGGCAAGATCAACGACGCCGTCTACGGCCTGATCACGGCCCGCGCCGGTTTCACCGTCGACCGCACCCTGTTCTACGTCAAGGGCGGTCTCGCCCTCGGCGGCGGCAGCGCCCGCGTCACCGACACCTGCTCGGTTGCTCCGTGCGGCCCGCTGACCCTCTCGGGTTCGCGTTCGTCGAACGTCGGCTGGACCATCGGTGGTGGTATCGAGTACGCCGCTTACCAGAACTGGACCGTCAAGGCTGAGTACAACTACGTCAGCTTCGGCAACCAGACCGTCAACGCTCTGGGCTCGGACGGCTTCAACTACCGCTTCCGCACCCAGAACAACGCCCACCTCTTCAAGATCGGCGTGAACTACCTGTTCTCGACCGGCCCGGGCGCTGTGGTTGCTCGCTACTGATAAGCCATCGATCTTCTCGCGAAGATCGTGACGAACGGGCCGCCTTCGGGCGGCCCGTTTTTTATTGCCCGCGCCTCGGGCAGCCCGGACACCGCGCAGTCGGACGAGGCACGGCCGGCCGGGCGCTCCGGACGGGCATCCGCGCCGGACCAGGAGCCGGCGTCTTCGGCCGGCCGGCCCAGGCCTTGCGATGCGTTAGAGGAGCGCGCCGACGCCGCCGGCGAGCAGCACCGCCCCGACCGCGAAGGTCAGGGCGTAGATCAGCGCGTAAAAGGCACCGGTCGGCATGCGCCGGACCAGCCAGATGCCGGCCATGTTGGAGAGGATGGCCACGGGAAACAGCGCCAGCGCCGTGCCGAGATTGGCCGTCGTCATCTGGCCGAGCGCAATGAACGGCGCCACCTTGACGAGATTGACCGCCGCGAAGAACAGGGCCGCGGTGCCGACGAAGACGTCGCGGCTGAGCCCGCGCGGCATGGCATACATGTTGAACGGCGGACCGCCGACATGAATCACGAAGCTGGTGTAGCCGGAGATCCAGCCGAGCACGGTCGCCGACAGCGCATTGTTCGGCCGCGGGGCCGGCGTCATGGCGGCCGGCCGCAGCCAGCGCTCGAGGCAGAAGATGACCGCGATCAGCCCGACGATGATGCGGATGACCGGCTCGGAGACGACCGAGGCGAAGGCATAGCCGGTCGCGATGCCGGCGAGCGCGCCGGGCGCGAGATAGGCCAGGACCTTGCCGTCCCAGGTCTTGCGATAGCTCCAGACGGTCACGACGTCCTGAACCATCAGCACCGGCAGGACGATGGCCGCCGCGGTGGTCGGCGCGATCACCAGCGACAGGAGCGGCATCGACAGGATGGCGACACCGGAAAAGCCGCCCTTGGACAAGCCATAGAGCGTCACGGCCGGCACGGCCGCGGCATAGAAGGTCGGGTCGGTGATCATCGCCGTTCGGTAGCCGGAGCCGCGGTTGCGGACAAGGCTTACGAGCCATGCGCGACGCGGGCGCGCGCGAAGGCGGCGTCAGGCGAGCCCGGTGCGCGGCGCAAGCGCGCCCGATACCGCCATGGCTCGTGCCGGCGCGGCCGCAGCCGGGCGCGGTGCCACGGCGGCGCCGGCCGGGACATAGAGCCCGCGCCGGTCGGTGACCGGCTTGTAGGCGTCGGTCAGCCCGACCACCGTTTCCGCCGCGCCGAGCAGGAGGTAGCCGTCCGGCGCCGTCTGCCTGGCTGCCCGGTTGAGCACGCCGACCTTGGTCGGCTGGTCGAAATAGATCAGCACGTTGCGGCAGTAGATGATGTCGAACTGGCCGAGGGCGGAGAAATCGTTGAGCAGGTTGAGCGGCCGGTACTGCACCATGGCGCGGATCTCCGGCGCGATGGTCCACTGATCGCCGTTCTGCGTGAAATATTTGAGCAGCATCTGGATCGGCAGGCCGCGCTGCACCTCGAACTGGGTGTAGATGCCGGCCCTGGCGCGCTCCAGCACCTCGTTCGACAGGTCGGTGCCGATGATCTCGATGCGCCAGCCGGCGACCGCCGGCCCCATCTCCTTCAGCATCATGGCCAGCGAATAGGGCTCCTGCCCGGTCGAGGCGGCTGCGCACCAGATGCGGATATGCCGCTTCGCCGCGCGCGCGGCGAGCAGCGCCGGCATCATCACGTCGCGGAAATGGTCGAACGGCGTCTTGTCGCGAAAGAAGAAGCTCTCGTTCGTGGTCATCGCCTCGGTGACCCGGGCGGCGAGACGCTCCGAGCCCGGCGCCTTGAGCTTCACGACGATCTCGCTGATGCCGGCAAGCCCCTCCTTGCGGGCGATCGGCATCAGCCGGCTCTCGATCAGATATTGCTTGTCGTTGGACAGCATGAGCCCGGAGCGGGTTTTCAGGAAGCCGCGCAGATAGTCGTAGTCGAGCGGTGTCACGACCGGTCTCCTGAGAACAGGCGTACAATCTTGGCTGCGATCTGGTCGACCGGCAGCACGGCGGCGGCATGACCGGCCATGGCGACCGCCCCGGGCATGCCCCAGACGACGGAGGAGGCCTCGTCCTGGGCGATCACATTGCCGCCCGCGGCCACGACGTCGCCGGCACCGTGCGAGCCGTCCGAGCCCATGCCGGTCAGCACGCAGGCGAGCACCGCACCGCCCCAGACCTGTGCCGCGGACTTGAACAGCGGATCGACCGCCGGCTTGCAGAAATTGATCGGAGGCCCGTCGTCCAGCTGGACCGCCGGCGTCGCGCCGACACGCTTGACCAGCATGTGGCGGCCGCCGGGAGCGACGTAGATATGGCCGGCCTGCACCGGTTCGCCGTCCTTGGCCTCGGTGGCCGGGCGCCCCGTGGCCTTGGCCGTGTGTTCGGCGAGAATGGTGGTGAAGGTCGGCGGCATGTGCTGGGTGATCAGCACCGGCACGCGCTCGAGGATGGGCTGAAGGCCGCGCAGCACCGTGGTCAGCGCCTGCGGCCCGCCGGTCGAGGCGCCGATCACCAGCACCTTGGGCAGCATGGCCTGGAAGGCCCGCGTCTTGAACACGTGCGGCGCATGGGCGTGAGGCACGATCGAGGGCGCAGCGACGCGCGCCGGCGCCGCCGCGGTCTGCGCCCTCGATCGTGCCTCACGCCCATGCGCGCGGGCAGCCGGTGCCGGCGGCCGAGCGCGCGGATCTTGTCGATCAGCTCGCGGCGGAAGGCCGGCGAGGTGGTGACGCCGGCATTCGATTCCGGTTTCGGCACATAGTCGGCCGCGCCCAGCGACAGGCATTTCAGCGAGATCTCGGCGCTGCGGCGGGTCAGCGTCGAGGCCATGACGACGACCAGGTCACGCTTCGCCGCGATCATCAGCGGCAGCGCGGTCAGGCCGTCCATGTCGGGCATCTCGATGTCGAGCACCACCACGTCAGGGGCCTGCCGCGTGATGTCGGCTACCGCCTCGCGCGCCGAGCGATGGGCGGCGACCAGCGTCATGTCCGGCTCGTCCGATATCCAGCGTCCGACCAGCCCGCGCACGACCACGGCGTCGTCGACCAGCATGACCTTGATCGGTTCGGCCTGGGCCGCGGCGCCTGCCGCCGGCGCGCCGGTCGTGGACGCGAAACTCATGCACAGCCACTCGCGCTGGAGGGAATTGGAGGACGCGGGCCGATCGCCGCGCCGGACGAGGCTCAGATCAGGCCGACCTCGGCGAACTTCGCCTCGACGATGTCCTTGTCGAACGGCTTCATGATGTATTCGTCGGCACCCGCATGCATGGCGCGCGCAATGTGGGCGACGTCGTTCTCGGTGGTGCAGAACACCACTTTCGGCTCGCCGCCGCCGGGCAGCTTGCGCAGCTCGCGCAGGAACTCGTAGCCGTCCATGACCGGCATGTTCCAGTCGAGCAGGATGGCGCCGGGCATGGCGCGCCGGCAGACCTCCAGCGCCTTCTGGCCGTCCTCGGCCTCCTCGATGGTGAAGCCGAGCCCTTCCAGGATGCGGCGGGCGACCTTGCGGATGACGGAGCTATCGTCGACCACGAGACAGGTTTTCATCACACGGGATCCTGACTGTTGAAGGTTAGGCCGCCAGGGCCTCGCCACCCGTGGCGAGCACGGCGTCGACGTCGAGAATGACCATGAGCTGGCCGTCGAGCCGGTGCACGCCGGCCGACACGCGCGTCCAGCGTGCGTCGAGATTGATCGGGTTCTGCTCGCGGCTGTCGGGCGAGAGCTTCAGCACCTCGCCGACCGTGTCGATCAGGAGGCCATAGCTTTCGCCCTTGGATTCGATGCCGACCGCCATGGGCGGCCGGGCTTCGCCGACCTGCGCCATGCCGAGGCGCACGCGCATGTCGATGGCGGTGACGATGCGGCCGCGCAGGTTCAGGACCCCGGCGATCTCCGGGCTCGCCAGCGGCACGCGGGTGATCCGGTCGGGCATGAACACGTCCTGCACCCGCGAGATCGGCAGGCCGAACAGCTGGCCGCCGATCAGCACGGTCACATATTCGGTGACGTCATCGGTCGTGGTGGTCTGCACGGGTCAGGTCCTTCAGGCGGCGTGGGCGTAGTCGAAAGCCGTTTCCTTCAGGGCCGCGATCAGGCCCTGCCGGTCGAACTTGGCGACATAGTCGTGGAAGCCGGAGAGCCGGGCGCGCTCGATCGACGCCGGATTGGTCATCGACGAGAGCGCGATGATCGGGATGTCGCGGAAGCGCGCATCAGCGCGCAGCGCCTCGGCGAACTCGAAGCCGTTCATCTCGGGCATCTCGATATCGGAGACGACGACGTCGTACTGGCCGCGCTTCATCAGCTCGAGCGCCTCGGCACCGGCTGCCGCGGTCGTGACGTCATAGCCGGCGGCCTTCAGCACCGGAGTGAGCATGTTGCGGAAGAACGGCGAGTCGTCGACGAACAGCAGGCGCTTGGTCAGCGCCTCCACGCGCATTTCCTTGCGCTTGAACCAGTCCTCGAAGGCGAGCGGCAGATAGTGGCCGATGTCGAGGATCTCGGTCGCCTGGCCCTTGATGACGGCCGAGCCGAGCAGGCCCGGCACGTCGGAGGCGACCTGGATGTCGAGCGCGTCCTCGACGATGTCGACGATCTCGTCGACCACGAGGCCCATCGAACGTCCGGCATCGGAAAAGACCAGCAGCGGCTGGGCGCCTTCCGCCCGGACCTGGACGGTGCCGTTGACCGGGATCAGCGGCATCAGCGCGCCACGGTATTGGACGAGATGGCGCCCGTGCGAGGTTTCGATCTTGTCGACGCCGACCTCTTCGAGCCGGGTCACCAGCGACAGCGGCACCGCCTTCGGTTCCGGCGTGCCGGCCCGGAACACCAGCATGGAAATGAGCTTGGCCTCGCCGGCGCGGCGGCTGTCGCCTTCCTCCTGATCGGCCGAGGCGGAGACGTCGCTGCCGAGCGCCGCGGCGATGCCGTTCGGATCGATGATCATGATCACCGAGCCGTCGCCGAGGATGGTCGTGCCGGAGAACATGCCGATATGCCGGAGCTTGGTCGACATCGGCTTCACGACGATCTCCTCGGTATGGAAGACCTGGTCCACGACGATGCCGAAGGTCTGGCTGCCGACCTGGGTGACGACGATGAAACCGTTCTCCTCGTTGAGCGGCTGGCCGTCCTGGATGCCGAGCAGCTGCTTGAGGTGGATCAGCGGCAGGAGCTTGTTGCGCAGCCGGAGCACCGGCGTGTCCTTGATGCGCTCGATCCGATGCTCGGAATTCTGCTGCGCGCGCACCAGTTCGATCACCGAGAGCTGCGGGATGGCGAAGCGGTCGCCCGCGCTTTCCACGATCAGCGCCGAGACGATGGCGAGCGTCAGCGGGATCTTGATGGTGACGGTGGTGCCTTCGCCCTGGACCGACTTCAGATCGATCGTGCCGCCGATCTGGTCGATATTGGTGCGCACCACGTCCATGCCGACGCCACGGCCGGAAACCGAGGTGACCGCGGCGGCGGTGGAGAAGCCGGGCGCGAAGATGAATTTGTGGATCTGCGCTTCGGTGAGCTTGTCGAGCTCGGCTTCCGTGGTGATGCCGCTCGACAGCGCCTTCTTCTTGATCCGCTCGGTGTTGAGGCCGCGCCCGTCATCCGCGATGGCGATGACGATATGGCCGCCCTCATGATAGGCGGCGAGCCGGATCGTGCCCTTTTCGGGCTTGCCGGCGAGGCGCCGCTCCTCGGTGCTTTCCAGGCCATGATCGGCCGAATTGCGCACCATATGGGTGAGCGGATCCTTGATCAGGTCCAGGACCTGCCGGTCGAGCTCCGTCTCCGCGCCATGCATTTCGAGCTCGATCTGCTTGTTGAGCTCGTTGCCGAGGTCGCGGACGATGCGCGGCAGCTTCTGCCAGGCATTGCCGATCGGCTGCATGCGGGTCTTCATGACGCCGTCCTGCAGCTCGGCCGTCACGTTGGACAGGCGCTGCAGCGGCACCTTGAATTCGGAATCCTCGTGCCGGCGAACGATTTCCAGCAGCTGGTTGCGGGTCAGCACCAGCTCGGAGACCATGGTCATGAGCTGTTCGAGGGTGTCGACATTGACCCGCAGGGTCTGGCCGCCCTTGAGCGCTTCGGCCTTGTCCTCGTCTTCGCCGCCGGCGCTGGGATTGCGGGCGGCCGCCTTGCGCCCATCGGCCTTGGCCGGTTTGGCGGCTTCCGCCGCGGGCGCCGCGGGAGGCGGCGGAGGCGCGGCGACGACTTCGCTGGCGGTCTCGCGGAAGGCGCGCTCCAGCTCGTCGAGCGAGACCTCGCCCGGACGCAGCGGCCGCTCCAGGGTCTGCGGCGCGAGCATGCCGACGGTCACTTTCGGCATCTCCTCGGCGACAGGCGCGACGCCCGCCGCGGCCGAGGTCGCCTCGAGCTGGGTGATCAGGTCGCCGTCGTCGCCGTCCGGTTCGCTGCCGATGCCTTCGAGCTCGGCCAGGATCTCCTTCAGCCGGTCGATGGTGAACAGGATCAGCGTGACGCCATCGCCGGTGACCGGCGAGCCGTCGCGATATTTGCCCATCAGCGTCTCGGCGGCATGCGCCAGCGCCTCGAGGCGCGGCAGGCCGAGGAAGCCGCAGGTGCCCTTGATGGTGTGAACCAGCCGGAAGATATTGCCGAGAATGCTGGCGTTGTTCGGGTCCTGCTCGAAGCGGACGAGCTCGACATCGACGACATCGAGACTTTCCGAAGTCTCGGTCAGGAATTCACGCAGCAGGTCATCCATGTCGACGCGCCCGAACAAAAGGAAACTAGCGGATCGACGACACGATCCCCCCGGTGACCAAATGTCGGGCAAAAGGGTTAAATCTTGTTGAAGTTGAACCCGTCCGAATTGCTCGTTCTGCGAGCGAAACAACTTATTTTTGAAAGCCTTGCCGGCGCTGGAAAACGGCCGGGCCGGCCGTCTCAGGCGCCGCGCAGGACGACCTTGTCGTCGACCTTCTCGATGGTCACCGACACGCCCGCGGCGCGGGCGAGCAGGCCGGTGTAATAGGGCTGGATGGCATGGGCGTCGATCGTGCCCTGCTCGTTGCCGGGAATGCCCGCGACGAGTTCGACGGCATGCGGCGGGATGCGCGCATTGAGGCCCGTGACGGTGACGAGGAAGCCGGTTCCGTCGCCCTCGCCGATCGTCTCGACCCGGATCACGCCGCCGCGCGGGATCGCCGCAGCGCCCAGCATCAAAAGGTTGAGCAGCAGCTTCACCCGGTTCTTCGGCAGATAGGCCGCCGGCACCTGCCAGTCGACGCTGGTGCGCTCGTCATTGAAAAAATTGGCCGCCACCGCCTGGGCGTCGCGCGTGTCGATGGCCGAGCCGGCCGAGCCGGCCGCGCCAAAGGCGATGCGGCAGAACTGCAGCCGCGCCGAGGCGGTCTTGGCGCTCTTGCGGATCAGGTCGAGTGCGAGCTCGGCGGTCGCCTCGTCCGCCCCGTCCTCCATCAGCTCCAGCCCGTTGACGATGGCGCCGACCGGCGAGATCACGTCATGGCAGACGCGGCTCGCGAGGAGAGCGGCAAGGTCGAGACCGTCCAGGCTGACGGGCGAGCGGGGCGTATCGGACATCATTCATCTCCGGCAAGGCGAATCGGGACGGCCCCGCCGGGCGCGGGGCGCCCCCGGCGTACAACGTCGTGGGCCCGGCGGGAAGGGCGCGGTTGCCGCCCTCCACCGGACCGGGCTCACTCCTCGTCGGTATCCTCGCGCGTCGGCTTCAGATTGGCGAAGACCTTGGCGGCGTCGTAGCGCTCCTCGCGCTTCGGCGCCTCGGGACGCTCGAACGGGTCGTATTTGGGCGGCGCCTGGGTGGTCTGGTCGGCCGGCAGCAGGGTCTGCTCGGCGACCGTCTCGACCGGCCCGCGCTCCTTGGCAGCGCGGTTGACCTCGAAATCGAGATCGATCTGCGAGCACAGGCCGAGCGTCACCGGATCCATCGGCGTCAGCGTCTGCGAGTTCCAGTGCGTGCGGTCGCGGATCGCCGCGATCGTCGGCTTGGTGGTGCCGACGAGGCGCATCACGGCGGCGTCCTTCAGCTCCGGATGGTTGCGCACCAGCCAGAGGATGGCGTTCGGCCGGTCCTGGCGGCGCGACACCGGGGTGTAGCGCGGCCCCTTCTTGCCCTTGACCTCGGGCAGCTTGACCTTCGGCGGCGCGAGCTTCAGCCGGTAGGCCGGATCCTTCTCGGCCTTGGCGATCTCCTCGCGGGTGAGCTGGCCGGTAATGATCGGGTCGGCGCCCTTGATGCCCTGGGCGGCCTCGCCGTCGGCGATCGCCTTCACCTCGAGCGGGTGCAGCGTGCAGAAGGCGGCAATCTGGTCAAAGGACAGGGCGGTATTGTCGACGAGCCACACGGCGGTGGCCTTGGGCATCAGCAACTGGGTCATGGCAAGCCTCGTTCTTCGTCGATCGCGGGCTGACCGATCCCGTGCCCTGGCCGGGGGGCCTGGGCCGAGGCGGCTGCCTCATAACGATCGCAGGATCGGGAAATCACTTCGCGATATAGCGCTTGACCGGCCCGGACGCAAACCTGCAGTTGGACCAGGACATGACGCGGCGGGTCGGCGAGGGCCCCTCCACGGCCCCTGCCCCAGCGCGGAAAAGACGCCGCGAAGTCAGCAAATCAGGCGGTTTTGACATGGACAAGGCTTCCTGATTCTGATATCGGCCTTGCTCTCTCGAGCAGCGGCAACGTTGCGCGGCAATCCCTGTCGTGCCAACCGCCCTATCAGTCAGGTTTGAAGGAACACCGGCGTGCAGGTTCTCGTTCGCGACAACAATGTCGATCAGGCGCTCAAGGCTTTGAAGAAGAAGATGCAGCGCGAAGGCATCTTCCGGGAAATGAAGCTGCGCGGCCACTACGAGAAGCCGTCGGAGAAGAAGGCGCGTGAGAAGGCCGAGGCCGTGCGCCGTGCCCGCAAGCTGGCCCGCAAGCGCGCCCAGCGTGAAGGCCTGATCCCGGCCAAGCCCGTCAAGGCCAAGGTCGGCGCCCGCTGACATCTTTTACAAGCCGATGCCGTAATTTTGACAGGCCCGCAACGAAACCTTCGTGCGGGCCGTGTTCATTTCGGGCGCACGGCTTTCGCTTCCCGTGGCATGTGGACGCGTAGATTGTCGGCGACGTGAAGTTCGATCCGCATCGCGAATGCCGGTTCGTTTCCAACCTCGGCGGTCCGCCATCAGGCGCAGGCGCCGGAACCGAACCTGGGTTGCGGCAAGACAACACGCCGGTCATAGCCTGATAAAGGGCGTGCCGACCGCGATTCGAAGGGGACGATAGGGATGACAGGCTCCGCCACCTCGACCATCCGGATGATCAGGTGCGCGGCCCTGGTCGCCGGCAGCGTGGCGCTCGCCGCCTGCGGAACCACCGGCGGCGTGGGCTCGGTGACCGGCGGCGACGACGCCGACTCGCAATATATCGGCTCGACCGCCAACCTCTCCTCCCTGTCGGACGTGGTGGCCCGCAACCCCAACGACCCGCAGGCCTACAACATGCGCGGCACCGTGCTCGCGCGCACCGGCCGGCAGTCCGAGGCGCTCTCCGACTTTTCCCGCGCCATTCAGCTCGACGGCAACTATGTCCAGGCCCTGTCCAACCGGGCCCTCCTCTACCGCCAGACCGGGCGCACCGACCTCGCCCTCGCCGACTACAACAGGGCGATCCAGGCCGACGGCAATTATGCCGCCGCCTATGTCGGCCGCGGCAACATCTACCGCGCCCAGGGCCGCTCGGCCGAGGCGCTCGCCGACTACAACCGGGCGATCCAGATCCAGGGCTCGAACCCGCAGGCCTACCACAACCGCGCGCTCGTCTATGCGAGCCAGGGCAATCACCGCCAGGCTGTGGAGGACTTCACGACGGCCCTCGGCCTCGCGCCGAACAATCCCGAACCCTATTTCGGACGTGGCCTGAGCTACCAGGCGCTCGGCGACAACCAGGCCGCCCTCAACGATTTCAACGAGGCGGTCCAGTTCAATCCGCGGTCCGCCGACCTCTGGGTCGCCCGCGGCAAGGCGCTGGAAGCGGCCGGCGACAACGAGCGGGCGCTCGGCTCCTATACCAAGGCGCTCAGCATCGAGGAGAACAATCCCGCCGCCCGCGACGCCTTCGCCCGGCTGGGCGGCCGTTCGGGACAGAGCTACCGCCTGTTCAACTGAGCCCGGCGGCCTGAAGCCGGCGAGCGTGCCGATCCAGCGCGCCGGTACGGCCGGCGGCCCTCGCCCTATCGCGCGATCTCGCCGACGAAGCCCAGCACTGCTTCCCGGCTGCCGCGCGACCAGAGGTCGTTGTGGCCGCCGCCCACGATGCGGACGAAGCGCTTCGGCTCGGCGGCCTGCTGGAACAGCCGCTCGCCATGGTCGATCGGCACGGTCATGTCGGCGCTGCCGTGCACGATCAGCACGGGCGCGCGCACCCTGCCGATACGCTCCCGCGAGAGGAAGCCGTCGGCGAGCAGCAGGCGCACCGGCAGGAACGGAAAGATCTCCGCGGCACGGTCGGCGATGGCGGTGAACGGCGCGCTCAGGACGAGGCCCGCCACCGGCTGCTCGGCGGCAAGCGCGGTCGCCACGCCCGAGCCGAGCGACTCGCCGAGAAGCACGATGCGCGCCTCCGGCGCACGCTCGCGCACCGCGCCATAGGCCGCCCGGGCATCGGCGATCAGGCCGGCCTCGCTCGGCCAGCCGGGCGAGCCGGCATAGCCGCGATAGGACAGGGCCATGACGCCGTAGCCCGCCGCCGTCAGGTCTCGGAAGACCGGCGCCCAATAGGACAGGTTGCCGCCATTGCCGTGCATGTGGATGACCACCGGCCGTCCGGCCTGCGGCGGCATCCACCACATGCGCACCGGCGCGCCATCCTCGGCCCGCGCCTCGACGACCTCGGCGACCAGCCCGACCTCGCGCGGACTGACCCCGGTCGTGTCGGGAAAATAGAGCAACCGTCGCTGCAGGCCCCACATGGCGGCGCAAAGCACGAGATAGCCGATGATGCCGAGGACGGCGACGATACCGAGCCACTTCATGCGCCCGAGACTGCGGGCCGGCTGTTTCCGGACCATGTCGTCGCATGCACTTTTTTGCCGCACTGGCCGGATCCCGGCGCTTCCAAGCTAGCGCCCTACCTCCTTGGTCAGCTCGATCGAGGCCGCCCGGAAGCCGAAGCGCTCGTAGGCGCGGCGGGCGATCCCGTTGCCGGCAATGACGCCGATCCTGAGCCGGCTGACCTCGTGCAGCCGGGCGAGCCGCTCGGCCTCCTCGAGCAGGGCCGTGCCGATGCCCTGTCCGCGATGGCGCTCGTCGACCACGAGCTCGGCAATGTGTCCGACCTTGCCGATCCCGGCGCTGAGATAGGGCTCCTTGCGATCGATGAAGAAGGCCATCATGCCGACCGCTTCCCGGCCGTCGAGCGCCAGCACCACCGCGCCGCCCTGCTCCGCCGCGCGGCGCAGGTCGAGGTCGAGGCAGGCCTCGGCCGCGGCATGGTCCTTGGCGCGGTCGCCCGAGATCGCATCCTCGAACACGTTGAGCTGATGGATCAGCCCGATGGCGGCGCGCCGGTCGCCCGGCTCATAGGGGCGCAGGGTGAGGCTCATCAAAGCCCCCTCATTCCCGCGCCGGCGCGTCGAGGAACGGCGCGATCACCACGGCAGCCTCCTTGCTGCCGACCACCGGCACGATCTCGAAGCTGACGCCGGTGCCGCGCCAGTTCAGCACCCATTGCTGCAAGAGGCGCAGGTCGTCGCATCGCATGAGCTGGAAGCAGCGGCCGAAATTTGGCTCCACCCAGCTGTCGACATAGGTCAGCCCCTCCGGCAGCGACCGGCCGGCGTCGCGCACCCGGCGATAGGCCGGCACGGCATCCTGATCGGCGAAGCGCTCGATGACCATGAACAGCATGGCGGCCTCCGGAGACAGCGAAACGGGGCCCGAAGGCCCCGTCCTCAACTCTATCCGGAATGGCGGGGCCGCCTCAATGGGCGAGCGCCTTGACGATGTTCTCGACCATCTTCTTGGCGTCGGCGAACAGCATCATGGTGTTGTCCTTGAAGAACAACTCGTTCTCGACGCCCGCATAGCCCGATCCCATGCCGCGCTTGATGAACAGCACGGTGCCCGCCTTTTCGACGTCGAGGATCGGCATGCCGTAGATGGGCGAGGTCTTGTCGGTCTTCGCGGCCGGATTGGTCACGTCGTTGGCGCCGATGACGAAGGCCACGTCGGCCTGGGCGAATTCCGAGTTGATGTCCTCGAGCTCGAAGACCTCGTCATAGGGCACATTGGCCTCGGCGAGCAGCACGTTCATATGCCCGGGCATGCGGCCGGCGACCGGATGGATGGCGTATTTCACCTCGACCCCGGCCTGCTTCAGGAGGTCGGCCATTTCACGCAGCGCGTGCTGCGCCTGGGCCACCGCCATGCCGTAGCCCGGCACGATGATCACCTTCGAGGCGTTCTTCATGATGAAGGCGGCGTCGTCGGCCGACCCCTGCTTGACGGGACGGGTTTCGACCGCGCCGCCCGCCGCGGCCGTCTCGCCGCCGAAGCCGCCGAGAATGACCGAGATGAACGAGCGGTTCATCGCCTTGCACATGATGTAGGACAGGATCGCGCCGGACGAGCCGACCAGCGCGCCGGTGATGATCAGCGCGGTATTGCCCAGCGTGAAGCCGATGCCCGCGGCCGCCCAGCCCGAATAGGAGTTGAGCATGGACACGACCACCGGCATGTCCGCGCCGCCGATCGGGATGATCAGGGTCACGCCGATGACGAAGGACAGGAGCACGATGAGCCAGAAGGCGAAATGGCTCTCGGTGCGGATGAACACGACCATCAGGATCACGATCGCCGCGGCGATCGCGATGTTGAGCAGGTGGCGCTGCGGCAGGATGATCGGCTTGCCGCTCATCCGTCCGTCGAGCTTCAGGAAGGCGATGATCGAGCCGGTCAGCGTGATGGCGCCGATGGCGACGCCGAGCACCATTTCGAACAGCGAGGCGCCCTTGATGGCGCCGCGCTGGCCGAGATCGAAGGCGGTCGGCGCATAGAGCGCGGCCGCGGCGACGAAGACGGCGGCCAGGCCGACGCCCGAATGGAACGCGGCGACGAGCTGCGGCATCGAGGTCATCGGCACGCGCCGGGCGATCACCGCGCCGATGGCGCCGCCGATGCCGAGGCCGAGCAGGACCAGGATCCAGGAACCGACGCTGGACGGCGGATGCGAGGCGAGCGTCGTCAGGATCGCGATCGCCATGCCGGTCATGCCGAACATGTTGCCCTGGCGCGAGCTCTCGGGGCTCGACAGGCCACGCAAGCTCAGGATGAACAGGACGCCGGACAGGAGGTAGAGAAGCGCTGCAAGATTGGCTGACATTGGATCCCCCTCAGCCCTTCTTTGCCGCTGGCTTGTCTTTGGTCTTGTACATCGCGAGCATGCGCTGCGTGACGAGGAAGCCGCCGAAGATGTTGATCGCCGCGAGGATCAGGCCGAAGAAGCCGAAGAAGCGCGCGAGGAACGAGCCGGTCTCCATCCAGGATACGCCGACGGCGAGCAATGCGCCGACCACGATGACCGACGAGATCGCGTTGGTGACCGACATCAGGGGAGTGTGCAGGGCCGGCGTCACCGACCAGACGACATAGTAGCCGACGAACACCGCCAGCACGAAGATGGCGAAGCGGAACATGGTCGGGTCGATCGCCCCGCCGCTCGCCGCGTGGGCCGCGGCGCCCGCGGCGGTGGCGAACTGGTCGGCGACGGCGGTGGCCTGCTCGGCTGCGATACGCGCCTGTTCGGCTGCGGTGCGGGCAACCTCGGCTGCCGCGCGCGCCCTGTCCAGGGCCTGATCCGGAGAAAGATTGGCCATTGATGCACCCTCAGGCGTTGCTGGTTTTTGTCGGCTCGTCGGTCGCGGCAGGCGTCGCGGCCGGCGCCGTTGCCCCCGTCGCGGGAGCCGCGGCCTGGAAGCTCGGATGCACGATGGCGCCGTCGCGGGTCAGCAGCGTCGCCTTCACCAGTTCGTCCTCCCAGGGCACGACCAGCGACTTGGTCTCCTTGTCGATCATGATCTCGAGGAAGGCGAAAAGGTTCTTCGCGTAGAGCGAGGACGAGGTCGCCGCGAGCCGGCCCGGCACGTTGAGGTGGCCGACGATCTTGACGCCGTTCGCCGTGGTGACGACGGATCCGGCCTTGGCGCCTTCGACATTGCCGCCGCGTTCGACCGCAAGGTCGACGATGATCGAGCCCGGCCGCATCGAGGCGACCATGGCCGCGCTGACGAGGCGCGGCGCAGGGCGGCCCGGGATCAGGGCCGTGGTGATCACGATGTCCTGCTTGGCGATGTGCTCGGCGACGAGCGCGGCCTGCTTGGCCTGGTATTCCGCCGACATCGGCTTGGCATAGCCGGCCGCCGTCTCGGCCTGCCTGAACTCGTCGTCCATGACCGCGACGAACTTGGCGCCGAGGCTTTCGACCTGCTCCTTGGCGGCGGGCCGCACGTCGGTGGCAGTGACCACCGCACCGAGGCGCCTTGCGGTCGCGATCGCCTGCAGGCCGGCGACGCCCGCGCCCATGACGAAGATGCGCGCCGCCGGAACCGTGCCGGCGGCGGTCATCATCATCGGCAGCGCCCGGCCGAACTCGGCCGAGCCGTCAATGACGGCCCGGTAGCCGGCAAGGTTGGCCTGCGACGACAGAACGTCCATGACCTGGGCGCGCGTGATGCGCGGCATCAGCTCCATGGCGAAGCTGGCAATGCCTGCCTTGGCCATGTCGGCGAGCGCCTGCTCGTTGCCGTGGGGGTCCATGGTGGCAAGCACCACCGCGCCGGACTTGTAGCCCGAGAGCTCGGCCGCGGTCGGCCGGCGCACCTTGAGGACGACATCGGCACCTTGCACCGCGTCCTTGGCGAGCTTCGCGCCGGCGGCCTCGTAGTCGGCATCGGTGATGCCCGATTCAAGGCCCGCCCCGGGCTCGACGACGAGCTCGGCCCCGAGCGCGATCAGCCGTTTGACCGTGTCGGGCGTCGCGCTGACGCGCGGCTCCGCGGCATCGATCTCCTTAGGGACTGCAATGCGCATCAAATAGTCCTCCGGTGACCCGTCTTGCGCGGGCGCGCCGGGGGGCGCGGAACGGTAGGAGCGCGGCCGATGCCCCCCTCAGACGGACGCTCTCAGGACATCACAGAAGGAAATAGGCCATCAGGATCAGCACGAGGACGACGGCGACGCTGCCCCATTTGGTCAGGCCGACGAAAAGCTCATAGGTCTTTTCGTGCTCGGCATAGTCCATCGGCGCGGTACCGTCGACGTGGGGCTCGGAAGCCATGGCGCATCTCCCAACAAGGCAATAGTCCTGGCAGGGGTAACCCATGAATGCGCTTCTGGCAACGCGGCTTTTGCGCCGCAGCAGGGCCGGCCCGCGCGTGGTCCGGGCGTCAGCGTGGCGAGGTGAAGGCGGGCACGCCCGCGGGGGCCGCATTGGCCCCGCCGCCGACGCCGAAGAGCCCGCCGGGCAGCGGCGTCAGGCGCGGATTGGCGGGCCGCGACGATCGGCACGGGCGCAGCCATCGGCGGCTGGGGCTGTGCCGCCGGCGCCTGCGGGCGGTCATCGGTGAGCTGGACGGTCCAGGCGCGCTGGTCCTGGGTATCGACCTCGAAGAAACCGATCCTGTCATAGCCGCGGGCGAGGCATTCCTCGATGCCGCGAATGGTGAACTCCTTGTCGCGCGTGCACATGAAGGCACGCCCCGACCATTCGCCGCCCTGATCGTAGTCGACTGCGTAGAGATAATAGAAGCGCGCCACCAGCGGACCGCGCAAAATGGTCTCGCAACTGCGCGGGGCGACGTTCCACCAGCCCTCCGTGGTCCAGCCCTCGCCGTCCTTGTAGCCGATGGAGATGCCGACCCGGCTGCCGGTCGTGTTGCACAGCTTCAGATCGGCCGCCGCCGGCCCGGTCGCAGACAGCCACAGGGCCCCGACGAGGAGGCCCAGCACTGCGAAGGAACGGCTTGTGGGGAATCGAACCATTGAGTGAGCATCACACCGATCTTTGGCTTTTCGTTGATGCAAACTGCCGTGTCAACGCGCCAACGGGGTTGTGACGTCAGGCCGCCGGCCCTTTCGGCCGCGCGACCCAGATGCCGAGCATGATCAGGAGGCCGCCGGCGACCTGCACCGGCGACAGGGCCTCGCCGAGCAGGATCCAGGCGACGATCGCCGCGATTACCGCCTCCATGAAGATGACGAGGGAGGAGAACACTGTCGGCAGCGTGCCCAGCGCCACCGCAAGCAGCCCCTGCCCGGCCGCATGGGTGACGAGGCCGAGCGCCATGACCGCAGCCCAGCCCTTCAGGCTGCCCGGCAGGATCGCCGGCTCCAGCGCCAGCGAGACGGCGAGCAGGCAGAGCGCCGTGATCACCGTCGACTGAAAGGTCAGCCGCGCCGCGCCGTGGCTCGCCCGGCCGCGGCGCACGGCATGGAAATAGAGCCCGAAGAACAGGCCGGTCGCCGCGCCATAGAGGTCGCCGGTCAGCCGTGCCGGATCGATGGTGAGGCTGTCGCTGACCAGCGCCGCGCCCCCGCCGATGCACAGGGCAAGACCGCAAAGGGTCGCGAGCGAGGTCTTTTCCTTCAGCCAGACCCAGGCGACCAGCACCACCCAGATCGGCGCGGTGGTGGCCAGAAAGGTCGAATTGGCGATGGTCGTCTTCAGGATCGACAGGTGCCAGAAGAACAGGTCGCCCGCAAAGAACAGGCCGGCCAGCACCACCGGCAGATTGGGGCGCGGCCGGCTCGCGGCGCCGCGATCCTCGATGCGCATCCAGACATAGAGCACCGGCAGGGCGAAGGCGGTGCGCCAGAACGCCGAGGCGAAGGGACC